>NZ_JAWOTC010000028.1:0-56099 GCF_033338675.1 Vibrio sp. Vb1574
TCACCGATGATGAGCACACCAGCGCTGTTGTAATCAGGTAGAATTGGTTTCATTGTTGGTCTCCAAAAATTAAATCGAAGTGAGTTTATCACAGCCCTTATCGAGGCTAAATATATGGTCTTAACTGAACCACTGATTCCAAGCCTGTTTTACCCACTCCCTTTCGGCAACAAACTTATCTTCCACCACATCAGCGTCTAAATTAAGTAGATTTCGGCGGTGTATTTCGTTTCGCATTGTCGTGTAAGCACGTATCAACTGCATTGCTTGGTCTTCGTCCATAACATCTTGCGCAATGAGCGTTTCAAAGATGCGCACATTATCACACCAACGCGTCAATTTCGGCTTATCGTGACTATAGTTGAGCACTAGGTACTGAGCGAGAAATTCGATATCGGTAATCCCACCTACATCTTGCTTGAGCATAAAGCGGCCTGGCTTTTTCCCCCCAAGATGACCGCGCATTTTTTCTCTCATTTCGACAACGTCTTTTTTCAGTTCAGCTTGATCGCGTGCTTTGCACAACACATCATGCCGCGTATTGTGAAATGCAATTGCCAGTGGTTCATCACCATAAATCATGCGCGCGCGGACAAGTGCTTGATGTTCCCATGTCCACGCGTCTTGATGTTGGTAGTCGTCGAACGCGTCTGTTGGGCTAACCAACAAACCCGATGCACCGGACGGACGCAATCGGGTATCGACCTCGTATAAAATACCGGAAGCGGTGCGAGTGGAGAAAATATGAATGATACGCTGTGCTAAACGAAGGTAGAACTGACGACCATCAATCTCTTTCTTGCCGTCAGTGTAGACATTGACGGGGCAGTCATGCATGAAGACAATATCCAAATCGGAGTTATAGCCGAGCTCCCACCCTCCGACTTTACCATAACCAATTACAGCAAAGCCTTTACCTTCACGATCTTTCACATGCGTTGGCTCGCCGTACTTTTCAGACACTTGCAACCAAGCCTGACTGATCACCGCATCAACGATAGCTTCCGCTAAATAAGTTAAATGGTCACTCACTTTCATCACTGGCAATGCGCCAGCAATATCTGCCGCTGCAATACGCAAAATACAAATTTGCTTAAACTGACGCAACGCTTCCATTTGCTGTTCCATATCATCTTCAGGAATACGCGCCAAATAATCACGCAGCTCTGTACGGTAACTGTCTAATGGAATGGGATTGTATAGCTGCGCAGGGTCGATCAACTCATCAAGCAAGATAGGATAACGAGACAGCTGCTCTGAAATCATTGGGCTTGCGGTACACAAACGTACGAGCTGCACCAGAGCCGCTGGATGCTCATCCAATAATTCCAAGTAAGTTGTGCGAGTGCAGATGTTGTGTAGCAAGTGAAGTACACGAGATAAACCAAACTGTGCATCAGGATGGGCAAAGACCGCATCAAACACTTTCGGCATCAAACGATTGAGCACTTCGCGTCCACGTGGGCCTAACGTTTTTTTGGCCAGATCGGTTTTAAAGTTGATGATGGTTTTCGCGCATGAAGCAAAGTCTTCAATCTGAATATCCTGCTGCAAGATATGCTCAAGAACGTCTTGTTTGTCGGCCATATCCCATAGCTCATGAAAATGACGAGCAACGGTAGTCCCCTCGTCTTCTTCATCATCACCAATTAGTGATTCAAAAACTTGGTGAACATTTGCCATATGCTGCTGGGTTTGCTCAATTAATTGCTCCCAACAGCTCATTTTCATCGCAGTGGCGAGCTTTAAGCGTTCGGTTTCGCAATCAGGCATTGTCTGGGTTTGCTTATCCGCCATTGCTTGCAACAAGTTTTCTAATTGACGCAAGTACTTGTATGCAGCTTCTAGATCGCTGACTTCTTTTGGAGTAAGCAATGCCAGTTCTTCAATGCCTTGCAGCGTTTCCAACAGCCCTCGATTACGCAAAGAAGGCTCTCGACCACCTCGAATCAATTGAAAAACTTGAGCGATAAATTCAATTTCTCGGATGCCACCCGCACCTAGCTTAATGTTGTTATTCAACCCTCGGCGGCGAACCTCGCTACTGATCATCGACTTCATTCGACGCAAAGATTGAATCGCACTGAAATCAATATAACGACGAAAAACAAAAGGGCGCAGCATTTGGCGTAGCTCTTGATACTGCGGGTACATCTCACATCCCATCACCCGAGCTTTGATCATCGCGTAACGTTCCCAATCTCGTCCCTGTTCTTGGTAATAATCTTCAAGTGCGGCATAGCTCATAACCAAGGGGCCACTTTCTCCAAATGGGCGAAGCCGCATGTCGACGCGGTAGCAAAAACCATCGAAGGTTTGTTGGTCGAGCGCTTTGATGATGCGTTGACCAAGACGAGTAAAGAACTGGGCATTGGCAATGCTTCGGCGTGCGCCTTGGGTTTCACCATTCTCTGGGTACGTGAAAATTAGATCAATATCGGAAGAAAAGTTTAGCTCGCCACCACCCAGTTTCCCCATGCCGATAATTAACATCGGCTGCACTTCACCGTCCTCACTTGTTGGCGTGCCCCACTCCTGACAACACACTTGATATTGCCATTGATAGGTTTCAAAAATCATCGCTTCTGCCAACTCAGATAAGTGGCTTAAAGACGTCTCTAGAGACCATGCATGCGTGAAATCCTTCCACGCAATGTACACCATTTCTCGGTTGCGAAACTGACGCAACACGCGATGACCAGACATCTCATCAGGACATTGTTCCAACAGTTCAGCAAGACGTGAGCGGTAAGACTCCTGACGACTTGGCTGCGCTAACATACTTGGCAACTCACGGCCTAGGACTTCATCGCGATGAATGGCTTCGGTTATAAATTGGCTTAAGCCCGCCACATAACGAAATTGCTGCGCAACCTCATCGGGCCAAAGGGGAAAATAACCTGCGTCTTGGGCGTTTTGTACGGCAGATTCAGCGATAGAAATCAGTGGCGAAGGCAGCTGCATTTTTCTTCCTTGTTTGAAAAGCACGGTAACTCATTCTTTATACCAGACTGAAAGCAAATAAAAACGCCCACAAAAGGTTTGTGGGCGTTTTATCAAAAGTTCGGGATCGAATATTAAACTTGGAAAGATTTGATCTTCTTGTCTAGCTCACCTGCATTATTTTGCATCATTTCAGAGGTTTCTAGCAGCTCGGTAACGACAACAACTGAGGCTTCCACCAACTCACGTACATTGGTGAGGTTTTGGCTCATCTCTTCTGCAACACTGCTTTGCTGACCAGACGCCGTCGCGATCTGGAAGTTCATGTCATTGATTTGCGTCACTTGCCCAACAATACCATCGAGCTCAGATCCAGCATTAGAAACCAGCTCGTTTCCATCTGCCGCTTCTACAACGCTTTTTTCCATGAGTTCTACCGCAGATTCAGCACTGGTTTGCAGCTGTGCGATCATCTCTTGAATTTCTACCGTCGCTTGTTGTGTACGTTGGGCAAGGTTACGAACTTCATCTGCAACCACAGCAAAACCCCGCCCAGCCTCGCCAGCTCGCGCCGCTTCAATCGCCGCATTCAGTGCAAGCAGGTTGGTTTGTTCAGAAATGCCTTGAATCGTCCCCACAACGCTACCAATAGCTTCAACACGTTCTTCAACTTGGTTAACCGCTTGTGCCGATAAAGCGATATCCGACGAAAGTTCACTCATTTTCGCCATTGTACTTTGCAAGAACTGCTGACCAGAAATTGCTTGCGCGGAAGCTTGCTCTGTTAGAGAAGATGCCGTCTGGGCATGTTCCGCAACCGTTTGGACCGTCGACGACATTTCACTCATCGCCGTAGCAAGTTGATCAATTTCGTTAAACTCTTCTTGCGCCGATTCCTTCGTTTCCGACATGCTCAGTGTCATGACTTCGGTGAGCGTTGATAATTCATCAGACGCATTAATTTGCATTTGAATCACATCGTGCAATTGTCGACGTGTCTTTTCTAATTCACGTGCCACGTCTCCGTATTCATCTTTACAATCCATACCAAATGGAACAGAGAGGTTCTTGCTCGCCATCAGTTTGATCGCGTCGCTCAAATACTGTGTTTGACGCAACATCACTCTAGCCGCCGCTAATAAGAGCACGACAAAAACCACTATCAATAAGGCGGTTTGCCAAGCAACTTGCGTTAAGTATGCTTCATAATGCTGTTGGGCAACTTGCGCGTTTTGTGTCGCCGCTAAAAGTGAGTCGTAAAAAGTGTTTGCGTCCCACAGTTGTTTTGCCACGATCAGGACAGTACTGAAGACCATCAACATGACCATTTTAGGCACCAGTCGAATGTCGGATATGACCCTTTCCCATGGCTTAAATGCCAGCTTTTCCATTGTCAGTTCTCCACCGAGTCTTATATAGTCTTTATCTATAATCTTTATATTACTTATAGTTATGTTCGCGCTTTGCGTGGTTACGCGATTTATTTTGAGCTTCGTATGAAAAACAATGATATCAAAGACAGCACACGACCGATGGGCCTGTTGTCACTAATATTGTCTTTTATGGCACTATTTGTGATCTCTGGCTTGTTGTTTTTCCCGATCGATCACGAAACCCGTCAAGTTCTTATCGGTCTGGATTTCATAATCTGTAGTATTTTTCTACTACAGCTCACCATTGATTTGATCCGGTCCACAGATCGCTGGTTATTCCTTAAACGTCATTGGATAGATTTCGTGGCGAGCATCCCATTGATAGAGCCCCTGCGCTTTGCTCGTATTTTTCATATTATGCGAGTGGTATTAGTACTGCGTTCGTCAAAGTTCATTTTGCATCAGCTCAAAGAAAACCGCCGCGAAACCACGGTCGCCTCTATACTGCTATTGATGGTTATCCTCATAACACTCGGTTCTAGTGCAATGCTGTTTATCGAAGCGAAAAACCCAGAAGCGAATATTCGTACTGGCGCCGATGCTTTGTGGTGGGTATTTGTAACAATCTCAACGGTTGGTTACGGCGATCATTATCCAGTGACCTCCATAGGAAAGTTTTTGGCTGTCATCATCATTGTTTGCGGGGTGGGTATCTTTGGTATGATCTCGGGTCTTATCACCTCTATCCTTACTGCCCCAACGAAACAACAGACGCACAGTTCAATCAATAAAGAACGTATGCTCGAGCAGCTCCTAACCCAACAAGCTCAAATACTAGAACGACTCGATTTCATGGAAAAAGAGCTACAACAACGTAAAACAGAGACAAAAAAATAGGACCATGCGGTCCTATTTTTTTGTTCTTATCACCAGAACGATCATTCACGCCAATAAGGCTGAACTTCCACACTGATCGCTCGGGTTTGATCCATTGCATGCAAAATTGAGCGCTCTTGACGGTGCAACCAGCGTTCTAACTGCTCTTTTTCTGCGTCTTCCAGCATATCAACCAACGGGAGCAAGTGGTTCAGCATTAGCAGATCATCGATACCATGCACTAGATCCGCCCATGGTAAACGGAAGCTGTTACGCTCATCCGAGTTATACAAACTCGCGAAACCAATACCAGTATAGAGGTTACGCAATAAGCGATAACGCTGATCAACGTACTCTTGCGCCGTCAAATCGCGCTCTGCTGGGAAAGCTTCCATTAGCTCAGCCCAAGTGCGATCGAGCTGAGTAACTGAAAACGGCATGATGTTACTTGCCATTTTTTCACGTGCTTTTTCATCAAGAAATGGCTGCCAACCGCGCGCTAAGATCCAGCGGCTTAGATCCAGCAGTAACCCTGTGTAACGCGCGGAATTGAGCAACCCTAGCACTTCTTCACGGCTTGGCAACTCTTGTAACTGCTGAGTCAACTCAGATACTAAGAACTTACGTGCATCCAACTTGCGCAGCACATTGCCTTTGTCATCTAAAAGCTCTTCAAGGTGTGCATGCTCATCCAACCAACTCAGTTCTTCTTCCAACCATTTAAGCTCTTGGCGCAGAATCGCGCTCGCGCGACGAGGGACAATCCCGCCAAAAATAGTCAATGTTTGACGAATGAAACGAATGGCATTACTGATTTCACGCAGTGCTTCCACGCTGTCACGCTCAGCATAAATTTGCTCGTGATAATGCCAATGAGACAAAGCGTGCTCTAAAGAGTTGATCAAGCAAAATTCAACGGTATCCGTCGGACTACTGTCCACAAGTGCCAATGATTTTACTTCATCACCCGCATAACCGCTTGCAAGTCGATAACCTTTCGCCGCTTTGCTCAAGTTACCCAAACGCATACCGCCTTGCTCGCAAAAGCTGCGTGCCAGCGTGAATAAAGCTTCGGTTTGGCCTGACTTAAGTTCCAGTTCAACTTCGCAAATCGGCTCTTGCTTCTCTTCTTCGTCTTCACCTTTGGCTACAACTAAGCCTTGGTCAAAGGCAACTTCAATCTGACTGCCATCGGGCATGCCAATCAGCCATTGTTCACGTGTGAAGTTGGTCGAGAATAATGGCATAAGCTCGGATTGCAGCGTTTCTGCATCTTTACCTGGAGGCCAAATATCTAGAGGATGAAGCGACAGATTAGGCTCGTCGCTAGTGTGCTCAGCATTGTATTCTGGTCTTTGATGTAAGCCTGCGACGACGCGTCCTGCTGTCTTTACGGTTTGGACGAATACATCATCAAAACGGCGAATTCTTAAACCAATGTCGTGCTTTCGAAGCCATTTATCGGCAGTATCAAAATAGGTGTTACCCAAGTCACGACAACTATGCTGAAGTACTTTTGTCTCAGAAATTTTTTCTTTTAAAGTTTCTGAAAATTCAGGAGAAACAAAAAACTTCAGTTCTATTTCGGTTTCCATAGCTATACCTTTCAAAGCAGATAGAAACAGGATATTGCGTAATTTCTCACACGGCAAGAGAGAAATATCGCCGGATTGATGATCTAAAACAGTTTTAATGAGCGATTTAATGCGTTACCATGCGCGCCTTTATAGCCATCGTTCAACATTTCGCCAAGCACTCAGAAATGGTGTATGTTTTTTTAAGGTTATAGTTATTAGGTTGAATGACCATGCCAGTAAATACAATTATGGGGTTATTTGCAAAGTCCCCAATTAAGCCTTTGCAACGCCACGTTGTGTGTGTCAACGAATGTTGTTCACACTTGGTGAAATTCTTTGAAGTATCTTCAAAGGGTGATTGGGAAAAAGCAGCAGAAATCCGTGCACAAATTTCTCACCTAGAGAAAGAAGCGGATGTGCTGAAACGTGAAATCCGTCTAAAACTGCCTCGCGGTTTGTTCATGCCAGTCGACCGTACTGACATGCTTGAGCTTTTGACTCAACAGGACAAACTTGCAAACCTGGCAAAAGACATTGCTGGCCGTGTATATGGTCGTCAACTTGTCATCCCTGAGGCTCTCCAACCAAACTTCCTCGCTTACGTTCAACGTTGTCTTGATGCTGCCGATCAGGCGCAAAAGGTAATCAATGAACTTGATGAATTGCTAGAAACCGGCTTCAAAGGCCGTGAAGTGACGCTCGTCGCTGAAATGATTCATCAATTAGACGTTATCGAAGATGATACCGATGCCATGCAGATTGAACTTCGCCAACAGTTGATGGTGATTGAAGCTGACATGAACCCTATCGATGTCATGTTCCTGTACAAGATTCTTGAATGGGTAGGTGGTATTGCCGACCAAGCGCAGCGCGTAGGTGCTCGTTTGGAAGTCATGCTATCTCGATCTTAAAACATAAAGTTAACGACATAACGAAGAGCATAATTAACACGTGTCATAGGGACGATGACTATTTTCATCGTCTTATGGTTTGGCGCGCGTAAAATTTTGTTCCGCTTGTTATAAAACAACTAGGTATTACGATGGATATCCTTGCGAACTACGGCACTGTCCTGATTATTGTTGCAGCGATTTTTGGTTTCATGATGGCGATTGGTATTGGCGCGAACGACGTTGCTAATGCGATGGGTACATCTGTAGGTTCAAAAGCGCTAACTGTAAAACAAGCTATCATCATTGCGATGATCTTCGAATTTGCAGGTGCTTACCTTGCAGGCGGTGAAGTAACCGACACTATCCGTAAAGGTGTAATCGAAACTTCTTTATTTGCTAGTCAACCAGATGTTCTTGTCTACGGCATGATGTCTGCGCTTTTAGCAGCAGGTACATGGCTGCTTCTTGCTTCTTACATGGGCTGGCCAGTATCAACGACTCACTCAATCATCGGTGCAATCATTGGTTTTGCATGCGTATCAGTAGGTACTGAAGCGGTTGACTGGGGCAGCGTTCAAGGCATTGTTGGTAGCTGGATTATTACGCCAGTGATTTCAGGTTTCTTTGCTTACGTTATCTTTGTCAGCGCACAGCGCCTGATTTTTGATACTGAGAACCCTCTGTTTAACGCGAAACGTTTTGTACCTGTTTACATGTTCATCACAACAATGGTGATTGCACTTGTAACCATCAAAAAAGGTCTAAAACACGTTGGTCTTCACCTGACCAATGGTGAAGCCTGGATGTGGGCAGCAGCAGTTTCAGCACTTGTGATGATTGGCGGCTACGTATACATCCAGAAAAAATTCGCTAATCGCGAAGAGGACCGCAGCTTTTCTGGCGTGGAAGGTATCTTCAGCGTTCTGATGGTTATCACCGCTTGTGCGATGGCATTTGCACACGGTTCAAACGACGTTGCAAACGCCATTGGTCCACTGTCTGCTGTCGTATCGACTGTTGAACACATGGGCGAAATCAGCACGAAAAGCGCCATCGCTTGGTGGATTCTACCTCTTGGTGGTATTGGTATCGTGGTCGGTCTTGCAACACTGGGTCACAAAGTAATGGCAACCGTTGGTACAGGCATCACTGAGCTAACGCCTAGCCGCGGTTTTGCAGCACAGCTAGCAACAGCATGTACGGTAGTTCTAGCGTCTGGTACAGGCCTGCCAATTTCAACCACTCAAACATTGGTTGGTGCGGTTCTCGGTGTTGGCTTTGCTCGTGGTATCGCAGCACTGAACCTAGGCGTAGTTCGTAACATCGTGGCATCATGGATCGTTACACTACCAGCGGGTGCGTTATTGGCCGTAGTATTCTTCTACGGACTTCAAGCGATGTTCGCTTAAGACACTCGTCAATAGAATGTAAGCGCTTTGTCATTATTGACTCAAACGCACAGAAAGGGAGGCTTTGCCTCCCTTCTTTGTTGCACCGAGGTTTGAAACTGCATACTATTCGTCTATTTCCGGCTCCAATCATTCGGTGCCAACGCTGTCTCCAAGAAAAATCGTTAAGGGATTTACTGTGAAAAAACTAATCATCACGGTTTTGTTTACTTTGCTAGCAGCGCCAGCGGCCCTAGCAGCAGACCGTTATATTTCTGATGACCTCTTCACTTTTATGCACTCAGGTCCAAATAACACCTACCGTATTATCGGTAGTGTTAACGCCGGTTCTAAAGTACAACTGATTAAAACCAACCGAGATACTGGCTATACGCAAGTTCGTGATGACCGTGGTCGCACTGGTTGGGTACAAAGCAAGTTTGTGACAAACCAAGAGAGCATGGCAATTCGCCTTCCTCGCATTGAGAAAGAGCTAGCCGAAGTAAAAGAGCAGCTTGCTAATGCTCGTCAAACTTCTGATGCAGAGAAAGCCGGTCTTGTTACCTCTCTCGAAACACGTAACCAACAAATTTCAGATCTAGAAAATAAATACTCTGAGATCAGTGATCAGCTTACTTCTGTTGAAACAGAAAACCGCGAGCTACGCGCAAAACTGGATACACAAAAAGATGACATGCTGCTTAAGTACTTCACTTATGGCGGCGGTGTCGCAGGTTTAGGTTTACTATTTGGTTTGATTCTTCCGCATGTCATGCCTCGTAGAAAGCGCTCTCCTGCGGGTTGGGCATAAACCCTTACGCTTTTATCTTTAAAAAGAACGCAAAAGCCAGTCGATATTGACTGGCTTTTTAGTTTGCTTCGTTTGATAGAAGTGAGTACTACTCCCCCATTGAACTAGAGGCTCGACGACGATCCGTTGCGCCATAAAGCTTGCCATCTTTTAGCTCAATTGCATTCAAACCGCTTACCACTGGAATAACGTGCACTGGGTAGCCAAGCTCCATAAACTCAGGCACCAACATTTCTGCGAACGTTTTCTTTTCCACCAGCAAACCAGTCGGGTCATAAGACTTGGTGCGGTCTATCTTAGTGCCATACTGGATGTTTGGTAAGTCAATAGCCTCTTGCGCTGATAAGTTCCAATCCAGCACCCCAACCACGGTTTTGAGTACATACCCCGGGATTTGTGAACTACCTGGTGACCCAACCACCAAACGCAAATTATCATCACTGTCCATCACCATTAATGGCGTAATAGCCGAACGTGGACGCTTGCCCGCTTCAATTGAGTTTTGCGTAGGTTTGCCGTTAACCGTTGGCAGAGGTGAGAAGTTAGCCATCTGCGCGTTCAAGATAACGCCATCGACCATGACACCCGAGCCCATACCCGTTCCTACCGTACTAGTCATCGCTATTGCATTTCCGTCTCTATCGACGATAGAAATATGCCCTGTATCTTTGCTCTCGAAGCCTTGATATTGCGCATACTGAGTTTGCGTCATCTGTCCTGCTTTTGGATCCTCTTTTGAAGTGCCATTGTCAGGGATTAAATCACGTCTCTGATCTAGATAGGCTTTAGACAACAACTGTTCAACTGGCGCTTCCACATAATCCGGATCTCCGGCATACGCAATACGATCGGCTTTTGCAATTCGCATCGCTTCAGTCATGAGACGCCAAGGTTCCACATCCGTTTTCGCCATATGGGCAATGTCATAGGGTGCAAGCAGTTCAAGACTCTGAGCGACCATCACACCGCCCGAAGCTGGGTAACCAAAAGAGACGATTTTATTCCCACGGTAGTCGCTCTCAATGATGTCACGCTGCTTCACTTGGTAATGTTTAAAATCTTCTAAAGACAACTTCTCGTGTTGGTCGTCAATACGACTATTAACCGTCTCTACGATGTGCTGACCAAGCTCACCACCATAAAGGTAACGATCGCCTTGTTGCGCGATCTTCCTCAGCGTCTCAGCCATCTTAGGGTTCTTCATCAAGGTTCCCGTCGGCTTAATATCGTCCCCTTGCCAATACAAGGCTTTCACTTCCGGATCTTGCTCAAGTCGGCTTTGCTCTCTTACTACGATGTCGTAGGTGTAGCTGTTCATCGCGTACCCATTGCTCGCCAATGTAATTGCCGGCTTAATCAGCTCTGCCCATGGCAACTTGCCGTATTGTTCATGAGTGGTGTAAAGCAACCGCAACGTGCCCGGAACCGCAACAGAACGAGGGCCTAATATTTCGTTGCGACTGAGTACTTCCCCATTCTCAACAAACATTTCAGGGTTCGCGCTAGAGGGCGCTTCATCTCGACCATCAAGGGCCAGAAATTTTTTCTCGTCATGTTGATAAAACAGCGCGAAAGTCCCGCCGCCAATTCCGGTCATATCTGGCTCAACGACAGACATCACCATCTGCATCGCGACCATAGCATCAACAGCGTTACCGCCTTCTTTCAATATTGAGTAACCGGTACTGCTCACGTAAGGATTCGTCGCACTGACCATGAAATCTTGCCCGCGACTATCTGGTGTAACTGGGAATGGGTCTGGCTTTGCTGCATAGCTTGTCGATGCAACAATGCTTAAAGAAAAAATCAGAATACGCATGTGTCTCTGTTTAGACTCCTATTATGTGATGGGGTCTAACGTGGACCAAGTCATTACTCCGAAGTTCGTGAAGATGGTGTCTTTTTACACAACGCTGACTGGAATCGCGCTATCAATAGATGAATGATATTGGTGCTATTTAAACGACTGAGAAAAGCTATATTTTGCTTGTTTGAGTATCTAAAAATCATCACCAGAATAGATGCAAAAGATGCTCTGAAAAATAAAAAGCCAGCGATATGATTTCGCTGGCTTGATGTGTTTCTACAAGAGTTACCCTTTCCACTCATACAACGCTGGTATACGAATTTGCTCACCTTGGAACTCAACAATCACAGCTTGCGGTTGTATTTCTCTTAGAGTGACCTGATCATCAACGACATCCCCTTGATGATACTCAACATTGTTAATTTTCACCCAACGGCGTTTTTCATCACTAGCGTACATATGGGTTTGCAAATTAAGCGCAGGTAGACGCCCTTGCCACTGGTGAGCGTTGCGCTCTAAATCGTTCACGCGTGCCGTTTGTGATGAAGAGTTGTCATCATCTCGGGATAAGGCATTTTCGACCTTCCTAGCTAAATCAGGAGATAATGAGGATAAATCCAGATCATCCAAAGACAACCCGAGGTCCTCTTCAGCAGCAGAAGTCGCTTGGGTTGATGCTGAGTTGCGTGTTTCATCTCTGCTTGGTGTATGGCTCGTGTATTCATCGGGGGTGGTAAATGTACCAAAATCACGCGATAGCTCTGCACTTGGCCACTCTCTTGGCAATTGGGCCAACTGGGTGTTCTCTGGATAGTCTAATACTTTGAAAGGTGATACCACTTCGACCTTTTCTATCGGGGACGTTGTATCTACTTCAGCACTCGGTGCAAAGAGATCTAAGTACCAAGCGACTCCGATAGCAGAAGCAGTGATTGGCAGCAAGAACAGACCTATATGTTTCACAGCTGACATTATGCGTCCTCCTTCTCGATTCTCGCCAGTTGAGGCGCATCTGGCTGAACATTTTGCTGAAGTCGGTCTAGCGTTCGCTTACCTGCAATACCATCGACACCAATTCCTTGCCAACGTTGAAATAACTCGACTCGCTCTTTCATCGCACCATCAAAAATAGACGTTTCAAGCAGTGGCTCACTCACCGCTTCTGCTAATAATCGGTCTAATACTTCAATCGCAGGGCCTTCCATGTCTAAACGTAATGTTTCATTCAGCGGAGCATGCCACAGTTCGATAATATTGCCCTGCCACAACGGCTTTAGCCACGAAACTGGCAGACGGAGACGCTGCTTACCATTGAGCACTTCAGCTTGATCATTACCGACGGCATATAGAATGACATACCCAACATCACCTTGATAATTCAACTCCAAGATCACAGGGCGATTTTGTTGCATCAACAGCGGCCAAGTCGCCATTTTACGCTCACAACGCATAGTCGACTGCGGTTCTGACAAACAAAGATTATCGCGAACCGATGCTTGATACCCCCACAAACGATACAAATCATTTACAGCGAGGTTCGACTGTTTTTGTGTTAACAATAAATCACGCTGCTCATCCGTTAACTGTTGGCTGACGACGGTTGGTGTTGGCTCTACTCTTGGCTCCGTCACTTGTGTCAACACTGACGTCGCTTGAGCTGGCATATAATTCACGACCGCCCACCCCGTACTTAATGCAGCAATAAGGCCTACCGTGACAGAGCCCCAAGCAGGCCAACGGAAAGTCCGGCGCTCTTTTTTATCTTGCTGATAAATATCTGCCTGAAACTGCATCACCTCTTCACAGGCCTGCTGAACGGTTTGCTTATCCACAACCACATTACCCTGGTGATAACTAATGTTGAGGGATTTGTCACAGATAAGGTTGATGAGCCGCGGTATACCGTGACTGTATTTGGCTATAAGTTTACAAGAAGCACGATTAAACAGTTGCTGGTTGCCACCTGCTGTATGTAGTCGAAATGCGATGTAATCTTCTGTCTCTTTTTCATCCAACGGCAACAGGTGATAACGCCCAGTAATACGCTGGGCAAGTTGGCGTAGTTGTGTTGTTTGTAATAACCGCTGCAATTCAGGCTGCCCGACCAACAACACTTTGAGCAGTTTTCTGGTATCGGTTTCCAAGTTGGTCAACAAGCGCAACTGCTCTAGAACGTCGGCAGCAAGGTGTTGAGCCTCATCAATGACCAGCAATGTCTGCCAGCCTGAACGATAATTACGCAGCAAATATTGATGGATAACCTGGTTTAGCTGTTTGAGGTTTGCGTCTGGCGGATAGGTGATTTTGAACTCATCACAAATGGCTTCGAGCAAATCTCTACTCGAAAACGTGGGATTGAGGATAAGACCCGCTTTGGTGTTATCACCCAAATTCGCCAGCATCGCTTTTGCGACAGTCGTTTTGCCTGTACCTACTTCGCCAGTAAGCATAGCAAAGCCACCGCCATCGCCTAGCCCAGCTTGGAGATGTGTGATTGCCTCTTTGTGACGTTGGCTCAAATACAAATAACGTGAGTTTGGAACAATCGAAAATGGTTGTTCGACAAACCCAAAAAAGTCCTTATACATTAGGCTCTCCAGCTAAAAAACCACCTGGGAATAGTCAGACATGGTATAAACGCTCTTCTTCTATTCTTAGGAGTAAAGAAAAGTACCATTGCTTGCTACAATGTCCAACGGCATATCCATAAATTAAGAGGTAATTCGTGCAAGTTTATTTAGTAGGTGGCGCAGTTCGAGATAAATTGCTCGGAATTGATAGTTATGACAACGACTGGGTGGTCGTAGGCGCGACGCCCGAGATGATGCTGTCCCAAGGATACACCGCCGTTGGTAAAGACTTTCCTGTATTTCTGCATCCCAAAAGTAAAGAAGAATATGCCCTTGCACGAACAGAGAGAAAGTCAGGTTCTGGTTACACTGGTTTTGAATGTTTCTTCGATCAAAACGTCACCTTAGAAGAAGATTTGATACGTCGTGATTTAACCATTAACGCGATGGCAATGGAGAGTGATGGCACGATCCATGACCCATATGGTGGCCAGCAAGATCTCAACGATAAACTGCTACGCCATGTATCAGACGCCTTTATTGAAGACCCTCTACGCGTTTTACGTGTCGCTCGCTTCGCAGCGAAGCTTGCTGATCTAAACTTTACGGTTGCCGACGAAACCATGCGGTTAATGCGTCACATGGCAGAGTCCGGAGAGCTGAGCACACTGACTCCCGAGCGTGTTTGGCAAGAATGGCATAAATCTCTCTCTACTCCTCGCCCTGATATTTTCTTATCGGTTCTACGAGACTGTGGTGCATTAACCGTGGTGTTACCTGAAATTGATGCACTATTTGGCGTACCTCAACCTGAGAAGTGGCATCCAGAAATCGATACTGGCATCCATACTTTGATGGTGGCAGAGCAAGCCGCAAAATTGAGTAAATCACTCCCCGTCAGGTTTGCCGCCCAAGTGCATGACTTGGGTAAGGGCGTGACGCCAGAGAGCGAATGGCCAAGCCACAAAATGCATTGCCATACAGGATTAAAACTGATCAAAAAGCTGTGCGAACGTGTCCGGGTACCAAATGAGTTTCGTGATTTAGCCTTGATGGTGTGCGAACAGCACTCCAATATTCATCGCGCGGCTGAACTTAAACCACAAACCATAATTAAAATACTCAATAAACTTGATGTGTGGCGTAAGTCCGAACGTCTGCAAGATATCTTGCTTTGCTGCCAAGCGGATCACGCTGGTCGTAAAGGACTGGAAACGCAACCATATCCACAGGCGGATATTTTTAGGCAAGCCTACCAAGCAGCAGCGGCAGTTGACGTTCAAGCCATTATCAAAGAGGGCTTTAAAGGCCCTGCGATTCGTGACGAGCAAGAAAAACGACGTATTGAAGCAGTGAAAGCAGCACTTAAGAAGTAACGAACAAACAAAAACGCCCGCGGATTTCGCGGGCGTTTTTCGTTAACATCAATTATGCACTTAATAGAAAAGCGAACAAACCGACGCCCAAAATGAGACGGTAAATCACAAACGGTGTCATGCCCATTCGTGAAATCATCTTCAAGAAGAAGTGGATACAGATGTACGCACTGATAAACGATGTGATAATGCCAGTCATTAAGAAACCAACATGGACAGGTTCACCACTGGTCACTAACTTCATGCCTAAGTAGCTACCAGCTAATGTAATGATTGGGATCGACATTAAAAACGAAAATCGGGCAGCCGCTTCTCGAGTAAAGCCAAGGTAAAGCGCTGCTGTGATGGTCGCCCCTGAACGTGAAGTTCCAGGAATCATCGCTAAGGCTTGAGCAATACCGATAAATACAGCTTTCTTCCAACCCGTTTGGTATTCATCGGCAACGAGTTTAGCGTTTTTGTCTACCCACCATAGCAACAGGCCAAATACGATCGTAGTAGTCGCGATGACGTAAGCGCTACGTAGATACACTTCAATGATGTCTTTCATCAATAAGCCGAACACACAAGCTGGAATCGTCGCAATCACGATCATCCAAGCCAATTTAGCTTCTTTACTGCGATCTCCTTTAAAGATCGAAGCAAATAACGCTTGAAACAAAGTGATTACTTCATGACGAAAATAGATCACGACAGCCATTAATGTACCGACGTGAACAGCAACATCAAAGGCTAGACCTTGGTCTTCCCATCCTAAAATAGCGGAAGGCAGGATCAAATGGGCAGAGCTTGAAATAGGCAAAAACTCTGTCAGCCCCTGAATCAGAGCCAAAATAAAGGCTTCAAAATAACTCATGTAAACAACTCAAATTAAAAATGAAAGGAAACGGGTTTGAGCGAATCGACTGGCTGCATAGCATGCCAAATGTCTGCGACTGTGCGTCCATCGCCTGGGATCACTAATTGCGGTTCGAGATCATACAGCGGCTTTGTGACAAAAGGATATTTGTAGATATCACTGCGAGGTAGCTCAGGTTTTTTCTTGGAGACGCGCTCACCGAACAACACTATATCGAGATCCAGTGTTCGATCCTGATACTTTTGCGCGTTTTCTTCGCGTCCCCACTTAAATTCAATCTCGCGTAGTTGATGGCTCAACTCTTCTAATGACAACTCGGTACGCATTGCAACGACAAAGTTGTAGAAATTCTTGCTGCTAAAACCAATAGGTTCGCATTCATATATCGGTGATACGAGGAGATTTTCTCCAAGCCGTTGCAGCTCCTGATACGCAGCAAGCACATGTTGCTCTCTTTCTACGTTCGTCCCAACACCGATATAGGTGGTGATCATGCTCGGCCTCGCTCAATCACCACACCAACAGCACGTGCTTGCGGCACGGCGCCAGGCTTCGCTAGGCGGATTTTCACCCAAGGCACAGAGAAACGCTGCATGATAAGCTCTGCTACTTCTTCAGCCACGCGCTCGACCAGTAAGAAACGACCATTTTCAATGTGGTTAAGTACCGCCTCACTCACCTGCGAATAATCCAGTGCATCTTGCACATCATCACTTTTGCCCGCAGGTTTATTATCGTGTGCCATTTCAATATCTAGAACCAACTTTTGTTTGATTTGTTGTTCCCAGTCGTACACGCCAATGGTGGTGATTACTTCTAACTGTTCAATAAAAACTTTATCCAGAGCCATCTTATGTCCTTCTATTACAGAGGTCGGATACCCGTGAGGGGTAATTTGATCGTAGTATTCTATACCTAAGTAACATTTACTTTGGTCATCACAATGTTACTTAGGTATAAACTGCGAAAGCATCTTTATATACAAGAAATCACATAATGCAAGCTCTATCACAGTGAGGATTTCTGCATTATGTAAATTCGGGGTATGATAGCAACTACGCGGGAACCGAGCATTAAATTCCAATCCATCAAGGACTTCTATGGACGCACTGGCACTGATAATGACAATGGCCGCCTATTTATTAGGTTCGGTTTCCAGTGCGGTTTTGATCTGTCGACTCTTAAAACTGCCAGACCCACGCAGTGTGGGATCTAACAATCCTGGAGCAACGAACGTATTGCGTATTGGCGGACGAGGAGCCGCTGTTTCAGTCTTGTTGTGCGATATGCTCAAAGGCACTATCCCCGTGTGGGGCGGATACTTTCTTGGTATCGACCCTATCATTCTTGGTGTCATCGCCATTGCTGCCTGTCTTGGCCACATGTACCCCATCTTTTTCCACTTTAAAGGCGGAAAAGGTGTCGCGACCGCGCTTGGCGCTATCGCTCCGATTGGTTTGGACTTAACAGGATTGGTAATGTTAACTTGGCTGTCAGTAGCCGCGCTATTCCGCTATTCATCCTTAGCGGCTCTCGTCACGGTTTTGGTCACTCCGTTTTATACTTGGATGTTTAAACCGCAATACACGTTACCTGTTGCTATGCTGTGCTGCTTAATCGTATTTAAGCATCATCAAAATATTCGTCGGCTTTTGTCTGGCGACGAGCCAAAAATCGGCGAGAAGAAACTGACACAAAAAAACTCGGCTTAATGCCGAGTTTTTCGTTTAAAGAGGGATGCATTGGTTACGCATGAACTCGATTCAGGAAGTTCAACAACATTTGGTTGACGAACTCCGGCTGTTCTAAACAACTGATGTGTCCCGCTTGCGGAATTTCTACCAACTCACTGCCCGTGATACAGTCTTTCATTAAATACGATTCGAAAACCGGGCGAGGCTTATCTTCACAGCCCACCGCAATTAACGTCGGCAGAGCGAATTTTTCCGAATCTTCAATCACATCACGGCGACCAAACACCATGCGCCCCATGCGAGCTACTTCCACCGCACGCTCACCGTTCAGCTCTTCTAAACTGCGTTTGAATGAAGCGACAAGTTTAGGGTTATCCTGATTGACGTTGTTGGCAAAGAACAGCGGCACAACGGCTTCAATAATTGGCGCAGGCACTGCTTGGACTTGGCTGATGGTATCAAGCATTGCAAAATACTTTTTATACGTAACTTCTGGCTCCCAGCCAATGAAGGTATCCATCAATACCAGTGACTTAACACGTTGCGGCGCTTGAGCCGTTAGCTCAGCTCCCCACATGCCGCCAACAGATAAGCCCACTATCGAGAACTCTTCGATATCTAAATGATCCATCAATGCCAACATATGTTGTGTATAGTCGGCCAATGACTGTGTCGATGCAGGTGCAGCGTCCGATTCACCATGTGCCCAAAGATCTGGCACAATACAACGGAATGACTGGCTTAAAACCTCAACTTGTGGCGCCCACATTTGGCTATCCCAAAGGTAACTATGACCAAATAGAAGCACAGGGCCCTCACCTTTATCTAGATAAGCAAGTTGCTGACCTTCAATTTCAAACTTATTCATTGTTATATCCATTTCTTATTCTTCCACGTCATCCTAGCACTGAAACAATAGCGAACTGCTCGCATCAGTCAGAATGTAAAACGAGGCGGTTCATTGAATAATTAAAAATAAAGGCCTCTGAGGAGCAGAGACCTTTATTACACAGAACCGGTTTCAAACCTACCGCATAAATTTGACTAAGCGACAGGTGTTAGTTGATCAATTGGCCAACGTGGACGAGCCTCTACTGACATGTCAGCCACTTCGCCATTCTTCAAGCGCTGCATGCCTGCGTAAGCGATCATCGCACCGTTATCTGTACAGAACTCAGTACGTGGGTAGTAAACTTCGCCGCCAACTTTCTTCGCTAACTTCTCTAACTCAGCTCGCAAACGACGGTTAGCACTCACACCACCAGCAATAACAATGCGTTTCATGCCTGTTTGCTCAAGCGCGCGCTTACATTTAATAGCCAACGTAGCACACACAGCCTCTTCAAATGCCAATGCGATGTCCGCGCGGGTTTGCTCGTCATCACCGTTTGCAGCAATCGTGTTAGCCGTAAAGGTTTTTAGACCAGAGAAACTCATGTCCAAACCTGGCACATTCGTCATTGGGCGCGGGAACTTAAAGCGGCCCGGTGTACCTTTTTCCGCCAGTTTAGATAATAGTGGACCGCCTGGGTAATCCAAACCCATTAGCTTCGCTGTTTTATCAAACGCTTCGCCCGCCGCATCATCAATCGACTCACCTAGAATTTTGTACTCACCGATGCCTCTCACCTCCACCATCATAGAGTGACCGCCCGATACTAATACCGCCACAAACGGGAACGGTGGAGGGTTATCTTCCAACATTGGGGCCAATAGGTGACCTTCCATATGATGAACAGGTACCGCTGGCACTCCCCAAGCATAAGCAATACTGCGACCGATAGTCGCACCCACTAATAGCGCCCCAACAAGACCAGGCCCCGCGGTATACGCGACACCATCGATGTCTTTTGAAGTTAAGTTCGCTTCTCTTAGTGCCTCTTTAATAAGAGGAATGGTTTTCTTTACGTGGTCACGTGAAGCCAACTCAGGCACCACACCGCCGTAATCTGCGTGCAGTTTTACTTGGCTGTATAGCTTGTGTGACAAGAGACCGTTTTCATCGTCATAAATTGCGATGCCAGTCTCGTCACAAGAGGTTTCAATACCAATAATGCGCATGGTTTTCTCAGTATGCTTTCTGTATAGAGGAAATTTGGGCGTCATATTACCTCGCCTTGGTGCTGCAAACAAATTTTGTACAGACAATAATCGACAAAAGGCTTTACAAAGTAGTTGTGATCGGATTAAAATTCCGCACCATTTTTGATCAAGCTGGTAAGAGACCTAACAATTGTGATTTGGTCTGTTGAATACCAGCGTTAACGAATAACCCCTGAGGTGAAAGGCATATGCCAGTAGTTAAAGTACGTGAAAACGAACCGTTCGACGTTGCTCTACGTCGTTTTAAGCGCTCTTGCGAAAAAGCAGGTATCCTTTCTGAAGTGCGTCGTCGTGAGCACTACGAAAAACCAACTACAGTTCGCAAACGCGCTAAAGCAGCAGCTCAAAAGCGTCACGCTAAGAAGCTAGCTCGCGAAAACGCTCGTCGCGTTCGCCTGTACTAATAACTGAGCTCCAAAAGGAATTTAGTTATGGCTCTGATTGATCAACTCAAAGAAGAGCAAAAATTAGCGATGAAAGCCAAGGACAAATTGCGCCTTGGTACTATTCGTTTAGCCCTATCAGCAATCAAGCAACGTGAAGTTGACGAACAGATTACTCTGAACGATGACGACATTCTTGCAGTATTGACCAAGATGGTTAAACAACGTCGCGACTCTGTAGCGCAGTTTGAAGCAGCGGGTCGTCAAGATCTTGCTGATGCGGAACAAGCAGAAATTACCGTTCTTGAGGACTTTATGCCTCAACCACTGACAGACGAAGAAGTAGCGGCTCTCATCGAGAACGCGATTGCTGAATCTGGCGCAGCTGGCATGCAAGACATGGGCAAAGTAATGGGCGTTCTGAAACCGCAAATTCAAGGGCGTGCAGATATGGGTAAAGTAAGCGGTTTAGTTCGCGCTAAATTGGCTTAAGGTACCCCACCCAATTGCAGCAAGCCGTGCTATCCTTTGGAGCGCACGGCTTGTTTGTATCTGGATGGATGGAATGAAATCAATGGGCAATACGCTCATTCTTTTAAGGCATTCACTCCACTCATCATCTTCTTTTTTTGTTAGGTTTTATGGCTGGACACATCCCTCGCAGTTTTATCGATGACCTTCTAGCTCGACTTGATATTGTCGATATCATCGACGCACGTGTGAAACTTAAGAAAAAAGGCAAAAACTACGGCGCATGCTGCCCGTTCCACAACGAAAAGACACCCTCATTCAGTGTCAGTCAAGAAAAGCAGTTCTACCATTGTTTTGGTTGTGGCGCGCATGGAAATGCCATCGATTTTTTGATGGAATTCGACCGACTAGAATTCGTCGAAGCCATTGAAGAACTCGCTTCATACTTGGGTTTAGATGTTCCTCGCGAACAACGTAGCGGCGGTAATGGTTCGTTTCAGTCAGGCCCACAAGCAAGCAGCAGTGAAAAACGTAACCTATACGACTTAATGGGCAGCATTGCTCAATTTTATCGTAACCAACTCAAACAGCCAGCAAGTAAGGTGGCGATTGAGTATCTAAAAGATCGCGGCCTGTCTGGTGAAATCGTCCAGAAGTTTGGCATCGGCTATGTGGCTGATGAATGGGATTTAGTTCGTAAGAACTTTGGCCAGAATAAAGAAAACCAAGACATGCTCGTCACTGGCGGCATGTTGATTGAAAACGATAAAGGCAACCGCTACGACCGATTCCGTGGTCGAGTGATGTTTCCTATTCGAGACAGACGCGGTCGAGTAATAGGCTTTGGTGGTCGAGTATTAGGTGATGGGACACCAAAATATCTCAACTCACCCGAAACCCCGATATTTCATAAAGGTAAAGAGTTGTATGGCCTTTATGAAGTACTACAAGCGTACCGTGAGCCACCACAAATTTTAGTGGTTGAAGGCTATATGGATGTTGTCGCGCTTGCTCAATATGGCGTAGATTATTCCGTTGCCTCATTGGGAACCTCGACAACGGGCGATCACTTGCAAGTGTTATTCAGGCAAACAAGCACCGTCGTGTGTTGTTATGACGGTGACCGCGCAGGCCGTGAAGCCGCGTGGCGTGCCATGGAAAATGCATTGCCTTACCTAACGGATGGTCGCCAGTTAAAATTCATGTTTTTGCCGGATGGAGAAGATCCCGACTCTTATATCCGACAAAACGGAAAACAAGCATTTGAGCAGCAAGTGTCTAATGCGATGCCCTTGTCTGAATTCATGTTCAGCTCATTGACTCAGCAGGTCGATATGAGCACGAAAGAAGGCATGGCAAAACTGAGTACTCTTGCGGTTCCTCTCATTGATAAAGTCCCTGGCGGCACTTTAAGACTATACTTGAGAGAATTGCTTGGCCGCCGTTTGGGTTTGGTTGATGAACGCCAACTACAGCAGCTAATTTCAAAACAAGGTAAAGAGGATAAAAGGCCTCAACCTCATAAAGAAATCAAGCGAACGCCGATGCGAGAAGTGATCGCGTTACTGATTCAAAACCCACAATACGTAAGTATGGTGCCAGATCTAACTAGCGTTAGAGATTTGCCCATTCCTGGTCTAAGTTTATTTGTTGATGTACTTGATAAATGCCAAGCGCATCCCCATATCAACACAGGCCAATTATTAGAGCATTGGCGAAACAGCCAAAATGAGACCCTTCTGTCTCGTCTCGCGAGTTGGGACATTCCACTCGATGAGGACAACCAAGAAGAAATCTTTTTAGACTCACTGGATAAAATTATTGCCCAGTGCGTAGAAAAACAAATTGAAAACCTGCAGGCCAAAGCAAGAAGTGTCGGTTTATCAGCCGAAGAGAAAAGGGAGCTGCTAGCACTTATGCTAGATTTAAAAGCGTAACCCTGTTTAATTAGTCAGCAACGATTTAATTTGTTATAGTAAGTGGTTTGCATTTCGCATACTGATTCCTTCACCAGATTACGAAGTTGGATACCGTCTATGGATCACAATCCGCAGTCACAGCTAAAGTCACTTGTTATTAAAGGCAAGGAACAAGGCTATCTGACCTACGCCGAAGTAAATGACCACCTACCTGCTGAAATCGTAGATTCAGAACAGGTAGAAGACATCATTCAGATGATCAACGACATGGGCATTAAGGTAGTAGAAACTGCTCCTGATGCTGATGATTTAGCACTGAACGATGACACAAATATTACCGATGAAGATGCAGCCGAAGCTGCAGCCGCTGCACTTTCTAGCGTAGAGAGTGAGATTGGTCGTACAACAGACCCAGTACGTATGTACATGCGTGAGATGGGTACTGTCGAACTTCTAACTCGCGAAGGCGAAATCGACATCGCAAAACGTATTGAAGAAGGTATTAACCAAGTTCAATCGTCTGTTGCTGAATACCCAGGCACAATTCCGTACATTCTTGAGCAATTTGACAAAGTTCAAGCTGAAGAACTACGTCTTACAGACCTAATTTCAGGTTTTGTAGATCCAGATGCTGACGACACCGCTGCACCAACGGCAACACACATCGGTTCTGAACTGACTGAATCTCAGTTAGAAGAAGAAGACGATGAAGACGTTGATGACGACGAAGATAGCGATGACGATTCAGATGATTCTGAAGAAGATGTAGGTATCGATCCTGAATTAGCGCTAGAGAAATTCAACCAACTACGCAGCACCTATCAAAATCTTCAATTAGCAATCAACGAGTACGGCTATAACAGCCCGAAAGCAACCGTTGCTAATGAAATGATGCTAGACGTATTCCGCGAGTTTCGTCTAACGCCTAAACAGTTTGATCACCTAGTGAATGAACTGCGTACTGCTATGGATCGCGTTCGTACTCAAGAGCGTCTGATCATGAAGTCTGTGGTTGAATACGGCAAAATGCCGAAGAAATCATTCATCGCGCTGTTCACTGGTAATGAATCAAGTGAAGCTTGGCTGGATGAAGTTCTTGCTTCAGACAAGCCATACGCTGAAAAGATCAAACGTAACGAAGAAGAAATCCGTCGTTCAATCGCTAAACTAAAAATGATTGAAGAAGAGACTTCTCTAAACGTACAGAACATTAAAGACATCAGCCGTCGTATGTCTATCGGTGAAGCAAAAGCTCGCCGTGCGAAGAAAGAGATGGTTGAAGCGAACTTGCGTCTTGTAATTTCTATCGCGAAGAAATACACCAACCGTGGCCTACAGTTCTTGGATCTGATCCAAGAAGGTAACATCGGTCTGATGAAAGCGGTAGATAAGTTCGAATATCGTCGTGGTTACAAGTTCTCGACTTACGCAACGTGGTGGATCCGTCAGGCAATCACTCGTTCAATCGCGGACCAAGCACGTACGATTCGTATCCCGGTACACATGATCGAAACGATCAACAAGCTAAACCGTATTTCTCGTCAAATGTTGCAAGAGATGGGTCGCGAGCCACTACCGGAAGAACTGGCAGAGCGCATGCAAATGCCAGAAGACAAGATTCGTAAAGTTCTAAAAATCGCTAAAGAGCCTATCTCAATGGAGACACCAATCGGTGACGACGAAGATTCGCATCTAGGTGATTTTATCGAAGATACAACGCTAGAACTTCCGCTAGATTCTGCAACTGCAACTAGCCTTAAGGTGGCAACAAAAGACGTGCTTGCAGGTCTAACGCCACGTGAAGCGAAAGTACTTCGTATGCGTTTTGGTATTGACATGAACACTGACCATACTCTAGAAGAAGTTGGTAAGCAGTTCGACGTTACTCGTGAGCGTATCCGTCAGATCGAAGCAAAAGCACTACGTAAACTTCGCCACCCAAGCCGCTCAGAGACTCTGCGCAGCTTCCTAGACGAATAATCGCAGCGCATACAAGCTTTTAGAAATCAAAAAAGGTGACTTTAGGTCACCTTTTTTATTATCTACTGTTCTAAGTGGATAAAAACTAAGCGCAATTGCCCTAGTTGGTATCTAGACACCTTGCAACGCTTCCCCTATAATCGTTGTCCTATTAAGGCCCCTTAGCTCAGTGGTTAGAGCAGTCGACTCATAATCGATTGGTCCGCAGTTCAAGTCTGCGAGGGGCCACCATATTCTATAAGGGTTAGAGCCGTAGTGGTTACTAACCCTTTTTTGTTTCTATCAAAATTTAGTCAAGTAATTAGTCAAGTAACGACTAACTAGCCCTCAATTCTGACATTAGAAAAAATCACCCTGCCAAACTCCCGCCACTTCGTAATAGCACTCAACCATGTTATGAGTTTTTGGAGTCCATAAAAAGAGCACTCCTTTTGATACGTTGTTTGGAAAAACGCGAAGAAAGTCCCTTTAACGTTGATATGAAACATGTATGGTAATTACACTGTATCGTTAACTGTTAGGTGTTTTATGGAAGATTTGGGATTCATTCAACTTATAGCTCTACTCGCACTTTACTTACTACCCACTTGGATTTCAGCAGGACGCAAACATCACAACTCGACCCCTATTTTTATCATCAACTTACTTCTTGGCTGGACAGTAGTCGTTTGGATTGGGTGTTTTGCTTGGTCATTTAGCCATGTAAAAAAGTAGACTCTTAACGTGTCCAAAAACCATCAATAGCACTGACAAATTATTTCGCGCGTTAATGCGTCCAAAAACTCGAAAAAGTGGACAAATCTCAACAAGCGGCCCTCACTGGTTTAAGTATAAATGTCAGGTTTTGTCAGGTTTTCGAACTGCCGATAACCTAAAACAATGCTTAGAACCCGTAAACAACCCGTATTCATGTTATTAAGGGGCACGTGACTTCCGAAAATTGATTATTGACGCTTTAAAGCTCTCTCTTTCCGTTTTTATTCCGTAAACGGCTTGTACCATAGTCTTTAGCCTGTTTAGCTCTATAGCCCTTACCACGTGCTTTTGCTTGATAGGAAAGTCGATAGATAGCCTGTTGCTTGGCTTGAAAGTCATTGTCTTTAATGTGGTAGTAACAGTTCTCAGGTGTGTATAAGTGAGCACCGCCAATTTTTAGCCATGCGTCCGACAAAAGGCCTAGTATTTTATGAGGGTATCTAATTCGCTTTCCATCCAGAAAAAGCGCGACGTGATAGTGCTGCTGCTTTGCTGTCTCCATTTCCCTAGCCCAGCAATAGCCAAATCGGGTCATTTGGTATCTGTCGCTTTGAGTAATTGCTCTCACTTCACGAATAAAATCCGACATCAATTTGTTATCGTCCGTATAGCTCGATACTTTCAAATCAAAAAATACCACCATGACGCGCTTATGATGTGAACACATAGCAGCTAACTGCCTAATGATCTGCTTCATGTGTTTAGGGCAAATTTTGTATTGCTGCCTGTTCCCCGTGTTTACTTCCCAGATTTCCCCATCCACTTGGACAAATCGATTCGTCGTTAAGTATTTCATACAAGCCTATAGATATTATTAAATACCCCCTTTCTAGGCATGAATTGAGTTAGTAATTGCTCACACTGTAAAAACCGCGCAGTAAAGGCACATTTATAAGCCTCTCGCTCTGTCTATTGCTAAAAACACAAAACAAAACCTAGAAATGAGTTCTCATTTAAAGACAAATAAAAAGCCACCGTTTTGCTGGGTGGCTTTTCCTCTATGAATGGCTTATCCTTTGGTTGCTGGTGGTCTGTCGCCAAACTCACCACTAGCACACTCAGGACGGCCCTTTACTTTCTCCTATAGGTTTGGGCCCTCTTCCTTTGCGAGGCTATCCCAATAATCAAGAGCCTCCTCTAGCTCCTTGCTCGCTTTTCCAAGCCGTTTAGTTTCGTTTTTTGCTTGCTGTAAACTTTTCATCTTGAGCTCCTTTCTGCGTTCAGCTCTAACCGCCTGATCTTGCTTTTGCCCTTCAAAGTGACGTCTATCTAGCATTACATGAGTAATCCTTCGCGAGCCGTTCTCGTACAAGCGGATAATACGCCAGTATCCGAAACGTTCATTACCCAATTCTTGAAGATATCTTCTGAAGGTATCATCAATAGCGACCAATGATTGACGGTCCACTTTCTCAACAGACCATAACAAATCGAGAATTTCCCTCTGTACAGTGCCCGAATCTGGAATGGTATTACTAGGGGCATATAGATAAATATTCATTACTTATCCCCCTCAAGACTCGCTAAGATACGCTCTAGAGTGCTAGCCCTATAGCCAATAGCTCGCCCGTTAACCATACAAGCTGGTGGCAAAATTTTATCTTTAACTCGCCATTTCCAGATCGTTTTCAGACTTCTATTAAGAATTGTTGCGACCTCAGCCATTGGGACAATGCGGTCAAATTGTTGTGGTTGGTTTGGTGTGTTGTTCATATGTCCTCCCGTTAGGTAATTTGAACTAACGAGAAGTAGTTTAGGTTTAGATGAGAGGACAAACAGAGCGTATGTCCTAACTTATTTTGGCTTTTTTATAAATCTTTTGGCTACATGAGAGATGCTATAGGCCTCACCATTTTCTTTAAGTGGTAACTTATCTAGTATCTTTTTTGCCACCCGCTCTTTAGTGAAGTGTGGGGACTTACTCCAAACTTCATCTGCTAGTAGTTGAGCGATCTCTTTAGCATTATTAGCACTTTTGGCTTTAATTTGGTTTGCAGATCTTGTTCCATTGCTAATTGCGACACCTTTAACGATATGATCTTCGTAGCGTCCTACGCCAAGGAAATAAGCAATATTCACTAGCTTAGCTATATACAACAACTCTGTTCTAGTGCTATCAAGTCCAGACATATAATCCACTGAATGAATTCCATTAAGCATCGCCTTGGCAAAAGAACAAACTTTAGGGTCATCATCTGTAAATTTTAGTTTTAATATATCTGTGAGATCGCCCTGCTTTGCTCTCTGACACTGCTCATCATCAAGCTTGTCATAATACATCAGCATATCTGCTGCCATTTCTCTAAAATCATTTAGCTCTTCATACAGAGTCCATTCTGATACTCCATTTTTTAATGGTTCGAACTCAGTAGTAATAAACCCCCCATCCAAACCATTTTTACGCTTGCTTACTTTAGCTTTACTCATCTTCCTACCTCCAATGATATAACGTTACTTCCATGTTGTGAGTTAAGCTTCTGCTCCCACGATTCCAACGCTATGCGCTTCTCTGGTAAATATTCGTATCGGTCATAGTGTTTGCTTGATACATCATTCAGCGCATGGTTTTGTAAGCGGTCACGTAATGATTTGGAGATACCTATCTCACCCATAAGCGTTTTACAGGTTCTTCGTAAGTCTCTGGGCGTGAATGGTTTTATATGTGGGCTAGCCTCTCGGTAACGTGCTATGCCTTGTGAGAGCGAATCTAGGCGTATGTGATCGGTGGTATTGAATCGATGAGGGAATATAAATTCGCTGTCATTGTTGAGTCGCTGCCTCTCCAGTACCACCAGCGCACTATCAGTAAGCGGTATCAGGTGAGGCCGTTTGTTTTTCGATATATCCGATGTTATCAATAGTGTCTTTTGCTGCCAGTCGATAGCCTCCCAACGTGACGCTGCCAACTCATACGGACGCTGCCCACCCGTGTACAGACACAACAAAATAAGATTGCGGATAGCATCGCCCATTTTAAAACGCTCATACTCATTGTTGAGATCATCAATTAGGCCAATAACCTCACCCATTTTTAGATAGTGCTCCCCCACTCGTTCAGCGTCTTTTTGTTTTGGGATAGCCGCTACAGGGTTAAGCAGTAGGCCAAATTTAGCCTCATCAATAAAATTCGCTGGGTCATTATCGTGCTTTAGCCCATAGTTAAACGCTGCCATCAAATAGCTGCGTACTCGGTTTGATTGTGTTTTCGCATCTCGCTTTATCATGGCTGCGAGCACTAGCATTAAATCGTGAGTGGTTACTTCTTTCGCTTTGGTGGCTGGTGGAATGACTGGATAGACTTCTTTTTCTAGTGAAGCGAGTACGGCTTTATGGGTGCGCTTACCGTCTTTTTCCATCTGTGACACGTAAGCCTCAAACAATTGCTTTATGCTGCCTTTGCGCGCTTCTTCACGCTTGGCTAGCTGTTGCGCTTTATGCTGGCTTTCTAACTGCTCTTTAGGGTCGATACCCTGTAGTAGCAGTTCTCCCATTTCCTTTTGTTTACCGCGCGCATCATTGAGTGATAACTCAGGAAACCGCCCTAGCCTGATAAACTTTGTTTTCCCTTCAACAAAATAGCGAAACACAAACGTTTTACTTCCTTTCGGTGTCACCTGTACGCCTAGTTTTCCGCGCCCTCGCTGGCTGTTTGTATCCCATTCATAGTAAGGCTTATCTTTTGGCTTTAAGCCTCTTATGGCACTCACTGTTAGCATATTTCACCCTTAGCCCTATCCGTTGCGCAACTTGACTATATAAAATTTAGTCAAGTAATTAGTCAAGTAAGAGTGTACCTGAATGAGAATAGATGAGAAAAGATGAAATCGAGAATTGAATATAAACTACTGAATATAAATAAAAATAAACTAATTTGAGAACGTATGAGAATTGATAGAAAACAGACTTATTACGACTCATAATCGATTGGTCCGCAGTTCAAGTCTGCGAGGGGCCACCATATTTCGAAAGGCGTAGCAGGTTAATACCTACTACGCCTTTTTTGTATCTTATATCTTTGGGTACAGTTTCGGTTGCGGTAACTCGTCACTAACCTCGTAATAGCTTTTCTTCTTCCCCTCTTCTTTAACTATTATCTGGCTTTCTATACGAGCAATAGAAACAAAATGTCTGCTCGTGATTTAAACCATTGACCCTCAGACAACTTCTGATAGTATGGACATATAAACGTATGGACGTCTAAAGCAAAAATGGAGCTACAATGAAAAGTATTGGTCACTTAAAGAAACTAGCTTTGATTCTCACGGCAGTAGTCGGCTTAAGCGCTTGTGGAGAAAAAGATGACTCTGTCATTAAAGTGGGCGCGACAGTTGGACCACATGCACAAGTAGTCGAGGCGGTAGCGAAGGAGGCAGCGAAGCAAGGTTTGAATGTCGAAGTCATTGAGTTTTCTGACTACGTGACACCTAATGCCGCTCTTAGCGATGGTAGCATCGATATTAATAGCTATCAGCACCAGCCATTTTTAGACAACTTCAACAGTAGCCATAACGCCCAATTAGTATCAATTGGTCAGTCCATTCTTATGCGTATGGGGCTTTATTCCAATAAGTATCGCTCACTGCAAGAGCTTCCAAACAATGCACGTATAGCGCTTCCAAATGACCCTACCAACGGTGGTCGTGGTCTGTTGCTACTCGCCGATGCAGGTTTAATTGAGCTGAAACAGGGTGTTGGCCATAAAGCCGCCCTAACTGATATCACAAAAAACGCAAAATCATTTGAATTTGTCGAGGTAGATGCCGCTCAGCTACCAAGAACATTAGATGATGTGGACGCGGCTGCGATTACAATGAACTACGTAATGTCTTCTGGTTTAGATCCGAAGAAACAAAGTATCTATCTTGAAGCAAAAGACGCCCCATTAGCAGTCATGGTCATCGCCACTCGTGACGCAGACAAAAATAATGAAGCGTATAAAAAGTTCGTTTCTATTTATCAATCTCAAGCGATTCGTGATTATCTCGATCGCACTTTCAAAGGCACAATCGAAGCAGCTTTTTAATCAATAAAGCAGCGACTACTTTGCCCCACGAATCAGATAGAAAAGAGGCTAATGTTTTCTCATAGCCTCTTCTTTTCATTACTCACTAAATCGACTCATTGTCGACTTTCAGCCTCTAACTTCATTGCCAAATAAGCTTGATCAGCAGAAACCAATTCAGGGCGGTTAATCAACTTCCAGAGGAAGTATGGTGGGATTAAAAATACGATGAAGTAGAGAGATTCATGGAAAAAAACATCGGCTATCGTTTGCTGATGCTCCCAAAGTGCCGTCAGTGCGAAGAGCTCTAACATCACGCCTAATACGCCAAAGACGACAGAGACAACAATCGCTAAACCCAGTAGTTCTCTAACAAAGTGCTTGTATGCCATGATACTAATTCCTTCTAGCAATAAGTCATACTAACTTACGCTCATAAGAAACAAGTGAGCTTGATTATTATCAAACTCACCTCATCACTGTTAAGAACTTAGTTTTATAAAAAAGTACTTGTATATAGCGTCAGCGAAGACTGATTTCCCTATCACAGAGCATAGATACCTCTGCAAATAGAAGGTGATGGAACGACCAACTATTGACTATATGAGCGCAACTTTAATCAGATAAGTAATATTGAACCGTCGATACCACTCGTACTTTCTTAATGTAAGGCGTGTTGCTGTCTCGGTCATAAATCGAGAACTGCCCTTGAGTTGCACGTTTGATCTTACCCAGTGAACTCTGTGAGTCTTTCGCAAATTTCTCAGCCACTTCACGCGCATTCTTAGTCGCTTCTTCGATCATGTCTGGCTTCACATCATTCAGCTTAGTAAAGCTGTACTCAACACGATTTGCATAAGGATCTTGGTTAAGCAAAACGCCTTGCTTTCCTAGCTCACCTATTTCATTGATTGCCGCTCGAACAACATCAACACTCTGGCTATAAACCGTAACGGTTCGCGAGGCCAAATAACGATACTCAATGTCTTGCTCGCTCCCATATTGCTGTGCTTTTCTGTCAATGACCGCTGGGGAAGAAAGGGAAACGCTGGTTTCAGGAAGCCCTTTGGCACTTAGAAAGTCCAAAATCAAACGGGTTTGCTGGTCAATTTCATCAAACATGGCTCCCATATCATTACTCGCTAGAGTAAATTGAATCGGCCAAATCACCGTATCAGCAGGATACTCACGCTCCGACAAACCTTTTACTGTCACGACTCTTTCATAGGCTCGGTATTTCACCGCCGTCTGCTGCATAAAATAGCCAAGGATGCCAAGACCAAGTATCAAACTTAGTCCAATCCAAAGTGCTGCTTTATTGGAAACTCGTTCCATTATTTCCCCCTGATAAATATCAACTTAGCTTAATCTTTGTTCTAGATAAGATAGCCTATCTATTGTTTTAAGAGGGAGACATAACGCGAGTTTTGATTCATAGCACAGTGATATACCGTTTTCTTTAGTCAATAAAGCTTCATTGGTTTGTCACCAAAGGCTCATGCTTTTGCCTCTTAACTGTCATCTGTAATTTCTACTATCCAATCAGCAACTTGTACGCTGAGGTAAATATGGATAGTTCAACCCCTTTTCGTCTCCCTCGTAAAACGCCGTTTGGCATTGGTGAAAACGTTGCTGAATGGGCAACCGGTTTAAACCAACTTGATAAGTTCTACGCCCAACGCCCCGTTAATGCCGATACCAAAACTTTTCTCCGCTTCACGCTGGATATCTTAGGTATCGATTATCGCATTGCTCATGGTTCACTCGACTCAGTACCTAAGCAAGGTGCTACCGTCATTGTGGCGAACCATCCGCTTGGTTGTGTGGAAGGCGTCATCTTGGCCGAACTCTTGTTGATGGTACGAGACGATATCCAAATTCTAGCCAATCAATACCTGAAAACCGTACCAGAGTTAGATCAGCTCTTCATTGGTGTCGATGTGTTTGAAGGCAAAGACGCCGTCAAATCGAATATGAAGGCCCTGAGAGCGGCCAATAAACACCTAGCAAGTGGCGGCTTATTGCTTGTCTTTCCTGCCGGTGAGGTTTCCCAGTTAGTCGATGCCAAACAGCAACGCTTGGAAGATAAAGCGTGGAGTCGAAGCGTAAGTAGCCTAATCCGCAAAAACAAAGCAACGACAGTTCCAGTATTCATCAGTGGTCAGAACTCGAAACGCTTCTATATGGCAGGGAAAATCCATCCACTTTTGCGCACCCTACTGCTTGGGCGAGAACTGCTGAACAAACAGGCGCAAACCATCAACTTATCCTTTGGCCAAGCGATAAAATTTAAAGAGCTGAACACACTTAGCGATGATCAAGTGGTGAACTATTTGCGGCTCAACACTTACTTACTCAATCGTGAAATCCAATCGGTGAAGCCCTCTTCCTCATCAGAACGGCTCTCACCAATAGCGGCAGGGTTACCCGTAGGCGAATTGCTTGAAGAACTGAACAACTTACCAAAAGAGTCCAAGCTGCTAACAAGTGGTGAGTTCGATGTCTACTGCACGGAGTCGCAGAATATCCCTTCCCTACTGCATGAAATTGGTCGCCTACGTGAGCTCAATTTCCGACAAGTTGGCGAAGGGACGGGACTAGCAATAGACATTGACCATTTCGATCATGATTACCTGCATCTGTTTGTGTGGGACAGAGAGAACCAATGCTTGGTGGGCGCGTATCGTTTAGGTCTGGTTGATCAACTGATTGAAAAGCGCGGCGTAGCAGGTCTGTATTCACGAACGTTGTTTAACTATGACCAACGCTTTATCGACCAAATGGGTAAATCCATTGAGATGGGGCGCTCTGTGATTGCACAGCAATATCAAAAGAGCATGAGCGCGCTACTGCTGCTGTGGAAAGGCATCGCAACGTTCGTTCATCAAAACCCAGATTACACTCACCTATTTGGTCCGGTAAGCATTAGCAACGATTATAGCGATACTGCACGTCAATTACTGGCTCAATCAATGACACTGCACCACTACGACAACAACTGTGCAGAATACGTCACGCCTTCTAACCCACTTCCTGAGCACCACCGTGACTGGAATACCAGCATGCTCACCGCTCTGGGTGATTTACAGCTATTGTCACGTGTCATTGCCAGAATCGATGAAGGGAAAGGAGTGCCCGTTTTGCTGCGTCAGTACTTAAGCCTCAATGGCAAGCTGGTATGCTTCAACATCGACCCTGCATTCAATAACGCTCTAGATGGATTGATTATGGTGGATTTGCGCGATGTTCAAGAAAAGACGTTGGCAAGGTATATGGGACGCGAGCAAGCTCATGACTACCTCGTCTATCATACTAATAGCAACGATGATTAAGAACAGTGATTAAGTAGAGAGTTGGGAATCACAAGAAGAACCGTGTGGCGACTCTCTTTATTTACCCTTTCATCAACTAATTAGGCGTGCTCCGTGAAGTGCGCCGAAAAGACTCTCATAGATACAATCTATCGAAAGATCTAGATAGCATTTATCTCACCAATTCCGTCACAAACTTTCACAAAAAACAAAAACAAATCCAGGTCACACTTTAAATCCACCACAACTCAACACAAAACGTGACATTGATCATTACAAGTATTTAATTCGAATTTCAAAAAAAATCAAAAGTGATCAAAGTCACAAAGTATTTTAATTTTAAATTTGTCAGAAGATCGGATTGATCACTAAGATTTTTATTGACAGATTTGAAAGTGGCTTTTTGTTATTAAGTTACAAGTTAATAAGTTGAACTTGGTCACTTAAAAACCGTTTCTCAGCCTAAGAAATGCGGGCGTAGATCACGAAAAACCCGTTGTCAGTTCCAATTGGAAAATGTGTGGTAAATTGATTGGGTACTAAGCAATCAAACAAACGGTTTTGGCGAACCGTTTACTACAACAAGATTCATCAGAACATCGAACGGGGAATTGTTATGATATCACCAGATGCCAAGATCAAGATACAAAATTTTGGTCGTTTTCTGTCAAACATGGTAATGCCAAACATCGGCGCGTTTATCGCGTGGGGCTTTATCACTGCTCTATTTATCCCAACTGGATGGCTACCAAACGAAACGTTAGCCTCTATGGTTGGCCCAATGATTACCTACTTGCTGCCACTACTTATCGGTTACACCGGTGGTAAATTAGTTGGCGGCGATCGTGGTGCGGTAGTCGGTGCAATCACAACAATGGGTGTGATTGTCGGCACAGACATCCCAATGTTTATGGGGGCAATGATGGTCGGCCCAATGGGCGGCTGGGCTATCAAGAAATTCGATAACTACATCGATGGTAAAGTAAAAAGTGGCTTCGAGATGTTGGTTAACAACTTCTCTGCGGGCATCATCGGCATGCTATGTGCGATCCTTGCCTTCATCTTTATCGGTCCATTCGTAAAAATTCTTTCTGGTGGCTTGGCGGCTGGCGTTAACTTCCTAGTTTCTGCTCACCTACTACCACTGACTTCAATCTTCGTTGAACCTGCGAAGATCCTGTTCCTAAATAACGCGATCAACCACGGTATCTTCTCTCCACTGGGTATCCAACAAGCGTCTGAGACAGGTCAATCGATCTTCTTCCTAATCGAAGCAAACCCTGGTCCTGGTCTAGGTATCCTGCTAGCTTACATGGTGTTTGGTAAAGGTACGGCTCGTCAAACTGCAGGTGGTGCATCAATCATCCACTTCTTCGGCGGTATCCACGAGATTTACTTCCCATACATCCTAATGAACCCTCGCCTAATCCTTGCGGCTATCGCAGGTGGTATGACTGGCGTATTCGTTCTAACTATCTTTAACGCAGGTATCGTTTCTCCAGCATCACCAGGTTCAATCTTTGCAATCTTGTTGATGACTCAGAAAGGCTCAATCGTTGGTGTTCTAGCGTCTATCGCAGCAGCAACAGGCGTGTCATTCGCCGTAGCAGCACTGCTAATGAAGACACAAACGTCAACAGAAGAAGACGGTGATGAAGCAGCCTTAGAAAAAGCGACATCACAAATGAAAGACATGAAATCTGCATCTAAAAACGATGCGGTGGTAAACAGCCAAAGCAAAGGTGACGTAGACCTAGCGACAGTACAAAGCATCATTGTCGCTTGTGATGCGGGCATGGGATCGAGTGCAATGGGCGCGAGCATGCTACGAAAAAAGGTTCAAGACGCAGGTCTGAACATCCACGTAACCAACCTTGCCATTAACAGCTTACCAGAGAGTGCAGATATCGTGATTACTCATAAAGACTTAACGGATCGTGCACGTAAGCATGCTCCAAACGCACACCACATTTCATTGACTAACTTCCTAGATAGCGAGATGTACAACCAGCTAGTCACCAAACTACTAGCAGCGCAAAACCAATCCGCAGCCAATGACGACCAAATGGTAAAAGTGTCAGTCATGGCAGCAAACGACGACAACTTCGAGCCACAGCAAACGTCGGTGTTCCAAATCCAGCGTGAAAACATTCACCTAGGTTTGAAAGCTGCCAACAAAGAAGAAGCGATTCGCTTCGCGGGCAACAAGTTGGTCGAACTTGGCTACGCAGAACCAGAATACGTAGACGCGATGTTTGAGCGTGAAGCATTGGTTCCAACTTACCTAGGCGAATCTATCGCAGTGCCTCACGGCACGGTAGAAGCGAAAGACCGCGTGAAGAAAACCGGCATTGTAATCTGCCAATACCCATCGGGTATCCAATTTACTGAAGACGACGATGATGTAGCGAAACTGGTTATCGGCATTGCCGCTAAGAACGATGAGCACATCCAGGTGATTACCACCATTACGAACGCGCTCGATGAGCCGGAGGCAATTGAGAAGCTAACCAGCACCAACGATGTGGAAGAGATTCTAAACATCCTTGGCGGTCAACAAGCGGCTTAATTACCCCTTTAATTTGCTCCTGAGGCAAATGAGGTCAGCTGTCACCCCCTATGCGGTTGGCCTCCCCCTAGTTTCGTAAGTCAACATTTTAGACATTGGTAGGTAAGAATTATGAAAAACGCAGTTCATTTTGGCGCAGGTAACATTGGTCGTGGCTTCATCGGTAAACTATTAGCAGACGCAGAAGTCGAGGTGACATTCGCAGACGTTGACGCTCCACTCGTCGACCAACTGAGTCACAAGCAAGAATACAAAGTAAAAGTGGTCGGTACTGAGTGCCAAATCGATACAGTAACTCACGTCACCGCGGTTAACTCAGCCAGTGAAGATGTCATCGACCGCATTGTAAAAACCGACTTGGTAACAACAGCGGTTGGCCCTAACGTACTGGACATCATTGCAAAAACCATCGCTACCGGCATTGCTAAACGCTTTGCAGCAGGTAACGATAAACCATTGAACATCATCGCGTGTGAAAACATGGTTCGTGGTACCACACACCTAAAAGGTGAAGTGTACAAACATTTGGATGAATCATTACACGCGAAAGCAGACGAGCTAGTTGGCTTCGTCGACTCCGCAGTGGACCGCATCGTACCACCAGCAGAAGCAGCGAACGATGACCCACTAGAAGTGACGGTAGAAAGCTTTAGCGAATGGATTGTGGATGAGCAGCAATTCAAGGGCGAAATCCCTGACATCGCAGGCATGGAAAGAACCAACAACCTAATGGCATTTGTAGAACGCAAGCTGTTCACTCTCAATACAGGCCATTGCATTACCGCTTACCTAGGTTGCTTGAAAGGCCATCGTACCATTCGTGAAGCAATTGAAGACCCAAGCATTCACGCTGAAGTAAAACAGGCGATGCAAGAGAGTGGTGAAGTGCTGATCAAACGTTACGGCTTCGACCGTGACATGCACAACGCCTACATCGAGAAGATTTTAGGACGCTTTGCCAACCCATACTTAGTGGATGAGGTGGATCGCGTAGGTCGTCAACCAATTCGAAAATTGGGTGCAAACGATAGATTAGTGAAGCCTTTACTCGGTACAATTGAGTATGGCACTGAAAATCAAACACTTTTGAAAGGCATTGCCGCTGCGTTGAAGTACACTAACGACACCGACCCACAAGCAGTAGAACTGCAAACCTCATTAAAAGAAGTGGGTGTGAAGAAGACGCTAGCGACATACACAGGTCTTGCAGAAGACAGTGATGAAGTGGCTCAAATCGAGACACTTTACAACCAACTTTGATTTACCTAGGGGAGCTTGGCTCCCCTTCTATGTCCTTCTCTGCTTGAAGAGTTGGGATAGCTAATAATTAGAAATGTATTCAGTATATGGCAGATAACATCAACGAAACCGAGATCATTGAGCGATTAAACAGCGCACCATCGGTACGAGGCTTTTTCATTGCAGCAGTCGACGTTTTTAACGATTCGATCGACGGGTTGGTGCAAAGAATCTTTCGTAAAGATAACTTCGCTGTTCAATCGGTTGTCGGTCCGCTGCTACAAGACTCTGGACCGCTGGGCGATCTATCTGTTCGTTTGAAGTTATTGTTTGGCTTGGGAGTGCTCCCCGATGACATTTACCACGACATCGAAGACATCATCAAACTCAAAAACCAACTCAATAGTGACGCTTCAGATTACGAATTCACTGACCCGAATATTCTAGAACCAATTAAGAAACTGCACTTGGTGAAGAAAATGGGCATGGTGCAACTGGAAGTCAGCGAACCAGATGACGACATCGACCTTGAGTTTTATCAGCTACAGCTGCAACGTCAACAACAAATCATTAAGTCAGGGCTCTCACTTGCCATTGTCGAGATTTGCAATGAGCTCGGCAAAGACAGCCCTTTTTAATCGAAAAACTGGCAAGGAAGCCTCCTCAACTCGCCCCTCTTTTTGCACATTCTTCTATACAACGTGCGTGAAAGCCATCACAGTCCATATTCCGATGTCTCTGTAACATCAGACCAATCTATCGCTAGTATTGAAACGGGATCGCATGCTTTCAATCGAAGACACTAAAACTAAGTGGGAGTTTTTCCAGAAACACCACTGGGTATCTCCAGAATTTTCCCGCACTCCCGTCCTCGAGTCGTGGGAGCGTTGCATAAAGCAATGCAGCCCTTACACCTGGTCAAAACCACATATTGCCTCTGGATTTACCTTCTCATCTCTAATGAAGCGCAACGAACATCTCATCGAATGCGCCACGACCGTACTTGAAGATACATACGATATGCTTGGTGACGAAGACCTGGTATTGATGGTAACCGATGGCAACGGCTGTATTCTCTCTACCGTCGGGCACGACTCTATGCGACAAGAGATGCAAGCGCTCGGCATAAAACAAGGCTGTTTTCTCTCCGAAGGAAAGATAGGCACAAATGCAGTCAATCTCTGTATCAACACTCATATCCCGTGTGACGTTTTTGCTGCCGAACATTTCAATCGCCACTTGCACTCTTATGCCTCTGTAGCGGCGCCTGTTTTCGACCAATTTGGCAAATTACGCGGTACAACATGCCTTTTCAGAAAAGCGGAAAGCTATAAGAAAGAAGACTTAGTCATCATCGCGTCGAGCGCGAAAGAAGTCAGCTTGCAAATCCATATTCAGTCGGAACAAGAAAATATGAACCGCCTCACTTGTGCGCACAACGCAACGTTAGAGTGCATGGATGACGGCCTTCTGGCCTGGGATGAAGAAAGCCGTATAACCATGGTAAATCACCAGTCCGAGCGCTTGTTAAACATTGAAGCCAGTCAGGTCTTGGATAAAGAAGTCTTTTCTGTTTTGCGCTTCCCACCGAATGTCCTTACTAGCATTGAGTCAGGTGCGAGCATAAACCGTAAACTCACAACGGTAGAGGTTCGTGGCGAGTTTGTTGAAGCGATCATCACCTTGCGTCCACTCAACGACGGCACACACTTATTGTTCTTGCACCCTATCGATAAAATTCGCGAACTTGCTCAACAACAAATAGGTGGCAGTGCGCGCTATACGTTCAGCACTTTGCCCGTCATTTCACGAAAAATGAAGCATGTCATAACCGTGGCAAAACGGGCCATAAAGTCCAAATCACCGATTCTAATTACGGGTGAAGAAGGTGTAGGAAAAGCCACTCTCGCCATGGCGATTCATAACGAAAGCACCTACAAAGAAGGGCCGTTCATTACGCTCAACTGCCGCTCCATCAATACAGAGCAACTGGTCAAAGAAACCCTGGGGTATGACGAAGGGCAAGGCATGCCTTCAAAGTTTGAGCTCGCCCATGGCGGTACGCTCTTTTTAGAAAAGGTGGAATATCTGTCGCCCGATTTACAAGCCGTGCTACTTAAGTTGTTAAAAACTGGGCTCGTCAGCCGCAGCGACAGTTTGCGATTGATCCCCGTAGATTTTCAACTTATTACCAGCACCGCTTCAGAGATCAGCGAGTATGTCACTCAGCGCTCATTTGGTCGGCAACTTTATTATGAAATCTCCTCGAACGAGCTGCATATTCCACCACTACGAAAGCGTAAAGAAGACATTGAATTTCTCGTCCAGCAGCTTATCAGCCATTACGAACGCCGCCACAATGTGACGATCTCGATAGAGCCAGTCGCACTGGAAGCGTTGATGAATTTTCGTTGGTCAGGCAATAACTCCGAATTAAGAAATCGAACTGAGCGAATTTTGCTTAACCGCAGTTCCAACTTAATCAAGCTGAACGATATTCCTGAAGACATTAAACTGAATTCTCGCCATACCGCAGAAAATACGCCAGTAATCACGTTAGAAGAAGCCGAGAGAAGAGCGATTGTTCAGGCTTGGAATCAGTGTGATGGCAAAATGCATGATATGGCGAAAGCATTGCAAATTGGCCGCACGACCTTATGGAGAAAAATTAATAAGTTTGGGCTGCTGGAGCAAATGAAGCTGTATTAAGTCGTGAATTGGCGTTCCTATAACAAAAGTAAAACCGGCGTAAGCACGCCGGTACAGGTGTACTAACGATAAGGTATCGATTAAACATCGACAGACAACTGACGAATCTGCGCTTTTAGTCCCGGTAGCATGCTCGAACTGGCGCTGAATTTTCGCAACCCCACGCGAAGCAATGTTTCTGTGGCATTTGGATCGCCAGCCATCTCACCACACATACTAACCGGTATGCCCGCGCGATCGCCTGCTGCACACGTGAGCTCAATGGCTTTTAGTACCGATGGTTCAAAGTAGTTCACCAATTCAGCAACGGCGGCGTTACCTCGATCGGCGGCCATAACATATTGAGTCAAATCATTGGTGCCGATAGAGAAAAAGTCGACTTCTTGGGCTAACGCATCAGCACTTAATACCGCGGCTGGCACCTCAATCATAATACCAACGGGCAAATGAGTCGCATCCAAGCCGAGTTGGTTTGCTTGATGCGCCAACAGCGCTTTTACTTTTCTCACTTCTTCAACCTGAGCCACCATCGGTATCATCAATTGAATATTCGGTTGCTCGTGAAAGGCTCTCAGAATGGCTCGAAGTTGAGCGGTAAACAATGACTCATGTTGAAGGCACAACCGCACCCCTCTCAAACCTAAAAATGGATTATCTTCTGCTGGCATAGGATAAGCGGCTAAAGGCTTGTCACCGCCAACATCTAGACTACGAATCGTAAGTGGCTTATCACCAAGTGCGGCAGCAATATCACGATACACTTGGTATTGCACTTCCTCAGTCGGCAACTCATCACTGTTTTGAAATAGAAACTCAGTCCGGAATAGACCAACGCCCTCAGCTCCTGATGTTAGTGCATCATCAATATCTTTCGGTCCACCAATATTGGCGAATACTGGAATATGGACACCATCACAGGTGACTGCGGCTTGCTGAGCACTCGCTAGTGCACTTTGTCGGGTGCTTTGCCACTCAATTTGTTGCGCTTCTAATTCCTGCTGTACGGCATCTGAAGGAGAGAACCATAAATACCCTCGGAAGCCATCAATAGTCACCACTTGACCAGCACGCACAGCATCAAGGCAGCCCTGAGCTTTAACGATGGCAGGAATACCCATCGCACGGGCAAGAATCGCACTGTGAGAGGTTTTTCCTCCTTCACTCAAACAGATACCAAGCACTTTCGATTTATCAAGCCCGGCCACATCAGAAGGCATCAGGTCGCGGGCCAACAAAATACTCGGTTCCTGAATGTCGATGGCATTAGGCGTTACGCCTGTCATTTCAACCATAACTTGGCGTGCGATATCATGCACATCAGCTTCGCGTTCCCGCATGTACTGACTTTCTGCCTGGCGAAACTCTTCGGCCAACCTTTGCAGTGATTCTACCCAAGCTTGCTCGGCTATCATGCCCGTTTGAATTCGCGACTCGACCGATGCCCATAATTCTGGGTCACTGAGCATCATGCTATGAGCAGCAAATATTTCCCCTTTCGGCTGCTTCGCTTGCTCCTGCAAATGTTGAACAACCACGCCTATCGCACGCTTAACCCGTTCAATTTCATCTTGTTCACTTTGGAAATCACGTTCAGGCACAGCTGGCATTTCATGAGTAAAAAGGACAGCAGGAGCAGTAGCGATACCGTCATTAACTCGAATACCAACAACAGCACCTTCAATCTGACTTGAGGCCATGCCATCGAGCAGAGTATCCGAGCTTTCTTCAGGTTCGACAATGCCTTGCTCAACCGCCTCTTTTTCTCCGAAGTGCTCACTAGCTAAGGCTTCAAATGCCTTGATTGCTTCACTGGATTGAGGTCCAAGTGCGCATAAGGTGATCGTCTCTTGACTACGAACGCCAAGTTTCGCAATGCTGTTTAAGCTTTTCGCGTTCACACGGCGCTCGCCTTTTTTCAACCATAATTGGCAGTCGAAAGGCGCGAGTGCACCAACAATGGCCGCAGTGGGGCGAGCATGTAATCCATGCGGATTTTGCACTACCCAATCAAGTGTCCGTTCTTGCTCAAAGTTCTCTGATACTAGCGCTATCTCAGCGGATGTTAGTGGCTGATCACCAAGATGCTCTTGTTTTACGCTTAACGCATTCTGTGCCTCTTCGACTACCGTCGATAAAGGTAGTCCGGCAGCAGCAGCCACCGACGCCGCCATGGTTCCTTCAACAATAGGTGCCGAGATAAGGGTGACATTTTCCCTCACATGATCATCAATCAGGTCCAGAGCCATTTCCGTGCTAAGCAACGCGCTGCCAAGATCCATCAACACAACAACCCCTTGTTGATCTTGTACCTGCTCAATCGCTTCCATCACGGCAATGGCATCGGTTCCGATCGGGTTCTCTGGATCATCAATCCCAGCAGCAATCGCAAGCTTGGCTTTGCCTTGCGTCATTTGGGTGGCAAGTTCTGCCACCCCTTCGGCAAGTCGACGACTATGAGATACAACTACAATTCCCACCATCTTAATTACCTGCTATTGCCTGCTGTAGTGCTTTAATCATTAACAAAGAAGAGGTTGCACCGGGATCTTGGTGACCAATACTGCGTTCACCTAAATAGCTTGCTCGCCCTTTTTTCGCCAACATTTCAATCGTGGCAACCGCGCTCGTTTCTGCTAGCTCAACCATTTCATTCAGTAAGTGATCGGCGCTCATGCCATTTTCTAACGACGCCTTCACGCTAACTAAAACGGGTAACCAAACATCACACATGGTTTTATCACCCAGCTCTGCTTTACCACGAGACACCACGCCATCCACACCGCTTTTTAGTGCATCCACTAACTCTTCAAACGTTAATTGCTCTCGAGTTCCGACAGCGGCAGCCGTACGAATAAACAGCGTGCCATACAGCGGGCCACTTGCCCCACCGACACTAGAAAGCAAGGTCATACCCGTATTCTTGAGAATGCTGCCGATATTTTGGTCCGCAAATTGCGGCAGTTTTTCAGCAACTTTTTTAAAGCCACGGTTCATATTGAGACCGTGGTCGGCGTCACCAATATCACGATCAAGGTCGGTCAGAAAATCTTGATTCTCTTGATACGTTTTTGCACATAACTCTAGCCAGTGAACGATATGTTGTTTTTCAATTTGCATGTTTGCTCTCCCCTGTTACCACTTGATCGCGGCCGTATCGACAGGAGCATCAAACAGCTCCAACATCTCTTTGTCTGCCTTTAGCAACGTAATCGAAACGCCTTCCATATCGAGTGACGTACAGAAGTTACCAACCATATTACGCACGATACGGAACCCTGCTTGCTCGCAGTTATGAGCCAGACGACGGTACACTCCGTAAAGCTCTGAAGTTGGCGTACCACCCATACCATTCACCATCACGATGTAGTCGTGTTCAGCGGCGAAAGGCTCAATGCTGGATTCCACTTCATCCCATTCACCTTCGTCACGATTCCAAATACGCAATGTGCGCTGATAAGGTGTGTTTTCAGCAACTTCAGCAAACATTTCATCCACTAACGTATCGACATCGGTGTATTTCACTCGCTTGATACCTGGTTCACCATGGATACCAACACCAAACTCCACTTCATCATCTTCCAGAACAAAAGATGGTTTACCTGCTGCGGGTACAACACAAGCATTAAGCGCCACGCCAAATGAACGACAGTGATTATTAACGCGACGAGCCAGTGCTTCACATTGCTCCAACGAATAACCTTTGCTCGCGGCAGCCCCAACTAACTTTTCAACCAATACCGTTCCAGCTACGCCACGGCGACCAGCGGTATACAGGCTGTCTTTGACTGCAACATCGTCATCCACCAACACCGACCCAACTTTGATGCCATCGGTATGAAGCAGCTCCACAGCCGTTTCAAAGTTCAACACGTCTCCGGTGTAGTTTTTAATGATAAATAGCACGCCTTCACCAGTATTCACTTGGTTGCCACATTCGTACATTTGATCAGGCGTAGGTGAAGTAAATACCTCTCCAGGGCAGGCGCCTGTCAGCATGCCTTTACCAATAAAACCTGCGTGCAAAGGTTCATGACCACAGCCACCACCAGAAACCAGTGCCACTTGCCCCGGTGTTTCCTCGTGCCACATGTAACGAGGCTCGTAGTTCGCTTTTAGCTCAGGGCGGGACAATGCCAGGCCTTCCATTTGCTGCAATACAACATCATCGACTTGGTTAATTAACTTTTTCATCGTTCTATCTCATTCCATTTATATTTTTATGTAGGGTATGAATTCATCTTAAACAGAGAAAAAGCGTGCTCAAAAAAAATCAATCTGTTTCATATTGAAACATAAACTTCGGCATTATTGTTTCAATATGAAACGAAAAACGACAAATTTTCCTGAATAGTGATCGTCGCCATAAAGCATGCTGATGCTTATTACTTCTGACAGTCGGTTTGACACAGAGGTCATAAAAGCATGGAACAAAACCAGAGATATCCTTCACCACTTACCACACCAAACCTAATATAAACCTTATCCCTACAATGGATATTCATTGCAGTCCAAAGCACACATAAAAAAGGTTAAAGGTTTGAATTATGGACAAAATTATTATCAGCCCAAGCAAATACGTCCAAGGTGAACAAGTACTTACATCTATCGCTCACTATGTGAAAACATTGGGTGAACGTCCGTTAGTAATTGCCGATGAGTTCGTGACTAACCTGGTTGGTGATGACGTCAAACAAAGTTTTGCTGACGAAAAGCTTCCACTCACTATGAACATTTTTGGTGGCGAATGTTCACGCGTTGAGATTGAACGCATCACGGACATTTGTGCCACTCAGAAACACGATGTCATTGTCGGTATTGGTGGTGGTAAAACGTTAGATACAGCAAAGGCTGTTGCGTTTTACACAAAAATTCCTGTCGTGGTGGTTCCTACGATTGCCTCGACTGATGCGCCAACCTCAGCGCTTGCGGTGATATACACACCTGAAGGTGAATTTGCAGAATATTTGATGATCCCTAAAAACCCAGACATGGTCATCATGGATACGTCAGTCATCGCCAAAGCCCCTGTTCGCTTACTTGTATCGGGGATGGGCGACGCGCTTTCCACCTACTTTGAAGCTCGTGCCAACATGACTTCTGGTAAGGCAACAATGGCTGGTGGGTTAGCGACGCGTTCAGCACAAGCGCTTGCGAAACTTTGCTATGAAACCTTGCTTGAAGATGGTGTAAAAGCAAAAGCTGCGGTAGAAAATGGTGTGAGCACCAAAGCGGTAGAAAACATTATTGAAGCCAATACATACCTAAGCGGTATCGGTTTTGAAAGCAGTGGTCTAGCGGGTGCTCACGCTATTCATAACGGCCTAACTAAGCTTGAAGAGTGTCATCATCTCTATCATGGTGAGAAAGTCGCGTTCGGCACACTTGTTCAGCTGGTACTAGAAAACGCAGCGATGGAAGAGATTAATACGGTTCTTGCATTCTGCCGCTCTGTAGGTCTACCAACCAACTTATTTGATATGGGCGTTAAAGAGCTTAACCACGCTAAGTTGCGCGAGGTCGCCGAAGCCTCAACGGCCGAGGGAGAAACCATCCACAATATGCCATTCCCAGTGACGGCAGAAAATGTCTACTCTGCAATTCTAACCGCTCACCAGTTGGGTCAATAACTCCCCCCCTTAAAGTGGGCTTAAATAAAAAAGCGGCACATACTCTCGCATGTGCCGCTTGGATTTTTGCTGTTAAGCGTAATTACTCAACCGTTACCGCTTTCGCCAGGTTACGTGGTTGGTCTACGTCCGTACCTTTGATCAGTGCTACGTAGTAAGACAGCAATTGCATTGGGATGGTGTAGTAGATCGCCGCCGTGATTTCACTAACGTGAGGCATCGTGATGATCTTCATTGTTTCATCGCCTTCGAAGCCTGCGTCTGCATCTGCGAATACATACAGAAGACCGCCACGCGCACGTACTTCCTCAACGTTTGATTTTAGCTTTTCAAGTAGGTCGTTGCTTGGTGCAACCACAACAACAGGCATGTCAGCATCAATCAGCGCAAGAGGACCGTGTTTTAGTTCACCCGCCGCGTACGCTTCTGCGTGGATGTAAGAGATCTCTTTCAGTTTTAGAGACGCTTCCATCGCGATTGGGTAGAACTCGCCACGGCCTAGGAACAATGTGTGGTGCTTGTCTGCAAAATCCGTTGCTAGTGCTTCAATTTCTTTCTCGAAAGAAAGTGCCGCGTTGATTTGCTTAGGAAGTGCATGCAGCGCTTCAACAATCTCTTTTTCTTTCTCTTTGCTGATGCGGCCTTGCTCTTTACCTAGTGCCGTTACCAACATAAGTAGTGCAGAAAGTTGAGTCGTGAACGCTTTGGTTGAAGCCACACCGATTTCAACACCAGCGCGAGTCATGAACGCAAAATCTGATTCACGAACCAGAGAAGAGCCTGCTACGTTACAAATGGTCATCGCCGCCATATAACCTTTCTCTTTTGCTAGGCGAAGTGCTGCTAGCGTATCAGCGGTTTCACCAGACTGAGACAACGTAATCAATAGGCTGTTTGGACGAGTAACAAACTTGCGGTAACGGAATTCAGACGCAATTTCTACATCACAGCTAACGCCTGCAATGTCTTCAAACCAGTAACGTGCCGTCATACCTGCGTTGTAAGACGTACCACACGCCACGATTTGTACGTGTTCTACTTTGCTTAGAATGTCTGCCGCGTGCACACCGATCGCGTCTGTCACAACAGAGTCTGCCGTGATACGACCTTCCATTGTGTTGATCAACGCTTTAGGTTGCTCATAGATTTCTTTTTGCATGAAGTGACGGTATTGGCCTTTATCACCTGCATCATGCTCTGCGTTAGATTCAACAATTTCACGCTCAACTGGCTCACCCGTTGCATCAAACACAGTGACTTCACGGCGAGTAATTTCTGCTACGTCACCTTCTTCTAGGTACATGAAACGGCGCGTAACGTTAAGTAATGCAAGTTGGTCAGACGCTAGGAAGTTTTCACCTACACCAAAACCGATCACGATCGGGCTGCCTGAACGCGCTACTACGATGCGTGAAGGATCTTTGCGATCCAACGCTACCGTGCCGTATGCGCCTTCAAGTTGTTTTGCTGTTTTTTGTACCGCTTCTAATAGCGTTTCTGAAGTACGAAGTTCCCACTCAACCATATGTGCGATAACTTCTGTATCCGTTTGCGATTCAAACACGTAGCCACGAGATTGAAGCAGCTCACGCAGCTCTTCATGGTTTTCGATGATGCCGTTATGTACCACTGCGATATCACCAGACATGTGTGGGTGAGCATTGATTTCAGAAGGTTCACCGTGCGTCGCCCAACGAGTGTGCGCAATACCAGTTCCGCCGATCACTTTTGCTTCTTCTACTGCATCAGCCAATTCTTGTACTTTACCCAAGCGACGAACGCGCGTTAGGTTTGATTCGCCATCAACAACCGCAACGCCAGCAGAGTCGTAACCGCGGTACTCTAAGCGGCGTAGACCTTCAACCAAAATTTCTGCAACATCTCGTTGTGCTACTGCACCTACGATTCCACACATGTGTTTATCTCCGTTTGTAGTTTTGTTCTTCCCTAGCCATGATTTCAAATAGAGGCAGCAAGCAAAGGCCTTTATCCAGAGGGAAGTGAAATATGAAACTGATTACATTATTAGGCGCAAATGACTTTCACGCCATGTTGTTCAATCTGTACTTTATGTTCTGCTTGGATATCTGCATCGGTCACCAACACATCAACTTGATGCCAAGCGAGCTCTAAGTTTGGGATCTTACGGCCGATTTTTTCGGACTCGATCATTACGATCACTTCACGTGACGCTTCTGCCATTACCTTACTTAAGCCAACCAACTCATTAAATGTCGTGGTTCCACGCTCGAGATCGATGCCATCCGCACCGATGAATAGTTGGTCAAAGTCGTAAGCTCGTAATACAGATTCGGCCACTTTGCCTTGAAAGGACTCTGAGTGCGTATCCCAAGTACCGCCAGTCATCAGCAGTGTCGGTTCGCTCTCTAATTCATTAAGAGCGTTAGCAACATGCAACGAGTTGGTCATGACCACTAAGCCACGTTTGTCATTCAACTGTTGAATCAGCGCGGCAGTCGTGCTGCCACTGTCGATCACGATGCGATTATGATCGCGAATCAATGATGCAGCTGCTTTTGCTAAGCTTAACTTTCGAGTCGAAACATTAGCGCCCAATTCTTCGTGAATGACTTCCTTTGGGATAGCAATCGCACCGCCATAGCGGCGTAGAAGTTGGCCGTTTTTCTCTAAAGAAGCTAAATCCTTTCTAATCGTGACCTCTGAGGTTTCGAATTTCTGAGCAAGTTCATCAACGCTGACTTCTCCTAGTTCAGAAACCAAGTTAGAAATGGCGTGTCTTCTTAATTGAGTATTTCGTTTCGACATTTAAGTTTTGATTTTAAGTTTCGATGTGAAACTTATTATAGTCAAACCGAAACTTTTAAGTCCATTTATTTCGATCCAAAAAATTAATATTTCTCGATAAAACCTTGTCCTAAGACAATTCTTAAACAGTGATATTGGATTCATTCAGTGGTAGAATTCGCCACCGAAAAGAAAAAAAATTACAGAATTGAAGGCTATTTTTTTGCAACTTTCTGCATATAAAGTGGGATTAGTCACAAAAAGGTAACCAAAATCGCCGATCTTTTAGTCATAAAATGACTAAACTTGGTGAAAGACTTTCAGAATCTGAAGTTCTAATAATGAGACGAAAAATCGGTGGGTGACAGGTACTAAATGTCATCAAAAACGTCCTGACTTCAGAGTAAATAACCGACTTTCAAATTGTAACTATACTTACCGGAGAGTATCTTCCATGAAAAAGACCAAAATCGTATGTACGATTGGCCCTAAAACAGAATCTGTAGAGAAGCTAACTGAACTAGTTAACGCAGGCATGAACGTAATGCGCCTTAACTTCTCTCACGGTGACTACGAAGAACACGGCACTCGTATCGCGAACTTCCGTAAAGTAATGGAAGCTACTGGCAAACCACTAGCAATTCTTCTAGATACTAAAGGTCCAGAAATCCGCACTATCAAGCTAGAAGGCGGTAACGATGTTGATCTAGTAGCAGGTCAAGAATTCACTTTCACAACTGACACTTCAGTTGTAGGTAACAAAGATAAAGTTGCAGTAACTTACGCTGGTTTCGCAGCCGACCTAAACGTAGGTAACACTATCCTAGTAGACGACGGTCTAATCGAGATGGAAGTTATCTCTAAGACTGAAACTGAAGTTAAATGTAAAGTTCTTAACAACGGTGCACTAGGCGAAAACAAAGGTGTTAACCTTCCTGGCGTTTCTGTCAACCTACCTGCACTATCTGAAAAAGATAAGAACGACCTTAAGTTTGGTTGTGAGCAAGGCGTTGACTTCGTAGCAGCTTCTTTCATCCGTAAAGCGTCTGACGTTCAAGAAATCCGTGAAGTACTTGCTGCAAACGGCGGCGAGAACATCCACATCATCTCTAAGATCGAAAACCAAGAAGGTGTTGATAACTTCGACGAGATCCTAGAGCTTTCTGACGGCATCATGGTTGCACGTGGTGACCTAGGTGTTGAAATCCCAGCTGAAGAAGTAATCTTCGCTCAGAAAATGATGATCGAGAAGTGTAACCGTGCACGTAAGATGGTTATCACAGCAACTCAAATGCTTGATTCTATGATCAACAACCCACGTCCTACTCGTGCGGAAGCAGGCGACGTTGCTAACGCGGTAATGGACGGTACTGACGCAGTAATGCTTTCTGGTGAAACGGCGAAAGGTAAATACCCTGTTGAAGCGGTAACTATCATGGCTCAAATCGCGAACCGTACTGACTCAGCGCTAAAAGCTGAACTAGGTTCTCGTCTAGACAGCCCACGTCTTCGCATCACTGAAGCAGTATGTAAAGGCGCTGTAGACACAGCTGAGAAACTAGCAGCTCCACTTATCGTTGTTGCAACTGAAGGCGGTAAGTCTGCACGTTCAGTACGTAAGTACTTCCCAACTGCAAACATCCTAGCGCTAACAACTAACAAGAAAACTGCTGCACAGCTAGTTCTAACTAAAGGTGTTACTCCAGTAGTTGTTGATTCAATCGAAAGCACTGACGCATTCTACGTAGCGGGTAAAGAACTTGCTCTAGAATCAGGTCTAGGTAACAAAGGCGATATCGTTGTTATGGTTTCTGGCGCTCTAGTTGCTTCAGGTACTACGAACACAGCTTCTGTACACGTACTATAAGACTGAACTTTTAACACTTCAGTTTCTTGAGAAGGAGGGCTTATGCCCTCCTTTTTTATATGGCTTTCTTGCTCTCATAATAGGCTAATTGTATTATTCACCTCTATCAGAATTTCGTACTGTTTAATTTTATCGTCACGATTAAAGTTTCTATGAGGTGTATGTGTCTAGTCCCACTCTTACCGACAAAGTATTAAGAATGATCCGTCAGGATATTCTCGATGGCGAGCTTAAACCAGGTCAAAAACTCGTGGCTGCCGAACTCAAAGAGAAGTACAACGTAGGAGCGTCACCCATTCGAGAAGCATTGGTGCAATTATCTTGGAGCAAATACGTCAAACTCGAGCCGCAAAAAGGCTGCTGGGTTGCACCTGTATGTAAAGATGAGTTACATGACTTGTACGAAAGCCTGCAAATGGTCTCCGCATGCTTACTCAGTAAGGCAATTATGATTGGCGATGAAAAATGGGAACTGGATGTACTAACTGCTTATCACAAGTTATCCCGAGTAAAACCTGGCGAAAGCTTTTGTTGGAGGGAATGGGAAGAGCGCCAAAATCAGTTTCTTACTGCGCTGTTTGAAGGTGCTGGCTCTGTCAATATGTTTGGGTTTTTCCGCGATCTACTCACGCAAATTAAACGCTACCAATACTTCGCGATGCAGATTTTAGGCACAGGGAACCCTGGGCACTGTAATCTCGATGAGCAAGAAATACTGATGAAGGCATCGCTAGACAAAAAGAGTCAGGATGCTTTAGGTTATCTAGAGCGTTATTTGAGACAGTCAATACAGTGTATCGAAGCCGCCATCGACAACCAATGTCGCATACTGGCTAGCGAATAACGCTCAGACTGAAAAAGCGGGGGCTATCCCCGTTTATTCATTTTTGCAAAAGCGCTAAGCAATATCATCATAACTATGACACAGCGATACGCAGTTACGCCCTGCACTTTTTGACTCATACAAAGCAATATCAGCACATTTATACGTTCTTGTACGATCAGAGGTTAAATCACTATATCCAGCACTGACAGTAATGCCTCTATCACTACGCATTTGAACCGCGACACGTAGCCTGTTCAATACAATTTCAGCCTCTTCTAGTGTTGTATGCGGCATAATCACTGCAAATTCCTCACCACCGACACGAGATACAAAGTCTGTGCTGCGGACTTCTTCTAGGAGGGTTTCTGCGACACTACAAATCACCTTGTCTCCTTCGTCGTGGCCAAGCTCGTCATTAATACGTTTAAAGTGGTCAATATCAAACAACGCCAAACAAGCAGGAGGGCTATCAGGATAGCGTTCAATAATCCCCGCATATTGCGCCAATTGCTCTTCAAATTTTCGGCGGTTCCACAACCCCGTCAAGCCATCTTTTTCGCTTAGGTTTCGTAATTTTTCTTCTAACTCTTTTTGCCCAGAGATATCCACCAGCGACGTAATGTAATAACTCACTTTACCTGATTTGGTTAAATTCGCCTGAATACGCATTATTGCGGTAAAGACTTGATTAAACTTAGTTCGACAACGAATCTCCCCTTCCCATACGTGTTCACTCTTCAGTGTTTTCCAGATACTCAGGTTTGCTTCGAGATCTTCAGGTAAGAGAATTAAATGATGTGCACTCCAACCTTGGGCATGCTTGGTTGAGTAACCCATCATGTTTTCAAACTCTTGATTAACCATGATGATTCTATGTGAAGCATCCGAGATCATCACCGCAGTCATACCATCAAGAGCAGCTCGAGCCAACTTCGATTCCATACTATGACGCCGATAATGCAGAGCAAGGGCTGCCGTCGGCAAAGTGAAGCCGAGCACCAAACTTAGAACAAAAAACGCTTCTTGGATTAAGTCATCAATATCCCTCTGAGCTCGGGATAATAACTGCTCATTGGTAAGATCAATAACCAGATGAATAGGTTCGCTAGAAACAAACTGGATGGTGCGATACGCGACCAAATTCGAACCATTGTAAGCATAGCCCGAATCTTTTGAATTTAAACTACGCCAAATGTTTGGGTACATCCGGCCAAAATTAAATTGAGAGCGAGCGGGAATTATATGGCCATATAAACGAGCTGATTTAGGGCTATCAATGTAAAATCCGTCACTTTTAATCAGCTCAATATGGAAATCAAGCACTGACGAATAGTTGAGTCGAGAGGATAAATAGTCAATATCAACATTAAGCACAAGATACCCTTCGCGCTTTCCGTTAAGCGAAATAGGCATCAAAATACGCAGTGACGGGCTATAGGGATAGACTAACTCGCCATACTCTCGTTCTAAACCTATCCCCCACGAAGCGATTTCACCATCGTCTAAGTTCTTAGCGAATTGAAAGTAATCTCGCTCTGACTTATTTTGCAATTTGATCGCGGGCAACGCAGCGCCTGTTTCAATCTCATAATTAATCCTCACTTTTTCTCGACCAGAAACATCAAGAAAGCGAATTTGCTTATACAACTTTTGATTGATTGCGACCGAGATCCACATGTCTTCTAAGATGGAACGGTTCACCCGGTTAGGTTGGCGCAGATATTCATACAGACTTTGGCTGTGACCAAGTAGGTCACTGATCGTTTCGATTTGATCCTGAATATTGCTGTATTCACGGCCAGTATAGGCCAATTGATGTAACGCTTCTTGAGCGGTGTTCTCAACATTGTTTTCTAACAACGTCAGATATTTCTGATAGTAGTAAGCGGCAGTGAGTGCACTAAAAAATAGTGCTGTCGCCAATAAGGTGCCGACTCGCTTAGGTACTTTCACACGTCTAATGCCTATCATGCTTACTAAAACGACAATTATATCATTAATTGTTATTTTCTAAACAAAAAAGCCACTTAGATTAAGTGGCTTTTCTATATGCAATCAGAGAGTTAAGGTTTGAGAGCTCGCTCTCCTCGCGCAATGCCAACGACACCACTACGAGCAACTTCGACAACTTCGGTCACTTCGGATATCGCTTGAATGAAGGCATCTAGCTTTTCACTCGTACCCGCAAGTTGTACGGTGTATTGGGAAGCCGTGACATCCACGATCTGGCCACGAAAGATGTCTGCCGTCCGCTTCACTTCTGCTCGCGCAAAACCACTGGCTTTCACTTTCACCATCATCAGTTCACGCTCAATGTGCTCATACTCGGTGACTTCTTGCACTTTCAGCACATCGATCAATTTGTGTAACTGCTTCTGAATTTGTTCCAACTGCATCTCATCAGATGTCGTGGTAATGTTCATTCGCGACAGGGTTTCATCATCAGTCGGTGATACCGTCAAAGATTCAATGTTGTAACCACGTTGAGAGAACAAACCAACAACACGAGACAACGCACCCGGTTGGTTTTCCAATAGCAATGAAATAATGTGTCTCATATTAAGTTCTCTCCGTTTTGCTTAGCCACATTTTATCCATACCCTCACCTTTGATTTGCATCGGGTATACGTGTTCGGTTTCGTCTACGTTGATGTCCACAAACACCAGACGATCTTTCATATCCAACGCTTTTTGTAGCCCTTCTTCGAGCTGATCAGGCGTTTCGATACGAATACCGACGTGACCATAAGCTTCTGCAATCGCTGCAAAGTCAGGAACAGAACTCATGTAAGAATTAGAGTGACGACCTTGATAAATAATGTCTTGCCACTGTTTTACCATGCCTAAGAATCGGTTGTTCAGGTTGATGATCTTCACTGGAATGTCGTATTGCATGGCTGTCGACAATTCTTGAATATTCATCTGAATACTGCCGTCACCAGTCACAACCACGACCTCTTCTTGTGGCATGGCAAACTTCACGCCCATGCCAGCCGGAAGACCAAATCCCATGGTGCCAAGACCACCAGAATTTATCCAGCGGCGCGGCTTATTGAATGGGTAGTACAGCGCCGCAAACATCTGATGCTGGCCCACATCAGACGCCACATATGCGTCACCATTAGTTAGCTTGTGCAGCGTTTCAATTACTTGCTGTGGCTTGATTCGTTCTGGAGACGTTTCATAAGACAAGCAGTTGCGGTCACGCCATACTTGAATGTCATCCCACCATGCAGTGATAGCATCTTGATCATTTCCACTACCTTGCTCTGCAAGCAGCCCGAGCATGGTTGTCAGCACTTTTTCCGCAGAACCTACGATCGGCAAATCCACTTTCACGTTTTTCGAGATCGATGACGGATCGATATCAATATGCATCACTTTTGCGTTTGGGCAGTACTTTTCAAGGTTGTTGGTTGTACGGTCATCAAAACGCACACCGATACCAAAAATAAGATCCGCTTCATGCATTGCCATATTAGCTTCGTAAGTGCCGTGCATACCCAACATGCCCAGTGAGTTTTTATGTGTACCCGGGAATGCCCCCAAGCCCATCAAAGTACTCACAACGGGTAGGTTCAGTTTGTCGGAAAGCTCTAAAATATGTTCATGAGCGCCAGAAATCACCGCACCACCACCGATATAAAGCACTGGTTTTTTCGCTTCTAATAGCGATTTAAGCGCTTTTTTAATCTGGCCTTTATGGCCCGAAGTTGTCGGCTTGTAAGAACGCATTGAAAGCGTTTCTGGATATTGATAAGGCAGTTTGATTTGCGGGTTCATCACATCTTTTGGCAAATCAATCACAACTGGACCAGGTCGACCTGTAGTCGCGATATAAAACGCTTTTTTGATTGTTTCAGGAATATCTTCCGCTTTTTTTACTAAAAAGCTGTGTTTGACCACTGGGCGGGAGACACCGACGATGTCACACTCTTGGAAAGCATCATTACCAATTAGGCTATTCGGTACGTTACCCGAGATAACGATCATTGGGATAGAGTCCATATACGCTGTTGCAATACCCGTAATGGTATTGGTCGCGCCCGGCCCCGAGCACACAAGTACGACACCCGGTTTACCGGTAGCTCGAGCGTAACCATCTGCCATATGAGTGGCGGCTTGCTCATGCCTTACAAGTACGTGTTTGATTTGATCGGTTTTGGCATGCAGTGCATCGTAGATATCCAAAACAGAGCCACCTGGGTAGCCAAAGATCTGCTCTACGTGCTCTTCTATCAGAGATTGAACCACCATCTCTGCGCCTGACAACATTGCTGTCATAATTGCTCTCCTTAGCCAGTTTCCTCACCGTAAGGTCAACGGATTGGTCTGGTTTTACATAGTCTAGGTCTTATTCGTAGCCTAATCGAAATACTTCCACGTTTTCGGCTATGTCTTGCG
>NZ_JAWOTC010000029.1:0-55852 GCF_033338675.1 Vibrio sp. Vb1574
AAACACCAACAAAAATGCGCTAAAAATAGCAACACCCATCAACCTAAGTTCATGCTTTACCAACTGCTTTTTCATTACGGCTCCTAACCTAAATGGTTGTCTGCCCATGATTGAAACACAGCTTCGGTATCGTCCACTGATACAGTTTGAGCAAAAAACAGGTAAACAGTTGGCTAATGAAGTAATTCTCCGACCGTCTTCACGGCTTGTTCTAATTCATCATTTACAGGTAACGATGTATTAAGCCTCAGGTAGTTCTCATAATTTGGAGCGATAGAAAACAACTGACCAAATGCTACAGTGATGTTCGCTTCCAATAACTTCTGATAAATCGCTTTTCCGCACTTTGTTTTCGGCAGTTCTATCCAAAGAAAATAGCCGCCTTCCGGTTGCGTGTAACGAATCGATTGGGGAAAGTACTTATCAACCAGTTCAATAAACGCCAATTGCCGCTGCTCAAGATTCTTTCGCAGTTTTCTAAGATGGCTATTATAACTATCGTTTTGCAAGTAATGCGCGATACCCTGCTGGATTGGTGCACTGCCTGACAACGTCGAGATAAGTTGCAGCTTTTGAAGTTGCTCATTGAAGCGTTTGTTTACCACCCAGCCCAGCCTATAGCCAGGGCAAAGGCTTTTTGAAAATGATCCACAATGCAACACGCGCTCTTGTGTATCAAAAGCTTTAAGTGAGCTTGGCTTTTTTTCAGAAAAATAAAGCTCTGAATACACATCATCTTCGATCAAGTACACATCGTATTTGTCAGCCAGTTCGACGATACGTTGCTTCTGCCCGTCACTTAATAAGGTTCCTGTTGGATTGTGAAAGTTAGTCATTAACCAACATGCGCGAACATCATTGCCGGCAAAAGTCGCTTCAATTTGATCCACTGAATGTCCAGTTAACGGATCCACCGTTATTTCTATCGCCTTTAGACCTAAACGTTCAATCGCTTGAAGTGCGCCATAAAACGTCGGTGATTCAACTACAACAGTATCTCCAGGCTGGGTCACGGCCTGAAGGCTCAAATTCAATGCTTCTAATGCGCCAGAAGTAACGACAATATCATCATGGGTAAACACCATACCTTGTTGGATGTACCGTTGAGCAATCAAACGGCGTAGAGACTCACAGCCCGGCGGCAAGTTATCCAATAACGTCTCTGCCCCCATCTTCCTGCCTGAGCTGGCTAGGTTGCGGTTTAGCGCTTCTAATGGGAACAATGCAGGGTCTGGAAACGCGGAGCCAAACTTCACCGCATTCGGTGAGGCCTGATTTTTGAGGTAGTCGTAAAGTTCATCGTTGATGCTGGAGCGATAAACGGAAGTGGCTGGAGAACTCGGTTCGAAGCGGTCCAACTCCGCAGTCACAAAGTATCCAGACTGAGGTTTCGCTGCGACCCAACCTTGTGCTTCGAGCAACTGATAAGCTTGTAATACCGTACCTGCGCTGACAGAATGGTTTCGGCTTGTTACACGCACTGATGGCAGCTTTTCCCCTGCTCTCCATGTATTTTGCTGAATCTGCGTTTTGAACAGCTCAGCCAGTTGACGGTATCGGTTCATGTTTCCCTCATTTCACTTACAGCCGCACCATAGCATACTTCGCGCCAGCATTCTGATATGGGAGTATTCAATTTAGCAACGTAATTTATCAAGCTTATCAATAGATATTTCAGCCACGAAGTGAGCGTTTATATCCCATACTTTGACTGTTACACACATATTGCCTCACATCTTTGCAATACCTAAAAGCCAAGGTTTTACGTTGGACTGAGTGCGTTAAACTCACTTCGAGCTACGGTCTTTAAATCAGGAGGAAGCGATGAAAGTTTTTACAATGGACGATCTCTCGTATCGCGGAAAACATAAAGGTGTACATAGTTGGGACCATCCTGGCAGTACCACCCCTTATTATTGGCATCCTGATTGGCTGCATATCGCTGAAGATGCTTTGGGTGAACACAAAAAGGCTGACCTTGAAGTCCCTGATGGAGAAACAGCGACAGAAGAGCATGCAAAAGCGGCGATTCTCAAACACTTGAATGACGAGTAGTTTAGGCTCTATCACCGTTCATGAATAGCATTAGGTAGGCGAATCCATCGTTGTATGCTTTAAACACAAATAAAGCTAAAACCTGCCAAATAGTAAATTCTTCTGAATGAGAAGTACGCATCTTCTATAGCGTTCAAAGGGCAAAATAAGTCGATTGTTATCACATTAATTTTCATTACATCTGTTACATTTAAATAGTAATGGTGATGCACACCTCAACTCATGGATTATGAGAGAAAACAATAATGGCGAAATACAACGAAGAAGATATTAAATACAAAGGTGAATCCAACGGCGTACATTCTTGGAGCTCTCCTTCCGGCCAACCTTATTACTGGCATCCAGATTGGTTACACGTTGCAGAAGATGCGACGGGTACGCATCCGAAGCAAAAACTTGAAGTTGAAAAGACAGAAGTACCAACCGAAAAGCACGCGTTAAAAGCGATCTTAAAGCATATGAACGACTGGGCGACTGAAAAACTTTCTTCTAACCCTGACATCGAAACCAATGCGGTTGAGTCGGAAATCAATCTGAAGAAATAACCCCAACCGATATCCATACTCTAACAGTAAACGCTCCACCTTTGGTGGGGCGTTTTTGTCTCAACAAATCCTCACTAGACAATTATAAACGTGTTAACGCAAAGCACTGAATTGAAACGATTGGGATGTGTGCAAAACTTCTCCAACCATGGCATAAATGCCCTTCAAACTCTGTGCCTACCAAACGTTTTCATGGCAAAAACTTTAGTTATGTTAGAATTCTGTTTCAAATCGCAACTTTTTTAGGTTTTCTTTTCAGTAACGGTTGTAACCAATATTGCTGAAAGGTATAAATGTTAGCACACCCCTTCGATTAACATGGATGAAGATTATGTTTGAAAAAGTAGTTGCCGCTCCGGCTGACCCTATTCTTGGCCTTACTGAAGAGTTTAAAAAAGATGCTCGCGCAGACAAAATTAACCTTGGCGTAGGTATTTACAAAAACGAGCAAGGCGAAACTCCCGTTCTTGCGACAGTAAAGAAAGCTGAAGCAGCACTTGTTGAAACTGAAAAAACCAAATCTTACCTAACCATCGAAGGCACAGCAGAGTACGGCATTGCAGTGCAAAAACTGCTTTTCGGCTCTGATGCAGAAATTGTAAACGAAAAACGCGCTAAAACAGCTCAAGCTCCGGGTGGTACTGGTGCACTACGTGTTGCCGGCGAGTTTATTAAACGTCAACTAGGCGATGTAAAGATCTGGATCAGCAACCCAACATGGGCGAACCACAACGGCGTATTTACTGCTGCTGGTATCGAAACGGCACAATACAGCTACTACAATGCTGAAACAAAAGACAAAGACTTCGATGCGATGCTAAATGATCTGCAATCTGCATCTGAAGGCGACATCGTGCTTCTACACGGCTGCTGTCACAACCCTACAGGGATCGATCCTACGGCTGAAGAATGGGAAACATTGGCGAAACTTGTCGCAGAGAAGAAATTGCTTCCTCTGTTCGACTTCGCCTACCAAGGCTTTGCTAAAGGTGTGGAAGAAGATGCTGCAGGTCTTCGTACTTTTGCTAAATACAACAAAGAAATCCTAGTCGCGAGCTCTTTCTCGAAAAACTTTGGCCTATACAATGAACGCGTAGGTGCCTTCACGTTAGTAGCTGAGTCAGAAGAAGTCGCAACAACCGCTTTTTCTCAAGTTAAAGCCATTATTCGCTCTATCTACTCTAACCCACCTGCACACGGCAGCGCTGTCGTGACTCACATTCTTGGCAACGCCGAAATGCGTGCGGAATGGGAAGCTGAAGTAGCAGAAATGCGTGACCGCATTCAAGAAATGCGTGAACTGTTTGTAGCGACACTAAAAGCAGAGGGTGTGGACGCAGACTTTAGTTTCATCGAACGTCAAAATGGTATGTTCTCTTTCTCTGGTCTTTCTAAAGAGCAAGTTAACCGCCTTAAAGAAGAGTTCGGTATTTACATTGTCGGTTCTGGCCGAATCAGTGTTGCTGGTATGACGAAGTCAAATATGGGCCCTCTATGTAAAGGCATTGCAGCGGTTTTATAATCGACTGTCGCATACTTTATTAAAAGGAAAGGTCAGCATAAGCTGACCTTTTTTGTTTTAACTTAACGCCAAAAACGAACCCGTCCGATCTAGTAGACAAACTTCAAACTCAGCCCTACTTCATTGACGTAATCTGAGCTTTCACCGCTGTAATCAGTATCTCTAAACTGATAAAAAAGACCAGTGCCGATGACTTTATGCCATTGGTAGTTAAGACCGATCTTAAAATTGTTCTCATCAACGATATCACTACGGTTCAACTCCACTTCAGCTGTCGCAATAAGCTTTTCACTGAGCAAGTAATTCACCCCAACAGTTACAGCTTGAATCAATTCGCTATCGGAAGACAACGTATTATCCGTTTTGTCGTCCGTCGCTTTCGCTTTGATTGCGCCTATTCCATATAGCCCGTAGATATCGAATTGCTCTGTAACTCCATAACGGTAACCACCACCAAACAAAAGGCGGTCAATGCGAAGAGTAAAATCATCCGGATGGAAAAACTGCGCTGAGTAATCAACATTAAACAACCAGTTCTCAGTAAACAAATAGTTACCACCGAGTCCAACTGTGGTCGCATTAGAGTTATCTAACCATTCTTCGTTTGTCGTTCCGGCACCAACATCCAAATGAATGTGTTCGTACCCAAATTTTTCTGCTTGGTGCATGACCGCTGCGCTTGATATCGCCGGCAAAGCAGCTAAAGAAACAAGCAATAAATTTCTCACCATTCGACTTCCTTTCATGAGAATTATCTAAACACTGTATTCCATCGCCTGAGCTACTTGGCTCAAGAAGAATAGCTTAATCTAAAGACGTGATAACGATCTGAAACAGCCAAAGAGCTAATCAGTCATCACGAAGAAAACATATCGACGACGTCTTTTTCAATTGAGGTGACCATATAGTAGTAAAAATGAAGCTCCCTTATCGTGCGATATGTCAGAATCTTATGACTGAGCACGAAAATCGCGGTTCAGATAAGACTCTGTTTTAAAACTAAGTTAAGATTACTTTATTATTTGCGAACTAAAAGGCGCCTTCGATGGATGCAGAACTTCTCGAGATTTACAACTTTCTCGCCAAGTATCCCCCGTTCAATGAACTCCCTGAAGAAACACTAAACAAGGTGACAGAGAGTGTCGAAATCTCGTACTACCGAGAAGATACCCCCATCATCCATTTTGGAGACTATATCCAAGATTTATACGTGGTGCGAAGCGGTGTTGTTGAAGTTTATCGACGCAAAGGTGAGCTGTATAACCGCCTTGACGAAGGTGACCTATTTGGCCAGATGGGCATGCTCACCAATAACAAAGTCCGCTTTCCGGTAAAAGCCATTGAGGATACCCTGCTCTACTGTATTCCTGGTGACATTTTCCAAGAAATTTACGATAACTTTGATTCCTTTGCGGATTTTGTTGAAGTTGAAAATAGCGCTCGTTTACGCCAAGCCATTTCAGAAAACAAAGACGCCAATGACCTGACGACGTCGAAAGTGAAAACCTTGCTGACTGGCGATGCTCATACGATTGATCGTGGTCAGACAATCCAGCAAGCCGCGCAGCAAATGGCGAATGACAACGTATCGGCTTTACTTATCGTCGACCCAGATTTCGTTCGTGACGAAGACGATCCACAGTCCCCAGTACTTGGTATCATTACTGACCGTGACTTGTGTACCCGTGTGTTAGCTGAAGGTTTGTCCCCACAGGACGATGTGTCCAATGTGATGACCACGGAGGTCATGTCTCTTGACCACAACGCTTACATCTATGAAGCAATGTTAACGATGCTGCGTTACAACGTACATCACCTACCAGTGGTAAAAAACCAATTACCAATCGGTATTATCGAAACAACCGACATTGTTCGTTATGAATCTCAGAATTCGTTGTTGTTGGTGAGTAGTATTTTCCAACAACAGACTATCGAAGATTTAGCCGTTGTTGCCGAAGAAGTGAAAAGCAGCTTCGTGCGTCTGGTCAATGAAGATGCCAACTCTCACATGGTGGGTAGCGCGATGTCGGTCATTGGCCGAAGCTTCAAACAGCGTCTGCTAGAAATGGCAGAAGAAGAGCTTGGCCCACCGCCAATTCCTTATTGTTTCCTTGCACTTGGCTCAATGGGGCGAGATGAGCAACTGTTGGTGACTGACCAAGATAACGCCATCATTCTAGATGAGACCTATCAAGAAGAGAAACATGGTAAATACTTCGAAGCCCTAGCAAAATACGTCAGCGATGGGTTAGATGCCTGTGGCTACAAATATTGCACAGGTGATATTATGGCAACCAACCCACTATGGCGCATGACTCGTTCAGAGTGGGAAGAGTGTTTTGCTGACTGGATTGATAACCCGAACCCGAAAGCACTACTCAACGCCTCCATCTTTTTCGACTTGGATGGTGTCTATGGCCGCTTAAAATGGGCAGAACAGTTAACTAGCTTTATTGTTCGTCGCGCTCGAAAGAACAACCGCTTCTTAGCGTGTTTGGCTCGTAACGCACTAAACAGAACACCACCTCTAGGCTTCTTTAAAGACTTCGTGATGGAAAAAGATGGCAGACACAACAACTCCATCAACCTCAAACGTCGCGGTACTGCTCCTCTGGTCGACTTAATTCGTGTTCACTCTCTGGCAGTTGGCTCACGTGCACAGAACTCGTTTGAGCGTCTCGACGACATCATTGACGCTGGCATTTTGCCAAAAGGTCGAGCACAAGACTTAAAAGACGCGTTAGAGTTTATTTCCATGGTGCGTATTCGTCACCAAGCGACGGATGTGGAACTAGGCATTGATCCTGATAACAATATCGAACCAGAAAACCTCTCTGAGTTTGAACGTCGCAACCTAAAGGATGCATTCCAGATCCTAAGCAATGGTCAAAATTTCCTTAAGTTCCGCTACCAAGCGAACAAGAGCTTTAAGTGAGGTTTAGCATGATTAAAAAGCTCTTTCAGAGGCCAACCATTCAGTGGCCAACGAAGTTTGAACAAAAGCTGGAGATGGCGAAGGATGAGAATTTAATTGCGTTTTATAGCAACAAGCCGCCTGCTCCAGAAACACCGTTATCTGAGGTGGAGTTCGTGGCGTTAGATTTCGAAACGACGGGTTTGAATCCTGAAAAACATGACATCATTACTATTGGTTTGGTGCCGTTTAACCTGAAGCGAATTTTCCTACGTAACTCGCGTCATTGGAAGGTACGTCCACAGCGTGCACTCGATGAAGATTCAGTCATTATACACGGTATTACTCACAGCGAATTGATCGATGCACCTGACTTAGGCGATATCTTAAGCGAGCTGCTACCATGCTTAAGCGGGAAAATCATTGTTGTTCATTACCGTCGTATCGAGAGAGAGTTTCTGGATAAAGCGCTCAAAAGCCGTTTAGGGGAAGGTATTGAGTTTCCTGTTTTAGATACGCTGCACCTTGAAGAAACGATTCAACAGAAACGTTCAGGCTCTCTCTGGGAGCGTTTAAAAGGGAAAAAACCAGAATCGGTTCGGCTAGCGCAATCTCGACGCCGTTATGGGCTGCCAGACTATACGCCTCACCATGCATTAACCGATGCAATTGCTACCGCAGAGCTACTGCAAGCGCAAATCGCCCATCATTACAGTGAAGAGCAACCCATCAGTGAGTTCTGGCTGTAGTATACTTCACGCTTAATAGCGATCAAAAAAGGAGCCAGATGGCTCCTTTTTACTTAGGTTGAGACAAGATTACAGCTTAAAGCGTTGAATCTCTTGTTCAAGTTCGTGTGATAGCTCAGACAGGTGAGCAGCTTGTTCTGCTGCTTGATGAGCTTCGACTGACAACTCGTTAGACACGTCACGAATACCTTCAGTGTTACGAGTGATCTCAGTGGTTACCGATGCTTGCTCTTCTGCTGCTGAAGCAATCTGCGTTGCCATATCACTGATACGCTCAACAGCAGTGTGGATTTGCGTCAAGCTCGCTGCAGCCGCATTGGCATCATCAACACTGGTATCAGCTAGACGACGACTGTCACCCATAATACCGACCGCTTTGGCTGTTGTGCCTTGTAGCATCTCGATAGTTTCTTGAATCTCTTGCGTTGAAGCATGAGTACGTTGGCTCAATACGCGGACTTCATCTGCAACCACAGCAAAACCACGGCCTTGCTCACCTGCACGTGCCGCTTCGATCGCCGCGTTAAGTGCAAGTAGGTTCGTTTGCTCTGCAATGCCTTGAATCGTTGATAGAATCGTATTGATGCTATTTCCGTGTGCTTCTAGCTCTTGAATCACATCAGTAGCAACTTGAACTTCTTGCGCTAAGTTCTGAATAGAGCCTTGCGTTTGAGTTACTTGGCTAGAACCATGTGAACAAGCTTGAACCGCTTCTTCTGAGTTACTTGCCGTGCTATCAGCATTACCTGCAATTTCTTGTGTCGCTGCTGCCATTTCGTTCACAGCCGTCGCCACCATGTTGATTTCATCTTGCTGGTAAGAGATACGCTGACTACGCTCCTCAGCTTGCTGTGCTGTCGTGCGTGCTTGCTCTGAAAGCGCAGAAGATACGTGGCTAAGCTTAGTAACCATTGTGTGCATGTTGCCAACAAAACGGTTGAAGTTTTCCGCCAGTTTACCTACTTCATCATCACTGCGTGGCTCTAGGCGTTGCGTTAAGTCACCTTCGCCAGATGCAATTTCTTCCAGTGCATTTGATACGCGGTTCAAGTCACGGAACAAGAAACCAACTAGCCAAGAAACTGCAAGAATAACCACAATCGTGATCGCCACAGCAGTGAACAATAGATCTCGTAGCAATACCGCATGACCTGCTTCTTCTGTTGCGCGATCCATTTCAATCGCAAACATCCAATGCGTACCAGGAACTTTATTGAAGTAGTAAAGCTTCTCTTTTCCTTTGATTACCGTATCTTCGATACGACCTTCATCGGCGGCACGCTCAATTGCCTCTTCTGAAAAATCTTTTAGAACACTGGTGATAGGCTTAAGCGTCAAGCTTTTATCTGGATGCGCTAAGAAGGTGCCTTCATTCATGTCGATTAGCATCGCATGCGCGTTTTCACCTGCATCTAAGTTAATCACATCGCTGATAAGCTGATCGATCAGCACGTCCGCACCAACAACACCAACAAACTGACCATTTTTCATTACTGGCTCAGCAATGGTCACAAGTAGTGCATTCGTGATTGCGTCTTGATATGCGGCTGTGATGATTTGCTTACCCGCGGCATCAGCATCCTTGTACCAAGGACGTGTGCGAGGGTCATAATCAGCACGGTTACGCTCCGGATGAGAGCGGTACATATCACCGTTTGGTGTACCAAGGAAGATGTCATCGAAGCCACCAGCCTTGCGAGCTTGTTGTAGGAAAGGAACAACGTCTTGCTCGGTCGAGTAGTCGTTGAACGCAGTGGCAATATCTTTACGGATATTGACCCAATCAGAAATTCCCTCTGACGCAGTAGTACTAAGACTTTGCGCACGTGAATAGACACCTGAACGAGTCTGATCAAATAATTGACCAGCCGACAACCAAGTAAGTGCTGTTGCCATCACAACAACAGCAGAAAGGCTTGCGCCTATAAGCTTTTGTTTTAATGATAATTTCATATTTATAGTTTTTTGAGTTGGGAGAACAGTTAAGGTGCATGAATATTACACACTTTTTTACGACTATTCACTAATTTTTAAAAAACAAAATAGCACATTAACTCTTTGTAAAATATGAACTTTCATGTGTCATTTTTTTGTCTCAAGCGTCATAAAAACCGCACAAAAAAAGCCAGCAAATTGCTGGCCTTTTGATTAATTGTTAGTCAGACGGTTTTATAAAATGCCGAATTACTGACGCTCAGTTCGCATACCCATCAATAAGCTCACACACATTGCAAGCAGAATGAAGGTAAATGGCAGTGCTGTAGAAATGGCACCGGCCTGAAGAGCTTGAACAGCCTCGGAGCCACCAATCCATAGCAGAGCAACCGCAATTGCACCTTCCATGAATGCCCAGAAGACACGTTGAAGTACAGGTGCATCGACTTTACCACCTGCCGTGATACTGTCGATAACAAGTGAACCAGAGTCAGAAGACGTAATGAAGAACACAAGTACCAGCACAACAGCGATGATAGAAAGCATGCTACCAAATGGAAGAACATCAAACATTTGGAACATAGCAAGTGATACGTCAGTCAAGCCATTTGTGCCCAGCTCACCTACTTTATCAACAACTTGCTCGATCGCAAGGCCACCAAATACAGACATCCAAACAACGGTAACCGCAGTTGGAACCAGCAGAACTGCTGTGATGAACTCGCGAACGGTACGGCCACGAGAAACACGCGCGATGAACATGCCTACGAATGGCGACCATGAAATCCACCAAGCCCAGTAGAACACTGTCCAGCCTTGGAACCAAGCTTCGTCCGTACGACCAAACGGGTTACTTAGTGGGATGATATTCTCTACATATGCCATAAGTGTGGTTGGAATCGAACCTAGGCTCGCCGCCCAACCGATAAGACCAACAAGGAGAAGTAGCAAGAACGCCACAACCATGTTGATGTTACTAATGACTTTAACACCACCATCGATGCCGCGTACGACTGAAACAACAGCAAGTAAAGTCACCACGGTAATAACGACGATTTGCAGACCTAGGCCTGGCTCAACACCAAATACGTGATGAATACCACTTGCTGCTTGCTGCGCACCTAGACCTAGGGATGTAGCAAGACCAAATAAAGTCGCAAGCACAGCCAGAATGTCCACAATGTGGCCAGCCCAACCCCATGCACGATCACCCAGAAGTGGGTAGAAGATCGAACGCATAGATAGCGGTAAACCTTTGTTGTAGGCAAAGAATGCTAAAGAAAGTGCTACAACACCGTAAATTGCCCATGGGTGAAGGCCCCAGTGGAACATCGTTGCACCCAGTGCCAATCTCGCGGCTTCTGGTGTATTTGCCTCAACACCAAGTGGCGTTTCATACCAACCGGTGAAGTAAGCGACAGGTTCTGCAACACTCCAGAACATTAAACCGATACCCATACCAGCTGCAAATAGCATTGCAAGCCATGACATAAACGAGTAATCGGCAACAGCGTCTTTACCACCTAGTCGGATCTTACCCATTGGTGAGACGATAAGCGCCAAACAGAAAATAACGAAAATGTTACCTGCAATAATGAACAACCAATCGAATGAACCAATAATTTTCCACTTCAGCCCATCAAGTGCCGTCTTTGCGGTATGTGCATCTAGAACTAATGCAGCGACAAGAAACAGCGCAATTAAACCTGCACTAATACCAAAAACTGGGTTATGAACATCAAAACCCCATTTTTGAACGTTGTCCTGACCTACCGTATAGTCGGTACTATCGATACTGTACTTATCTATACCCTTTGTCATCGTTCCTCTCTATTTTTGTAGTGTTTTTACGTACCAAACAAAAAAATCTTTCGAACACGATACGTTTTGCATTCCGTGAAGGCGCAAGATCCTATCATTTGACACGTTTTTGTCTATCTTTTTGCTATTAAAAAATCCAATAACTTACTTTTCACTACGTGGTTACGGCCTTTGATAGAACAAATCACTACTACAATAGTTAGACCACAAACATTTATTGCTATAATAATTTTAGCTCCTCTTATTTTGTCGAAAAGGCGCGACAAAATGGTATTGAGGACACGGCGTAAAATTGTAGAGGTAATTTTTGATTTCCCCCCTTTAAATAAGGGCGCATTTAAGTTAGTGTCGCCTCGATAAATGTTCCCTACAGACTGGATGAATAAATTGGAAAAGTACGAAGAAGTATTGGTCTCGATTCGTCAGATCATCCGCGCTATTGATTTACATTCTAAAAAGCTGAGCAAAGAGTCTGGATTGACTGCTCCACAGTTGATTTTGATGCGCGCTATCAATGACTTAGATAACGTGACGATTAAACAGTTGTCTAGCCACACTAACATGAGCCAAGCGACCGCAACGACCATTCTAGATAGACTAGAACGAGGCCAGTTTGTTGAGCGTCAGCGCAGTGTTCAAGACAAGCGTAAAGTGCATGCTGTACTTACGAGCAAGGGCCAAGAAGCCTTAAAACAAGCACCAACGCCGCTGCAAGAGCACTTCATTAATCGATTCCAAAAATTGGAAGAATGGGAGCAATCCCTTCTACTATCTTCCGTTCAACGCATCTCGACGATGATGAATGCAGAGGACATCGATGTTGCTCCAATGCTAGAGCTTGGTAGCATTACCAAAGCCGATTAGTTTCGCTCCCACGTGCTCGCTTTTTGCGGGCACTACTCTCCTACTCAGTCAACCCAGTTTCAAACGCATATTTTGCTAACTCTGCCGTCGAATGTAAGTCCAACTTGTGCTTAATGTTATGGCGATGCGTCTCTACCGTTCGATAACTAATATTGAGTAAAGTGGCGATTTTCTTGCTGCTGTTTCCTTGAGCAACTAATTTAAGTACCGCTTCTTCCCTGCGGCTGAGAGGATTCGTTTTTTGCGTGGCAGGCACCACTTCTTGGGTAAAGAGTGTTTGTGTGACGGATTCACAGAAATACGTCGAGCCTTGGTTCACCGTTTTTATTGCTTGCACCATTTTCTCGGCCGAGATTTCCTTGAGCATATATCCTACGGCACCAGCTTGCATGACCTTCATGATGTACTCGCGATTATCGTGCATGGTCAACATAAGTATTTTGCTCTCTGGGCGAGCTTCTTTAATTACACCAGTCGCTTCAATACCGTTCATTATTGGCATGCTGATATCCATCAATATGACGTCCGGTTGCAAGTGTTTTGCGACCTCTATCGCTTCCAAGCCATTACTTGCTGTACCCACCACTTCGATGTCAGGCTCTAACTCCAAACGAGCCATGAAGCCATCCAATACTACTTGATGATCATCGACAATCACTACACTAATCGGTTTATCCATAAACTATTTCATCCAAATTAAGCAGCACAGTAATCTCTGTTCCCAAGCCAAGCTCACTCATTAGCTCAAATTCACCACCGATGAACTCTACACGCTCTTGCATGTTCCTTAACCCAATCCCTTGTTGGTGCACTGCATGGTTAACCACAAATCCAACCCCATCGTCACGTATGAGTAATTGCAGCATATTGCCCATTTTTTGCAAAGTAACCGTTACTTTTTTCGCTCGCGCATGTTTTTCAATGTTATTCAAAGACTCCTGAGCGACGCGATATAGCGTCGTTGCGACTTCCGAAGTCAGTTTGTGCTGCTGAGTATCGAAATTGCTCTCGATATCAATCCCAGAATGGGAATGAAAATCCTGTAGCAAGGTCGTCAGTGCTGCTTCTAAACCGATATCATCGAGGGCGCTTGGACGGAGCTGATGAGAAATATGCCGCACCTCATTTATCGCGGTGACGAGCGATCGTTGTGATTTATCTAAGTGGGATTTGAGTTTTTCGTCTTCAAGTCTATGACTCATTAAGTCTAAATGACATTTACTGGAGACTAACAACTGATTGATTCCATCGTGCAGTTCTCGCGCTAAATGCTTTTTCTCATCTTCTTGGAACATCACGGTTTTATGTGCCAATTCTTTCAGGTTCTTATCAGCGAGGCGATGCTCGTGCAGATTGATCGCCAAAGTGAGAACAATGATTACAGCAACGGTCACCGCTAAGATCACGACGACTGAGAAAAATGTCGTTTCGATATTTTTGTTCACTGCCGCGCGCATATTGGCGACTTCTCGGCTGACATCCTCAATATACAGCCCAGTCCCTATCATCCATTCCCACTTATCGAGCCATGCAGCGTAACTAAGCTTAGGGACAACTTCACCTGTAGATGGCTTTTGCCACAGGTACTGATGAAATCCACCACCTGATTGCGCTTGATACAATAAAGCTTCGATTAAGCGATCGCCATTTTCGTCTTCAAGATAGAGTAAGTTTTCCCCGACAAGCTCCGGAAGAACTGGGTGTACAAGGTTGGTACCATATTTATCATAAGCAAAAAAATAGCCGTCAGACCCATAACTCAAACGATTTAAAATCGCTTTCACACGCGTTTTGGCAACACTCTCTTCTAATGTCGGATCGTTGTAGATGTAAGAAATGGAGTCAAAAGCGACGTCGACCGTATCTTTCAGCGCCGCTTCTTTTGATTGGATCAGGTTTTGATGAAAGATCTCTACCTCCCTTTTGCCAAGGGTCTTGGTTTGATAGATAGAGATCCAGCTGATACTCGCTGACACCAATACCACGGGTATCAGTGTCAGCAGAATTAACTTTGCTTTGAGAGGCATCCCTTCCCTCCATGAAACGCTGCCTTTACAGCTTACTATCTTAGCAGTACAAACTAATCGATTGTGTCTGCATAGACATAATTAACAGCTTAACAACTTGTCTCAAAAGGTAAAAACTCTCAGTTCACAAAATCTCTTTATTATCGAGTGATTAACTCATACCGTAAAAACCTGGGAAAAACAGCAAAGACGTCAACACAACAATCTGAATCGCGATGAATGGCATCACACCTTTGTAGATATCACGCGTAGTAACCCCTGCTGGAGCGACACCTTTTAGATAGAACAAACTAAAGCCAAATGGCGGTGTGAGGAACGACGTCTGCAAGTTCATCGCAATAAGAATCGCAAACCACGTCATATTAATGCCCATCAATTCAGCGACTGGCGCAATAATTGGCACGATGATAAAACAGATTTCAACGAAGTCGATAAAGAAACCTAAAATCAGAATCACCACCATGGTAATAATAAGGAATCCCCACTTTTCACCCGGCAGTTCTAACATCCACTCTTCAACTAAATAATCACCACCAGTGTAGGTAAATGCCATTGAAAAGGCGGTCGCACCAAGTAAGATCGCAAAGACCATTGCGGTTACTTTAACTGTCTCTTTTGATGCATCATAAATCATCGACCAACTAAACTGTTTATACAATAGTGATAAAATAATCGCACCTGCACCCCCCAGTGCCGCTGACTCTGTTGGTGTTGCAATCCCTGCAAAGATGGAGCCCAATACCACGATGATCAATGCTAAAGGTGGCAATACAGCTTTCAGTGCGGTGAGCACTTCTTGTTTACGACTGATCGACTCATCGCGCTCTATCGCCTGTGCGGCTTGAGGGTTCAACTTCGCGTAGATGAGAATGTAGATCACATAGGCGCCAACAAGTGTAATACCGGGCCAGATCGCAGCTTGAAATAGGTCCCCTACCGGTACGCCAAGTACATCACCCAACAAGATCAACACGATAGAAGGTGGGATAATTTGGCCCAACGTGCCAGACGCACAAATAGTCCCACACGCTAAACCTTTGTCGTAATTGTACTTGAGCATCACAGGAAGAGATATTAAGCCCATCGCAACAACTGATGCGCCTACCACACCCGTTGAAGCTGCAAGCAATGCGCCAACTAACACGGTAGAAATAGCGATACCACCGCGAACGCCACCGAACAAACGCCCCATTGATTCTAGTAGCTGTTCAGCAAGCTTCGTTTTCTGTAGCACTAGCCCCATAAAAACGAACAGCGGTACGGCCATTAGCACCGTATTTTCCATAATGGACTGAATTCGATATGGCATAAAAGCAAACATCTCGATGCCTTCAGCCCAAACACCAAAAATCAGCGCGATACCACCAAAAGTAAAGGCAACGGGAAATCCCAATAGAAGCGCAAAGAGCGCAACAAAAAACATCACTATACCGATCATAATGACTTCCTTTTACGACTTACCGTTATTACCGGCATAGATGAGATGAGGGTTGACAATTTTGTTGATTGAATGAAGTAATAATCCAATACCACTCACCGCCATAAAGAAAAATGACAGCGGAATCATCGCTTTGATAATCCAACGATATGGTAAGCCACCTGGGTCACCAGACGTCTCGCCTAACGCGTAACTTTCCTTGGCGAAATCAATACCAAACCAAGCTACCAGTAGGCAAAAAGGGAATAAGAAAAATAGTGTGCCTATGATGTCGATGATGGATTGTGCTTTGTAAGATAAGCGTTCATAAAAAATGTCGACGCGAACATGGCCACCGGACTTAATTGCGTAAGGCACACCAAGCAAGAACACGGCAGAGAATAGATGCCATTCCATTTCTTGGAATGCGATAGACACATCATTAAACACGTAACGCATGACAACGTCGTACACAACGTTTGCTAACAACAAAATAAACAGGATGCTGGATAACCATCCGAGAAAATCGCTAAAGCGGTTAAATAATCGCTCAATATAAATAAGACTTCTCATTCCGAACTCCGTGGAACGTTTAGATGCGCTCCGCTATGGTGCGGAGCATTCATTATGAAGTTTTCTTGGGCTTCGATAGCAGGCTAAACCTCTTGGCATCGCCTGCTTCATAACGTTATTGTTGAGCTTGACTGTTTAAGTACGCTCGGTGCGAAATATCTGACCATGGTCGAACTTGATTCATATAGTTCGCTTGCGACTCTTGAATCTCTTTCGCCAAAGCATCTTTTTCTGCATGTTCTTTCAACAAACGATCGTTTGCTTCTCGCAACGCAGCTACGACTTCAGGTGGGAAATCTTTTACTTCAACATTTGGGTATTCAGACTTAATAGATGCCCAGTTTTTGCCGCTTTCGTGTTTCGATTGCGTGTACATATCGTAAGCGGCCGTTTTCATGGCTACTTGCAAAATCGCTTTTAGATCATCAGGTAGACGGTTCCAGGTGCGCTTGTTAACGAGGAACTGAAGCTCAGTCGCTGGCTCATGCCAACCTGTGTAGTAGTAAGGCGCGATTTTGTGGAAGCCCATACGTAGATCCAGCGATGGACCAACCCATTCCAAGGCATCAATTGTGCGACGCTCTAGAGAAGTATATAGCTCACCAGGGGCGATATTCGTTGGCTTGGCACCTAACTCAGCCAAAATCTCACCAGCAAATCCTGGGATACGCATTTTCAAACCCTGTAAGTCCTCGACGGACTTGATCTCTTTTTGGAACCACCCGCCCATCTGAGTATCGGTATTACCGCCAGGGAAAGACATCAAGTTATGTGGAGAGTACACTTTTTCCATCAGCTCCATACCACCGCCGTAGTAAAACCATGCATACTGCTCAGTTGGCAACATACCGAAGGGCATAGAAGTGAAGTAAAGTGTGTTTGGAACCTTACCCTTCCAGTAATAAGACGCTGAGTGACCCATGTCATACTGACCCGACTTAACCATATCAAACACCCCAAAAGGCGCTTTATGCTTGTTTGCGGAATCAATGCGGATTTGCAAACGTCCGTTGGACATCTCTTCCGCCATTTTGGCCATGTTTTTTGTGGTATCACCAAAAATTGGGAAATTAGGCCCCCAAGTTTCAGCAAGCTTTAAACGATAGACTTTTTCAGCAGCGTTTACAGAAGTCGCTGCGAGTGCCATCGCGGCAGCGACAGCGGTTGTTTTGAGCACTCGTTTTAAAGATTTTTGGATTAGACTCATCGTTCACGTCCTTTATCACCAAGGTTATTGTTGTCATCCATTTCATTAGGATTGGCTGTATTCGGTATAAAAGATGTAACAATGTTGTCTAATGCGAAATGGGCATGAACACGGAAGCGAGTGATTCATCAATAAGGCATTAGCCTAAGGTATTACGTACAAGTACGTAGGAAAACCGTCATGACAAAAGACTAATAATAGCAAAATCAATAAATTATATTTTTATCTATGAATAAAAATAAAAGACAATACTTACGTATTTTTCTGCCAAAAAATTTACATAGTATTTAAGAAAATGTGACAAACCACTTATTGGTAGTGTTAAAGTCAGAACTTAATGCATTATTTCCAATACCAAGATAAAAAAATACCTCGGCATCGGCCGAGGTATTCAATCTAGAACGGTAGCGGTAATTAAACTGCTTTGTAGATAACTTTGTTACCTGCTAACTGCTCTTTTTGAACTAGGTTTTCTTCAAGAAGCTTCTTTAGTGCGCCAGTAGCCCATGATGCCGCTTTAGTATCTTCTTGACCTGCAGCTAGACCGATGCCTTTAGGGTTAATACCTTCAGCATTCGCCATAACGATGTCTAATACTTGTTGTTGCTTAGGAGTAAGGGCAACATCAACTGTTTTCACTGCAGCTACTTTTTTATCAGCTACTACTTTCTCCGCAACAGCTTTTTCAGCAACAGAAGGTGCTACTGCTTTTTCCGCAACAGGCTTCACTGCTTTAGGTGCTGCAGCTAAGTTTGCTACTGTCGCTTTAATGCGTTTTTGCAGTTTCATCTGCACTTTACGCTTATGAGCAAGTCTCATTGAATATTTCTCCAGTTCACTGCATCTCAGCAGGGATGAAAATTTGAAGCGCGTTTTATACCAAAATTCACAAGCAATTTGTAGGTTTTAGCGGCGAAACGCGATGAAAAATGCGCTCAAAGCATAGAACGTCTACTATTTAATCAGATATTTTATGAACGGATTTATTGAATACTGGGTATAAAAACAGAGGTTTGTTTTATTTTAAATGCAAGTCAATGCACATAAAGCTGCCCACTCATTTTTGAACAAGTATTCGATGAGGTTATAAGCATGGAAACGCTGCACCTAACAAATTCACATTTCAAACCCGACTCCCCTATCAACAGAATACTTTTGTTGCTCGTTGCACTCATCACTTTGTTTTTGGTTGCCATTTCTCCGGGATGGAAGCAAGCCATGTTGTCGGTCATTTTGATGTCTGCAATCGTTGGTTTCGCCATCTTGATGATTAAGAAAAGCCAAGTCACTTTTACGCTGACAGCTTCTCACTTTCAGCAACACCTTTTTAAAGGAGGTTGGGTCGTCAGATGGCGAAATATTGAGTCAATCGGTATTTGTAGCTACCAACAGGAAGGCTGGCACCAACCGCTACCTTGGATCGGTATTCGTCTAAAACACTACTCACCCTACTTAAATTCAATCTGCCCTCGTATAGCGACTGAAATTCTCCTCAGCCAGCGAGCACTGCTTTACTTAGGCGCGAAACAAAATCAGTGTGAAGATAAGTTTGAGGATATGGTGCTTGACCCTAAACCGTATATAAACAGAGATGGGATTGAGTACAAAGGTTTGTTAGCGATGCTCGCCAACCGGATGAAGTATCAGAGAGGCTTTTATGGCTACGATCTATTTATATCAGCAAGTGATCTAGATCGTGAGGCTGAGGATTTTGTGGGACTGACTCGGCGATACTTAGCTGCCGCCGAGCCAGAATAATGCTTAGTACACGCACTTTTAGTAAAGCGGCATCTCGTCAGCAACGAACGGGTTAGTTTTACGCTCATGACCGAAAGTCGATTGAGGGCCGTGACCAGGGACAAACGTGACATCATTGCCTAAAGGCCACAATTTCTCTTTGATAGAGCTAATCAACGTATTGAAATCGCCTTGTGGGAAGTCAGTTCGACCAATGCTACCGTTAAACAAAACGTCACCCACAAACGCTAAACGCGCTTCTTCACTGTAAAGCACAACGTGACCAGGTGTATGACCAGGTGTGTGGAATACGTTCAGCACTTGATTACCAAAAGTGACAGTGTCACCCTCATTTAGCCATTGGTGCGGTTCAAACGCTTCTGTCAGTGGGAAACCAAACATTTGGCTCTGACCTTCCAAACCTTGCAACCAGAAGTTATCTGCCTTGTGAGGACCAACAATCTCTGTACCGCCAAGCAGTGCAGACAGCGGCTCCGTGCCACCTACGTGGTCCAAGTGACCGTGAGTTAGCACTAGGTTTACCACGTCAACACCCAGCTCTTTGATAAGCATAGCGAGCTGCTTTTCATCGCCGCCTGGGTCAACCACAATGCCTTTCATGGTTTCGTCACACCAGACAATAGAACAGTTTTGAGAGAAAGATGTTACTGGAACAACTTGGTATTTCAGAGCCATAGATAACCTATACCGAATAAATTTGCGTGAAAACTGCCGCAACTATGACACTAAGGCCTAGCGACTTCAAGCTTTGAACTGTGGGTAATCGACGACGTTCTGAGACTAGAAACCTTGTCTCAACTGGCACTACCAGGAACGAACAGCACCCGTATCGATATGAACAAAGTTACTGCCTGGATAATAACCCACGCCACCGGCTTTTAGGCTTAATGCAGCATCACGAACCGTTGAAAGCTTCACGCCGTCTAAACGGAAATCAATGGCCTTTCCTTCCATGTGCATGCTCTTTTTCGCTACACGAGAAGACCCGTTGCGCAGCGAGGCGTTAGTGGCAGGAGAACGGTAACCTGAAATGACGATCACCTCTGCTTCTGTACCAATTAACTTTTGAATTTGACTTATTTGATCGAACAAGCGTCGATCCATGGGATGAACCTCATTTCGTCGATGGTCTCGACAAAACTCATTCAGCCTTTGAAGTTCATCATTAATGTATCGTTTTCCATCGAAATAGCATGTTTCGAGGATCTCTCCAGTATTAAGATTGTTCATCGCCAGCGCACGTGGCTCGTCAGGGAGTGAAGCCCAAGAAAATGATGGCAGGGCAGACGCCAACACCACACCACCAGCGGTCATTTTAAGGAAATCTCGGCGGGAAAAGTTACGACTTACCATTTCAAAATACAGTGCTCAACAACTAGACAAGTCGTGGACATTAACCAAACACATTTGTCACGTCAAACGCATAAAACACTCCATCTTGATTTTCAGACGCAGTAATTATTGTTTAATTATTGAACGAAAAGAGAATTCTTCGTTTTGTAAATTTTCCTTAAAGATTTCAACTGCGGTGATCGTACTTATAGATATCATCACGGTAGTAAAGCGTTCCCTCTTCCAACCATGCTGTTTGATAAATGATGTGTACTTGAATGCGCTCTCCCAAAGGAACTGACGTGTTAGACCGACGAGAACTTTCTCGCTTTTTCGCTAAACGTTCTTCCAACCCCTGAGTTTTGAACAGAAGTTCTGCTAACTGGTCTGCATGTTCTACACGAACACATCCTGAGCTGAATGCGCGTCTGTCCTGTTCAAACAAGTTTTTACTTGGCGTGTCATGCAAATAAATAGCTTGTGGGTTAGGCATATTGAACTTGTACAATCCCAGTGCATTTTGTAAGCCCGACGCCTGTCGCATACGATAAGGAAATGTTCTCGGATTCACCGTTGCCCAATTGATGGTTGTAGGATCAATAATTTCGTTCGAAGTCCAAGACCGAATGATTTGAATGTTATGGTTAATCAAATACATCGGATTACGTTTTACTTTAGGAATAATGTCTTTAACCATGATAGTCCAAGGCACGTTCCAAGTTGGGTTGAGAATAACTGAATCCAGTGCTACCGACATGATGGGCGTTTTTCTTGATGCTCTCCCTACCACGACTTTAGACTCAAACAAGGGTTGACCGTCATGCCAATACGTGACTTCGTATCCAGGCACGTTAACAAAGACAACATTATCCCTTTCTTTCGACCAAATTCTTGAACGCTCAGAATTCAACGCCAACAGATGCAATCGCTCTTGAGGAGAAAAGTTGATCCATCGAATGGTATTCGGGCCGATAACGCCATCTTCTTTCAAACCATGAATACGCTGGAACTCTTTTATCGCAAGCTCTAATTGTTCGTCATATTCTTCAGTGACTAAATCCAAGTAAGAAACATCTACGCCTACGATCTCCATTCGCTCAATCAATAGGGGTCTGTTTTCTAATATATCGCCAACACGTGCTAGCCCAGTTTGTTGATAGGCAGGATATTGGTACTGAGAATGTTCCGATAGCGAAGAATAGGCGGAGTAGAAAGCATCATCTGTTTGTAATGGAGACCGGAGACTTGCCAAAAACTGACCAAGTTTGCCAACCGTAATCTCATTACTCAGAACCGATAAAGTATCGATGCTAGGAGCGGGTAACGTAACATGGGCTTTGTCTGTAAATAGCCAATTAATCCCTTCTTCGGGGAGTTGCTCAAGATAACTAAGGTACATCAAGAGTGAATCTGTCATCACTAAATCGAAGTCGAGATTATCTCCCTGCCACCTTACTTGGTTTATCCGGTGAAGTTGATTTTCGAATTCATCGGTGACATCCGCAAGTGCAACCAGGTTTACTTGAAAAAGAAACTGCTCAATATCACTTTCATTTTCCCAGTTCAAACGGTAATTGGTGCTTTGATACAGTTGATCAATCACCTCTGGATAATGGATCATTTTTTCTACAGACAGCTTTTGTACCGCTCCCTCTTGCTCGACTTGCGCTGAAGCTTCGAGAGAAACGACGGTGGAAAAGCTGCAAAACGGCACCAGAAGTGCCGTCATGATTAAAACCCTAGCAAACACTGAAATGATCCTTGCGCTACTTGCCATAATAAAAAGTATGGCAAATATCTCACAGCTTGCAGGTTTAAAATTAAGAATCTGATGCCGAAAACGACAACAAAACTCTCTATAAGTAATTACTCAATGATCTTTCTAGATAATTCTCGACCAATGGTTGTCCCATTGCACTCCGCTTGCGAAGGTACTTTTTGACTCCTCTGGTCTTTGCTCTACCACTTTTCCCGCCCCAGAGCTGACTCGGAACTCATCGCCATAGACCACAACACCAGAGGCGTCTGGTAACGCACTTAGCTCTACCAATTTGCCCGTAGATTTAGACCACATACCATAACAACTGCCCGGAGGGGAAGTGGCTAAGATCCATTCATCGGTTGCTGCAATACTCGCAACGTAGTGATTGAAACGCGCCCACTCTTCAGGCTCAGCTTGAAGATCTTGCATTTCACCACCACGCGTGTGCATGGCGATCAAGGCTGGATACTCGTCCGGCTCACCACGATATTGCTGACCACAAAGCACGGTTTCCGCACCATCATGAGCTAAATGGCGAATACTCAACTTATGATCCGGTAAAGACACTTGATCCAATAGCTCCCCTTCCTGTGAAAGGTAACTCAGACTCGGTCTCATGCTATCAAGATTGAGAGGTTCACGGCCGTTGGTGTGTACGCCACCGACGCCAATCGCTAATGCGCCATCAGGCATCATGATCACTTCATGAGGACCAAGACCAAAACCCGTTAACTCATCGATTTTTTGATATTGCTTCTGCACATCATAAACACCAATGATCCCACGACTTGTCCCCCTCTCCCCTTCTGTGGCAAATAGCAACGTGCCATCGTGGGAGTAAACGCCATGCCCATAGAAATGACGATTTGACTTTGCTAGTTGCAGTTTGATCATCTGCCCTGAGCGATAATCAAATACCATGAAGAAAGTACCTGGTCGACGACCAAAAACTACGGCGTGGCCTTGTTGGTTGGTTGCCACACCGTGACCACGCTCAGGAATCGGCAATGAAGATAGCGGCATACCATGCTCATCCGCCACCACCGCTGCATATTTATCTCGGCCAATGATAGAGCAGCCGATCAACGCAGGCTCACGTGAGCTTGTTGAAGAACAACCAAATGGCATCATAGGTGTAGCCGCACCGAATAGAGCGGCTTTCAGCAAAGTTCGGCGGGTTTGATCAGTCACCATCGGTTGCATTAAATCCTATAACTACGCCAAGCTCGATCGCCACTTCTTCGTGAATCAGGTACTTCAATTGCTCTAGCTTGTTGTATTGAGCGAGCACCATGCGATAGCCTTCTTTTGTTTGTAGTGCAGCAAACAAGCTCTTATCCTCTGGCCAAGTTTCTAACGCCATTTCAAACTGATGAACAACACGGTCTGCGAGATCTGCATGGCCTTGCTCTCTAAGTAGCGCATCTAGACCATTCCCGTTAGCAAAGTACAACGCTTCCATCCCTTGAAGGTTGGCTTTTAAGTTTGAAAGCGAGGTCTCTGAACGCCACGATTCTGAGAAATACGGGCGAGGCTTACCAATCTTCGCTAGCGGTCGGCTCAACTTCTTCATGCTGTATTCAAGCTGATTCGAGAGCAGTGAAATGTACTCAGACTCCCATTCCGTCATCTCTAGCGATTTCCAAGGGTTCTCTGCCCAAGAATCCGCGATGATCTGCGCTTTGTTATCGAGGTTTTCTGCAATCGCTACGCCTGTCACACAAGTATTGCTGTTGCTAGATAAGGTCGACGCTTTATCGTAAAGCAGCCATTCCAGAGCCCCTAAACCTTGCACGGTGACACTTTGGGTGGAGATATCTTCTGCACTCCAAGCTTGGTCAGATTTCGTCAATACAGACATTTTACGACCAGTAGTGTTCTTTTTATCTGGCCAAAACTGAACATTCCAGCTTTGCTCCAGCGCCGTAGCAGGGCCACGTTCTTGACCTTGTAATGCCATCCACGCAAGCATCGTTTGATGCCACTGCTGTTTTACTTGTGCATCATCCTTCGACTCTGATGCGCAGTAATCTGCGAAGCGTTGTTCAAGTTCTGTGGTTTGCGCTAAAAACGTCTGAGCTGATTGAAACTCGACCTCGTACACGCTTTGAGAAATATGACTTGTACTCTCAGGCTTGGCTGAGCTCGAACCGATGGTCGATTGGCAACCAACCAAACTTAACGTTGCGGCAATCGCACTCACTAATAGTGTTTTTTTCATGGTTGCTTCCTTATAGAGAATTCAGAAACGCAATCAATGCGTCACGTTCTTTTTTGTTCAGTGCTAAGACGTTTTGTTTCGCCGTTTCAGCTTCGCCGCCGTGCCACAACACCGCTTCCATCAGGTTACGAGCGCGGCCATCATGTAGAAAGTAAGTGTGTCCGTTTACTTCTTCGGTATAACCAATGCCCCATAGCGGTGCTGTTCGCCACTCGCGGCCGTTTGCTTGATATTCCGGACGGTTATCGGCTAAGCCTTCACCCATGTCATGCAAAAGCATGTCGGTGTATGGGTGGATAAGCTGCTCAGAAAGCGCTGGTAACTCTGGTCGTTTCGCCGTTTTAACACTGGTCTTGTGGCAGCTTTCACAGCCAGACGCAGCAAAGATTTGCTGACCAAGTTTCACGTTAGGGTCATTGACATTACGGCGAATAGGTACAGCTAAGTGCTGGCTGTAAAACTCTACGAAATCGAGAATATTTTCACTCACTTCTGGTTTGCCGCCATTTGGCATGTCGTCACAAATGCTTTGTTTCGAGGTACAGTTTTCATTTGGGAATAAATGGCTCGTAAGACCCACATCACCATTAAATGCTGCTGCATTTTGCTGCATTAGCGTCGGTTGTCCTGCTTTCCAGCCAAAACGACCAATCGAGAAATTGTCCCTCTCAATATCCCACACTTTATTTACTTTGCCTGAGATACCGTCTTTGTCGGCATCTTGTTCATCAGCCCAAGCAAGTAGCGTTTCGTCGGGAATACTCTCTAACAAACCAAGGCCGATCATTGGCGGTGCCACGCGTGCTGAGAACTCGGTATCTGGGTGCATATCGCCGTAACCCAGCTCGGTAATGTTCAAATGAGGTTTTCTTAGTGTCACCGTCGTACCGTCTTTAAATTTCACTGGGACATCGGTGTAAGTGATTTCGATTTTGCCTTCTGGCGTTTGATCTTGCAGGGCGAAATCTTGAAGCTGGCCACCATAAGTCGGCTCAGGTATGCCACCGTCTTTGATGTAGGCTTTCTTTTGTTCTGGCGTCATCGCAGGAATGCTTAAGCGCACTAACATAGACACGGCATGTAAATCATCTTTCTCTGGCGGATGACCACGACCGTCTTTGATGTGACAATTCTGACAACCATTGGTGTTAAAAAGCGGGCCTAAGCCATCACGAGCGTCTGTTGACGCTGGCGCTTGTACCCAAGGGTTGCGGAAAAAGCTGTTACCGACGCTAAAATCGAGGCGTTTGCTCATTGGCAAGTTAGCAGCAGGAAGAGAATAGGCATTCGCGCCGTCTTTTTTAACACTGGTTTTGCCTCCAGACTTAACATCGTAAGCCATGGCAGAAGAAGAAAGGATCGCGGCTAGCGCAGAAATTAGGTATGGCTTCATATCATTGCTCTACATAAACAACAAGGGTGATAACAACGAGCTCAAACGTCAAAAGGGCTCACAAAGAGCCCTTATTTATTATGGTTTTCTTATTAAAACTCGTGGTCAGCAGTATCAGGGCTTAGGCTGTCGATGCCGACAATGTTTGCCGCTCGCTCAATCGCACCAGTTTGCGCTACCAACGACATGATGGTGTCGTTTACCAGCGCGTTGCCTTGTGCGTTACCCGCCGCAATAAGTTGGTCAAAATGCTGGTTATTCTTCTCTGCAGAAGTCACTAGCTCACCAACTTGGCTAAGTGTTGTATCAAACTGCTTTTGAATGTCGGTCGCGGCTTTCTTATCTTTTTGAGCAACAAGATCAGCAATACTTGGACCAGATAGCTCTTTGCCGTTTACACCTTTGTATGTACCTGTGTAAACGTTGTAGATGCCTTGCTCGTTGTAGTAGTGAGAATTATGCGTGTTGTCTGAGAAACAATCGTGCTCGTCTTCAGTTGAGTTCGCTTCTAGTGCCACTTTCATGCGCTCACCCGCTAGCTCACCTAGAGAAAGAGAACCCATGCCGAATAGCATCTTACGTAGACCATTGTCCGCTGAGTCGTTCAGTAGCTCTTCACGGTAGTTACCTTTTACTTCAGCAGACCACTGCTTTTCCATCCACTCAAGGTCTTGAACCAGTAGATCAGCGGCTGCTTTTAGGTACTCTCCACGACGCTCACAATGGCCATTCGTACACTCAGAACCCACAACGAAATCAGTGTAAGCGCGTTGACCTGCGCCTGCGTTAGTGCCGTTTAGGTCTTGGCCCCAAAGCAAGAATTCAATCGCGTGGTAACCTGATGCAACGTTTGCCTCAGAACCACCTACTTCGTTTAAATCTGCTAGTAATTCTGGCGTAATTTTTGAAACGTCCAGTTTAGAAGCACCAATCTGCAGACTTGTGTTTGCGATGATGTTTGCAGCCGCACCTTCGTTACCCAATTCGTATTGGTAGTCCGCTGCTACGTAGTCGATCAGACCTTCATCAAGTGGCCACGCGTTTAACTGACCTTCCCAATCGTCAACAATCGCGTTACCAAAACGGAAAACTTCAGACTGTTGGTAAGGAACGCGAGAATCTAGCCAAGCTTGTTTTACTTCTTCAAGCTTTTTCGCTGATGGTGATTTTAGAAATTCGTCGATTTTTACATCAAGCGCTTTCGCTGTTGTTACTGAATCAGCAAACACAGCATGGGCAACGTCCGCGTAATGTTCGACTACTTGTTGTTTAGTTACTGTGGCAGCAACGGTAGAACCACTGGCAATGAGGAGTGATGCAGCAATAGATTGGACTAAAACTTTTTTTGCGTTCATCTGAAGCATCCTTGTTGAGCTTTTCAATTATCGTATTGGTAGTGCTAATTATTCTTATTTGCACTTTAGTCTCGAGATAATACAAATTTACAATTTATTTGCAACTCCAGATACAAAAAAACCTCATAAAAATGAGGTTTTTCACAGGCTTTATTGTCAGTTTTGTCTTTAGGATTAAACCTTTAGGTCATGTTTTCCGTGAGAGACTTTTGCCTTCAGATAATTTTCGTTGCCATCTTTGATATGTGCAGAGGTGTTGACAACCTCGCCAATTTCAATTCCGTACTCAGATAACTCACGGATTTTCTTAGGGTTGTTCGTCACAAGGCGGATCTTATTCACGCCTAAAGCTTCTAGCATTTGTGCTGCTTCTGTGAAATCACGCAGGTCATCATCAAAGCCCAAATGGTTGTTAGCTTCGTACGTGTTCATGCCCTGGCTTTGTAAGCGGTATGCATCGATCTTATTGTACAAACCAATACCACGACCTTCCTGACGGAGATACAAGATGATACCACCGGACTCGCCCATGCGATTGATCGTCTCTTCTAGTTGCTCACCACAGTCACAGCGTGAAGAGTGGAACACATCGCCTGTCAAACACTCAGAGTGCATACGAACTAAAGGCATGTCCTGAGTTTGGTCCGCTTGTTTAAAGATAATAGCAACATGCTCTTTGTCTGTCTTCAGACCATGGAAAGACAGAATTTCGGCATCAATGTTACTTTTTGCCCCGACTTTAAAATCTACTCTGGCACGTACTTCCGCCATATCTATACTCACTCGATTTATTGCTTGATGCGTTTTCGTTATTGCATTCATGGGATTTACTCGTTGCTCTTCAACTATGGGGACTGATACCGCATTTTGCAATATAGAGATCACAATTGAGGGCAGTTATCCACTCAAGACAGCAAAAGAGAACCACTCTCCAACTGAACAATTGTTATATTATAACAATTTAAAAAAACTACAATAAAAAACCCCAGACAAATTTTGTCTGGGGTTTCAAGAAGGTCGTTTGGTCTATCTTTTAATGGGTCTGACTGCGCTTCCAAACGGCGAGTTCAATCCAAACTGCTTCGAGTTCTTGGATTTCCTCGTCGGTCAACACGGCGAGCGTTGAAGTAACTTGAGGCAGGTTCGGTGATTGCAATGCACGAATCTGCGAATAGAAGTCTTTTTTAAGTTGTAATATAACTGAATCCACTGCGTGCACCTATTTCGTTCTTTTATTACTTATCCAGCTCAAAATTTTTATTTTCTTTATACTGGAAACTTCATAAATTCGGAAAAATGATAACATTCTGCTTGTTAAGTGCACAATTTATTTTTAATAGTGGAATAACGGTCACATTAAATACGCTTCACCATTCGGATCGAATATAAGACAAAAAAGATCAAAAATAGCACAGGAAAGATCCACAACAGCGCCGTGGAATAATTTAATGGTGGTTGATACAGAACAATATTCCCATAACGAGCAACTAGATAGTCCTTTATTTCTTGATCTGAGCTGCCTTCATTGGCCATCGTATACACTTTCAACCTCAGGTCTTTAGCCGCTTGTGCATTAGACTCGACAAGGTTTTGGTTTTGACACTGCGGGCAGCGTAATGTCTTGGCTAACGAGGTTGCACGCTGTTGCACTTCAACAGAATGAAATTCAAACAGATCAACATTCTGTTCTATATCCGCACTTCTCGTGAAAGGAGAAAATAGTATAAATAGGATTAAAGTGAGGAGAAGATTATTAAATCGAAACATTCAAGTATCCTGAAAATATATCGTTCCATTTATCTGCCGTTAGCTCTCCACGATATTTGATCAATATACGACCATTTGGATCAATCAAGTAAGTTTCCGGCGTTCCGATAACACCTAGCTCCACAGCGAGCTTTCCATTAGGGTCACTAATTACTTCAATATATGGATTTCGTTTAGAGCTCAAATATTCACGAGCGGCTTGTTTTTGATCTCTATAATTCAGCCCAATAATAGGCACACCGAGTTCTGCTAACTGCAATAATTCTTCATGCTCTCGTTTGCATACTCCGCACCAAGATGCCCAAACATTCAATAATTTATATCCGTCGCTTTTGAACAACTGCTCAGAAACCATGTCATCAGAGATCAGAGAAGTAGAGCGAAAATTAGGTGTCTCTAAATTTCGTTGTGGGGACAATTCAACATGTGGTCGCTCAGACAAAGCCACCGCAGTTACTACAGCAAACACGGCAACAGCCACAACGAGACCTGCGAGTTTAAGCGTATTTCTCGATCGCATTGATAGCCTCTCTCCTTTTCTTTAGGCCGGTTAATAGCGCACCAAACACAGCTAGTAGCCCGCCAGACCATATCCACCAAATACCTGCGCGGTACTGAACTTTAATCGCATAAGCATGAGTATCGACTTTGTCACCCAATGTCACGTAATAATCGCCATGCCATAGTGAACGAATCGCAGGCTCGGTCATATTCATCACTCGCACAGGGTAATGACGCTTTTGCGGGTTGAAATTGAGCATGCGGCCATCTTCCAAGTGCAAGGTGATCTGTCCTTGTTCCGCGGTGTAGTTTGGCCCCACCAGCCATTCGATACCATGATAATCGATAGTGATCCCCGCCCTTTGTTGAGAACTGCCGGGTTCGACACGTAAATTATGTTCATATGAGTAGTGACTGTTGAATACAGCTCCACTCACCGCCAGCGCAAAACCGATATGTGCCATCACGATTGGCATGAGTTTGCGCTTATTGGAACAACGAAACAGCATAACGAGATGCGCCACAATCACCCAAGTAGCCAATATTATGGTTAGCAATACTTCGAAATGCAGTACGTTCACTGAGAACATAAACCCGATCCCAGAGACTATAGATAACGCAATACTAATCGCGATATCAGTGCTTACACTCGGCACTGTGCCTTTTGTCCATTTCAGCAGCGGCATGAAAGCTAAGGCAATCAGAGCCAGTATGCTTAATGGCAAGATCAGACTATTAAAATAAGGTGCGCCAACTGAAATGTTTCCTAAACCGAGCAGTTGATAAACCATCGGATAAAAAGTGCCAAGAAAAACGATAGCAGTCGCAATAACCAGCAGCCCTTTGGCGATGTAAGCAGTGTAAGCTCGGCTCGCTAGAGATTGAAGTTTGAAGCGAGGGAGTTGTTCTCCTCGCAAAATCAATACGCCAAAAGTGATAATGACAAGCAAGCTCAATACACCAATCAGCACCAAACCTTTAGTTGGGTCCACCGCAAAAGCGTGCACTGAAGTCAGCACGCCAGAGCGCACCACAAATGTCCCTAAAATGCTTAGGCTGAACGTAGCAAACGCCAGTGCATAGGTGCTCCAAATTGCGCCTCTGTTACGTGTTGCGACAACACCGCTGTGCAACAAAGCAGTACCAGTAAGCCAAGGGAGTAGAGAAGCGTTCTCCACAGGGTCCCAAAACCACCAGCCGCCCCACCCTAGCTCATTGTACGCCCACCATGATCCCACCAAGATACCCAACGTGAGCGTTCCCCATGCAAAAAACGCTGCGCTTCGAGCAACCACATACCAATCGCTCATCGGTTGTTTACCCAATAGCGCTGCTAATGCAAAAGCTAATATTGCTGCGTAACCGACATAACCGAGATAAAGCAATGGTGGATGAATGATAAGCCCAACATCTTGCAACATTGGGTTTAGATCTCGCCCTTCCGACGCCAATACTTGGGCATACTCGAACGGGTTAAAGGTCATTAACGTGAACCAAGCAAATGTCGCAATAAGAAGGTTCATGATTCCTAAACAGTCACAAGTATATTGGGCGTTGAGCGGTGACTTAAATGCAATAAACGACGCCCATAAACTCAAGGTGACGACCCAAAACAACATGGAGCCTTGGTGCCCGCCCCAAGCGGCAGCAATCTTGAATGCTACGGGAAGTTGACTGTTGGAATGCGTAACAACATATTCCAACGCGAAGTTGTCTTGCACGAAGCAGACGATCAGAAGTGCTAAACAAATGAAGGAAGCTAAGCTAATGATGTGGGACATCGCGACTTGATGTGGCAATGTCGCCTTCTTACTCATAGCACGACGTAGCCAATGCAGCAACGATGCACAAGTCGATGTTACAGCCACCAATATCAGTAAGAAGAACCCTAGCTCAGCTTCCATTTATCCCCCTTACACTATGGTCATTTGACCGGCATATAGAATGAAAGTACGCAGCATAAGTACGCCAACCAAGCTCAACGTCGTGACCACAAAAACGTAACTGCCTTTGTGGCGCACTTCAGAAGGCGCCAACCAATTGAGAGTCAAAGGCGTTATCATGCCGATGAACACTACCCCACCCCAGAACCATTGAGCCCAGAATCCACTCGAAATAGCATTCCAAGCCGCGACTTCGTTCTGACCACCGCTGAAGATCAGTCCAGTAAAGAAAGTCACTAAGACAAACAGCTCAAACAATACTACTGGGCGTTCAAATCCGTGTACCCAAGACACACTTGGGCTGCTGGTCGACTCTTTAAACACCAAGATGCCGAACATCAAGCATGCCGCTGCACCCGAGGACAAACTAGAGAACAGGAACAAGATTGGCAGTACTGGATTGTTTAGCATTGGGTAAGTCTTCAATGCAGACAATAGAAAGCCAGTGTACGCTGCAAGCACGATGGCTAAGAAGCCCAAGAACAATTCAATTGCGTTGTTGGCTTTCCCCGCCTTAATCAAAATGCCATCGGCAAAATCCAACAGTTTGCTCGGTAACTTACCCTCACAAAAGCTGATGATTTGATGGCGGAAGATAACGCCGATCCAAACAAACAGCACCAGCATGTACACTTGGAACAAGATCACGCCCATCGACATCACAGACGTTGGGTTGTAGTAGATCATGATCTTCCAAAACTCTAAAGGCTTGGTTAAATGGAAAATCAAAATTGCCAACCCAGCAATGATGCCAAATGGCGCAAGCCAAGCCATAGCTTTCATGATGCCGTTGTTTGCGGGATCACCTTCAATCACTTTGCGTTTTAAATAGATAGAAATCATCACCGCACCTGCTGACATCCCAGCAAGGAATAAGTAAATCGCGATGATCCAATCCCAGACTAACGAGTCAAAGTGGAATGCACTTTCGAAGCCGTTCATGATGACACCTCTCCTTTGCTATGCGGAATTTTGTACAGTTTAGGTTGCGTACCTAAATGCGATTTATCGCGATAGACAACATGGCTTTCGATAGCTTTGCTCACCTCGCTAGTTGGGTCATTCAAATCACCAAAGATGAGTGCTTTTGTTGGGCAAGATTCCACGCAAGCTGGCTGTTTACCTTGCGCTAGGTTGGTATCACGGCAGAAGTTACATTTATCCGCAGAGTGATCGACTGGATTAAAGAAGCGCACTTGGTAAGGGCAAGCGGCAAGGCAATAACCACATCCGACACATTTCTCTTTGTGCACATCCACGATGCCGGTCGCTTCATCTTTGTATGCAGCGCCTGTTGGACAAACGTACACACATGGTGGGTTATCACAGTGCTGACAGGATTCGCGAGTAAACTGGTATTCCACATCTGGAAATTCGCCAATCGGTTCACTGCGATGAATTTTAAGTCGCGTTACGCCTTCAGGGACTTTATTTACTTCGCGACAAGCATCGGTACAAGCGGTACAGCCAATACAGGCATTTTCATCATGAACCATACCCATGCGTTTCGCTTGTTCACTGTTGCTGGCATAGAGAGAGGAGCTAACAACGGAAGTGCCTGCAACGCCTGTAGTTAAAATCAACGCGCCGCTGCCGGCTAAAAAGTTTCTTCTCGAACATTTCATGCTATCTCTCCTCTTCTTTGGCAAGTTCAGGTTCGACGGCAAATTCAGAGTGACAATCCACACACTGCTTGATCAGTTGTTTTCTGTCGTACGACAACGCTTTGGTTTTCGCTGCGTGTACATCGTGGCAATTTGAACAAGTGAGGTTTTTGGCGTGCACATCGTGCGTCCAGTGGCTTTCTCTCAGCTGTGTCGGTGCGTGGCAATCCACACATTGGCCGTTGGCTTTAAGAATCATGCTTGGATCAAGGAACACTTTGTCGTGTACCTCTTTCGATTGCGCGGCAGAAAACTTAATCACATCAGGCGCACCTTCACGATGGTCGGGACCAATGTTGCTATGGCAATTGGTGCAATTAAGTTGCTTCCCTTGGCTGAGTAGAGCTTGCGGGTCATGCGAAAGGTTCAGAGTCTCTTTTGCATCCTTATGACATTGCAGACACTTGTAGTCACGGTCACGGATCAACTCGACTTGATGACGCTCAGCTTGAGCACCTTCAATCGGCTCTGAAGAAGTCGCATGGGCGGCGATGGAGAAACCATAGATGGCAAAGACGAAGAGAAGTTTCAGCATTGTCTCTATGGTCAATTTTATATTGCCCATATTGTTCTTTCCTTAGCTCGATAATAATTGATAACTATTCTCAATTATTTATTTGAGCGACAATTAATTTCCTCTGAAGATATTTTTTAGATCTTCAAATGACATCAATTCTTATTTCGGAAAGCCACAACGCTAAACCTATATTTATAATACCTCTATTATTCATAAGGGGTAGAAACGCCTGCTCAAAAAGCGAACTAAATCACCCTATTTTTAAAAAGGTTAAAACCCAAAGCATTGCAGAACAATGACTTAACAACTACCACTTTAGAGGTATATAAATTCAAACATGACTGAGATCACTGGTGTAAATTGATCTAAAACAAGACAAGATTCACTCACTATTTCATCTATCCAATTAAGCAATATTATTAATCGTAGATCTCCAGTTCTTATTTGGAATAGCTCCTCACAACGCTGCTAATAAAAACGAATATGGAGATAACACTGTGAGCATAAAACACTGGATGAGCGCACCTATTGCGGTTGCGACCTTATTCGCCAGCCAATTATTTTTGGTTGACGCTCCGTTGGCGGCAGAAGAGAAGGATTTTATCGATCCTCGTAACGATGTCTTTGAACAGAACCACCCTGATCAATACCATTCTTGGAAAGCAACATCCGAAAGTGAGCACATTGAAGATGCTCTAAGTGAAGACCCAAACATGGTTATCCTGTGGGCAGGTTATGGCTTCGCGAAAGACTACAACAAAGCGCGCGGTCACTTTTACGCACTTGATGATGTTCGCCAAACCTTACGTACCGGCGCACCAACCGACGAGAAGTCCGGGCCTATGCCGATGGCGTGCTGGAGCTGTAAAAGCCCAGACGTTGCTCGCGTGATTGATGAACGTGGTGAAGACGGTTATTTCGAAGGTAAATGGGCACGCTTAGGCTCAGAAATCGTCAACCCTATCGGTTGTTCCGATTGCCACAACACAGGCTCTGAAGCCTTCAAGAAAGGCGAACCTGCGCTAGCACTGACTCGCCCATACGTCGAGCGTGCTTTTGATACTATTGGTAAAAACTTTGATGAACAGTCTCGCCTAGATAAGCAAGCATCGGTCTGCGCTCAATGTCACGTTGAATACTACTTCACCGGCCCAACTAAAGCGGTTAAATTCCCATGGGATATGGGCACCACCGTTAATGACATGGAGAAATACTACGACGCGTTGAATTTCAAAGATTGGACGCATGCCGTATCTAAAGCGCCGATGCTAAAAGCGCAACATCCAGGTTTCGAAACTTGGAGAGCGGGTATTCATGGTAAAAACAAAGTGGTGTGTGTGGACTGCCACATGCCTAAAGTGACCAAAGAAGACGGTACGGTGTACACAGACCACAAAGTGGGTAACCCATTTGATCGTTTTGAAGACACCTGTGCGCAATGCCATACCCAAACTAAAGAGCAGCTACAAGGCATCGTCTCGACTCGCAAAGCGCAAGTACTGAACATGAAGCTAACCGCCGAGAAGCAAATCGTAGCGGCACACTTTGAAGCAGGAGCAGCGTGGAAAGCAGGTGCAACAGAAGCAGAGATGGAACCTATCCTACAAGATATTCGCCATGCACAATGGCGTTGGGACTACGCGATTGCTTCTCACGGTGTTCACATGCATGCTCCTGAGGTAGCACTTGAAGTACTAGGTACTGCAGTTGACCGCGCTGCTGACGCCCGTACCAAATTGGTTCGTTTACTGGCAACCAAAGGCATTACTGACCCTGTTCAAATTCCAGATATCTCGACCAAAGCGAAAGCACAACAAGCACTGGGCATGGATATGGATAAGATGAACGCAGACAAGAAACACTTCCTAGAAACAGTAGCGCCAGAGTGGGATAAAGCAGCAGCTGAACGCGAAGCCACGTATTAGTCTAACTGGCAACGGTTAACTTATAGATACAACAAGGGGCGTACTGAACGCCCCTTTTCTTTCTTTATTATCTTTATCTCTTCATCCTGATTCTATCGAGAGACAAAAATCGAATGTACTAGCGACGAGGAAGCCTAGGTCTAGGTTGAATATTTGGACGTGCTTTAGGTATCTGCACATTTGGACGAGCAACTGGACGCTGGATCTTCGTTTCCGGTAATGCTTTTCTTTGTTGAACCTTTTCTTTCACCGCCTTGCCTTGTAAAGTCGCTGGTTCAATATGCTCCGGACGATTCTCCCATTGGGTTCGAATCTCTTGCTTTTGCTCGTCAGGCAGTGATTGCCAATGATCGTCAAGTTGGCGTTTCATGTTATCGATATTGGCGGACATATCGTCGTCTTTCCAATCTTCGATTTTGTCTTTGATGGATTGCTGTTGGTCTTCATCTAAACCATTCCACCACTCTTCCAGTTTCTCTTTGTATTCATCGTCGTTATCGCAACAGCCCGGATAGTAATAAATCCAGTAGTCGTCATGATCGTACCACCACGGGTCGTAGTAACCCGATGAATAATAAACCGTAGAGGAAGAGCCAGAATGATCGGAAGAGCTACAGCCCGCCAGCACAGAGCCGCACAGCAAAACCAATATGCTTAGTGCTTTATTTTTCATTCGTTGCCCACCTTTCCCTCTATTGCTTGTTAAATTGTACGCTTACAACAGCTCTTTTGCTTTGTTAATAGAGTTAATGATTTGCACCCTATCTAAATTTGGATCATTAGAATCTAATAATAGTACCCAGGCATCAATCGCTTCCTGAAATCGGAATGACAGAAAATGATCATTTGCGATCAAAGACAAAGCGGCTTCATTGTGCGGTTCTATCTGCAAAGCTTGCTCCAAAAGCAAGCTAACTTCTTGCGTCATTGATTGCTGGTGAATGTAGTACAAGGTCGTCGCTTTTGCGGCAAGTTGCGTGGCACTGACTGGCTCAGTCAGTTGGATCGCGTAATCAAAACAAATCAGCGCGCCATCAAATTCCCCCTCTAGCAGGTAGCCCTGCCCGAGTTGGAACCACAATTCAGCGTTGTTCGGATCTTCACGCAACTGGTCTTGAATCTCTTTCATGATGTCACGAGCAGTCATCATTCGTGACATTTCCGCTTGTATTGGTTTAGGCGGAGTTTGATGCAGCAATAAGAAACTGGCACTCGTCACGACAAGTACTAACAGGCAAAAGCCAAACCATTGAGCAGGTTTAACTTTTGATGCACTCAGTGATAAGAGTACGATAAACAGCCCCATCAGAGTGATGGCAGCGAAAAACCAAACAGACATAACACGTCCTGTAAACAAAGATAACGTCAGTGTACGCATTTCTTACTTTAAATGCGTTGATACAGATACAAAAAAGCCGAGCAACTAAGGCTCGGCTTTTCATATCAGGATAACGATGTAAGATTACTCTTCGTTACCTTCCTCTGCATCATCAGCAGCTGGAGCGTCTTGCTGCGTATTTTCGTCTGTTGACTCTAACGCTTCTGCATCTTCATCAGCAGGCAGCTCTTCATCATCAACTTCTTCAATACGTTGCAAACCAACAACTGATTCATCTTCCGCAGTACGGATAAGCGTTACACCTTGTGTGTTACGACCAACTTGGCTAACTTCACCCACACGAGTACGTACTAACGTGCCAGCGTCGGTGATCATCATCATTTCATCACCTTCAACAACCTGGATAGCACCAACTACCGGGCCATTTCGCTCAGAAACTTTGATAGAAACTACACCTTGAGTGCCACGACCTTTTGTCGGGTACTCGCTAAGTGCTGTGCGTTTACCATAACCGTTTTCTGTAACCGTTAGGATGTCGCCTTCGTGCGAAGGAACAATAAGTGATACAACTTGGTCATTTTCAGCCAGTTTCATACCACGAACACCAGAGGCGGTACGACCCATAGGACGAACACCTTTAAACTTGATCTCTGGCTGACCATTCTCATCAAGAACTGGTTTACCATTTTCATCAAGTACTGGAATCTCTTCTGCTTCTTTAAAGCGAACCACTTTACCCGCTTTAGAGAACAGCATGATTTCATTTTCGCCGTTAGTGATATCCACACCGATTAACGAATCGTCTTCACGTAGGTTCACAGCGATTAGGCCGTTTGAACGTACGTTTGCAAACTGGTTCAACGGCGTTTTCTTAACCGTACCGTCACCTGTTGCCATGAAGATGAATTTGTCTTCAGAGAATTCATCAACACGTAGAATCGCGGTAATGCGCTCACCTTCTTCGAGTGGAAGGATGTTTACGATTGGCTTACCACGCGCAGTACGGCTCGCTAGAGGCAATTGGTAAACTTTCAGGCGGTATGTTTTACCACGAGTAGAGAAACACAAGATGTTATCGTGGGTATTCGCCACTAGAAGACGCTCGATATGGTCTTCATCTTTCATCTTAGTCGCACTCTTGCCTTTACCACCACGGCGCTGTGACTCGTAGTCGCTCAGTACTTGGTACTTAACGTAACCACCGTGAGATAGAGTAACCACAACGTCTTCACGTGCGATCAGCTCTTCCATGTCAATATCATGGCTCGCAGCTGTGATTTCTGTACGACGAGCGTCACCAAAGCCGTCACGAACCGCTTCAAGTTCTTCACGGATCACTTCCATCAAACGCTCAGTGCTCGCAAGGATATGCATGAGTTCAGCGATTTCTTCTAGAAGTGTTTTGTATTCGCCAAGAATCTTCTCGTGTTCTAGACCTGTTAGTTTATGTAAACGTAGATCTAGGATAGCTTGTGCTTGTTGCTCAGTCAGGAAGTACTGACCATCACGAATACCGTATTCAGGCTCTAGCCATTCAGGGCGCGCAGCATCTGTACCAGCACGCTCTAGCATTGCTGAAACGTTGCCTAAATCCCAACCACGAGCGATAAGACCCGCTTTTGCTTCAGCCGGTGTAGGTGCCTTACGGATAAGCTCAATAATTTCATCAATGTTAGCAAGCGCTAGAGCTAAACCTTCAAGGATATGAGCACGTTCACGCGCTTTACGCAGTTCGAAAATAGTACGGCGTGTCACAACTTCACGACGGTGATCAACAAAGCACTTCAACATATCTTTTAGGTTGAATAGCTGTGGCTGGCCATTGTTTAGGGCCACCATGTTGATACCGAAAGTGGTTTGCAGCTGAGTCTGAGCGTAAAGGTTGTTTAGAACTACTTCGCCCACAGCATCGCGCTTACACTCAATAACAATGCGCATACCGTCTTTATCTGACTCGTCGCGCAGTGCACTGATACCTTCTACTTTCTTATCTTTAACTAGCTCAGCGATCTTTTCGATCAAGCGAGCTTTGTTCACCTGGTAAGGAATTTCAGTGACGATAATGGTCTCTTTACCATTCTTCTCCACTTCGATGTCCGCTTTCGAACGCATGTAGATTTTGCCGCGACCTGTTTTGTACGCGTCTACAATGCCTTTACGACCGCTGATAAGCGCCGCCGTTGGGAAATCAGGACCAGGAATGTAATCCATTAGTTCATCAATAGTGATTTCTTCATTATTGATGTATGCAAGACAGCCATCAATCACTTCGCCAAGGTTATGAGGCGGGATGTTGGTTGCCATACCTACTGCGATACCAGAAGCACCGTTAACCAATAGGTTTGGAATTTTAGTTGGAAGAACCGCTGGGATCTGCTCAGTACCGTCGTAGTTTGGTACGTAGTCTACGGTTTCTTTGTCTAGGTCAGCCAATAGTTCATGGGCAATTTTTGCCATTCGAACTTCGGTGTAACGCATTGCCGCAGCAGAGTCGCCATCGATCGAGCCAAAGTTACCTTGACCATCGACCAGCATGTAACGAAGCGAGAACGGCTGAGCCATACGTACGATTGTGTCGTACACAGCACTATCACCATGTGGGTGATATTTACCGATTACGTCGCCGACAACACGGGCTGATTTTTTATATGGTTTGTTCCAATCGTTGCCTAGTACGTTCATCGCGAATAAAACGCGGCGGTGTACTGGTTTTAGGCCATCACGCACATCTGGAAGAGCACGACCCACGATGACTGACATCGCATAGTCTAGGTATGAACCTCTAAGCTCATCTTCAATGTTTACGGGCGTGATCTCTTTAGCTAAATCGCTCATAGAGCCATTATCCCTCTATTATCTGATCGTAATTACGATACGTGTAAGGTGCAAAAATATAACACACAATTCATCACTTCGGCATCACTTTCCCTCTCCTTTTATCAGGTTGTGAGCTTGGTTATGAATCAAATGTCGAGAATTTGCACACTCATCCCATATCTTTCTGATTAGTGGTTATATTTCGGTCAATATTGAGCAAAATCGGACCCTTTACGCGGAAAAGCGAGGTAAATTCCTTTAACCACACAACGCGAAAATGCAGGTTTTAGAGTTATTATCACTGGCACCAGTTCAAGGATGAACCAAAAACAATAGTTAGCGCTTTACAAATTACAGGCACCTGTCTCGATTGCCGCGCCAGTGAACTCTGTCATTGTCCCTTAACTAAGCACATCGAGGTTGTTTGGGTGTAAAACGTTGGAGTATACTGGCGCCCTCTAAAGGACTCAGATTGAATGCAATAAAACCAATTATGACTAAAGCACAAAACGTCGACCCAAGTGAAATTAAGAAATTCGAGGACATGGCTTCTCGATGGTGGGATTTAGAAGGCGAGTTTAAGCCGCTTCATCAAATTAACCCACTTCGTTTGAACTATGTACTTGAAAAAGCAAATGGCTTGTTTGGCAAGCGAACACTTGATGTCGGCTGTGGTGGTGGCATTCTTGCTGAAAGCATGGCAAAAGAAGGCGCTATTGTGACGGGGCTTGATATGGGTAAAGAACCATTAGAAGTCGCGCGACTACATGCATTAGAAACAGGCACTCAACTGACCTACATTCAGAGCACAATAGAAGACCACGCTATAGAAAACGCAGGAACTTACGATGTCGTGACTTGTATGGAGATGCTTGAACACGTTCCAGATCCTCTCTCCGTTATCCGCTCTTGTGCTGCGCTAGTCAAACCCGGTGGTCACGTGTTTTTCTCAACTTTGAACCGAAACATTAAGTCGTACTTATTTGCTATTGTCGGTGCTGAGAAGCTTCTTAAGATTGTTCCTGAAGGCACTCATGAGCACGATAAGTTTATCAAGCCAGCCGAAATGATGAAGATGATAGACCAAACTGACCTGACGGAAATGGGCATTACTGGGCTTCATTACAACCCTCTAAATGATAGCTACAAACTCGGTCGTAATGTAGATGTAAACTACATCGTTCATACTAAAAAATACTGAACGCTATTAAGTTAAAAAATGAGTTTTGTGATTGACATTTTTTAAAGAAAATGAATCGGAAGCGGTAGCACAAAGTTGCCGCTTTTTTTGTCTTTTTATGGCTAAAATTCGTGCTCTAGATTCCATTTTGACCAAGCCATTTTTCGTAGATAAAAACGGCCAAAGATCAAGGAAAATATTTTTGCATGCGGTTATTTCTAAACCGATCTCGAAACCGTACTTTTAACCATTCAAGTCTGCCCTTTTCTCATCGGTTAGTGTTCACTTACTGTTTTTCTTCATTTTGTCAGTTATCCACAAGTCATCCCCGATCTGTACCTTGATAAATCAGTGTAATAGCACTATCTTGTAACCCGCAAACAAATGAACCCCTATATGTTGTGTTTAAGCGACAATATATAGATAGACTTTGATCACAAAGCCGCCGCAAGCTTTACTCATATTGCACATAAACAAACAAAAATACGGCTTTTATCAGTTTTCTTAGGGAAATAAAGCAGAATGAACCAACAACTTACCGTCACCAAGCGTGATGGCCGTAAAGAAAGTATCGATCTGGATAAAATCCACCGCGTTATCACTTGGGCTGCAGAAGGTCTAGATAATGTTTCGGTTTCTCAAGTAGAACTTCGCGCTCACATCCAGTTTTACGACGGCATCACAACGACAGATATTCACGAGACAATCATCAAGTCTGCGGCAGACCTGATCTCTGAAGAGACTCCGGATTACCAATACCTAGCTGCTCGCCTAGCGGTATTCCATCTGCGTAAAAAAGCGTATGGCCAATACGAGCCACCAACGCTTTATGATCACGTGTCTCGCCTCGTCGATATGGGTAAGTACGATCAACATATTCTAGAAGACTACACAAAAGCAGAACTCGACGAACTTGATGCGTACCTCGACCATAAACGCGACCTAAATTTCTCATACGCGGCAGTTAAGCAGCTAGAGGGTAAGTACTTCGTACAGAACCGTGTTACGGGCCAAATTTACGAAAGTGCTCAGTTCTTATACATCCTTGTAGCAGCGTGCTTATTTGCGAAATATCCAAAAGCGACACGTCTTGATTACATCAAACGTTTCTACGATGCGACATCGACATTTAAGATTTCTCTACCTACGCCAATTATGTCTGGCGTGCGTACCCCTACTCGCCAGTTCAGCTCATGTGTTCTGATCGAGTGTGGAGACAGTCTTGATTCTATTAACGCAACAGCAAGCTCAATTGTTCGTTACGTATCTCAGCGCGCTGGTATTGGTATCAACGCAGGTCGTATCCGTGCATTAGGCTCAGAGATTCGCGGTGGTGAAGCATTCCACACTGGTTGTATTCCGTTCTACAAGTACTTCCAAACAGCAGTAAAATGTTGTTCACAAGGTGGTGTACGTGGTGGCGCAGCTACTGTGTTCTACCCAATGTGGCACGGTGAAGCACGCTCACTAATGGTACTTAAGAACAACCGTGGTGTTGAAGAAAACCGTGTTCGTCACATGGACTACGGTGTTCAGTTAAACAAACTGATGTACCAACGTTTAGTTGAAGGCGGCAATATTACGCTATTCTCACCATCTGATGTACCTGGTCTGTACGACGCATTCTTCGAAAACCAAGAAGAGTTTGAGCGTTTATACGTGAAGTACGAGAACGATCCTTCAATCAAGAAAGAAACGGTTAAAGCGATTGAAATGTTCACTCTGCTAATGCAAGAGCGTGCATCAACGGGTCGTATCTACATCCAGAACGTGGACCATTGTAATACTCACAGCCCATTTGATTCTGAAGTCGCTCCAGTTCGTCAGTCGAACCTATGTTTAGAAATCGCACTGCCAACGAAACCATTAACTAACGTTGAAGATGACTCAGGCGAGATCGCACTGTGTACGCTTTCTGCATTCAACTTAGGTGCTATCAAGTCTCTAGATGATTTCGAAGAGCTATCCGATCTTGTTGTTCGTGCGTTAGATGCACTGCTTGATTACCAAGATTACCCTCTACCAGCGGCATACAAATCGACTATGAACCGTCGTACGCTAGGTGTTGGTGTGATTAACTTTGCTTACTACTTAGCGAAGAATGGCGTGAAATACTCTGACGGTAGCGCGAACGGCCTAACTCACCGTACGTTCGAAGCAATGCAGTACTACCTATTGAAAGCATCTGTAGCACTGGCGAAAGAACAAGGTAAGTGTCCTTCATTCGACGAGACGAACTACGCGAAAGGCTTACTGCCGATTGATACGTATAAGAAAGATATCGACCTAATTTGTGACGAAGCGCTGCACTACGACTGGGACAGCCTACGTAAAGAAATTATGGAGCACGGCCTACGTAACTCAACACTGACTGCACTAATGCCTTCTGAGACTTCTTCTCAGATTTCAAACGCAACTAACGGTATTGAGCCACCACGTGGTTACGTTTCAGTAAAAGCTTCGAAAGACGGTATCCTGAAGCAAGTTGTACCAGAGTTCACAGAACTTAAAGACAGCTATGAACTGCTTTGGAATATCGGTTCGAACGACGGTTATCTGCACCTTGTGGGTATTATGCAGAAGTTTGTTGACCAAGCTATCTCTGCTAATACTAACTACGACCCGTCACGTTACGAGACTGGCAAGGTTCCAATGAAGAAACTACTTCAAGACCTGCTAACAGCGTATAAGTTTGGTGTGAAAACGCTTTACTACCACAACACTCGTGATGGCGCGAAAGATGAACAGAAAGACGCTGTTCAACCACAAGATGACGATTGTGCTGGCGGCGGTTGTAAGATTTAATCTTCCCGTACCTAGCGAACCCGTAAAGACAGACTATCGATAACCTCCCCCTTACGGGGAGGTTTAAAAGGAATTGAGGCATTATGGCTTACAGTACTTTTAACCAAAAAAAGAATGACCAATTGAAGGAACCAATGTTCCTAGGTCAATCAGTAAACGTTGCACGTTACGACCAACAAAAGTTTGAGATTTTCGAAAAACTTATCGAGAAACAACTTTCTTTCTTCTGGCGTCCAGAAGAAGTAGACGTATCTAGCGACCGTATCGATTACAACAAACTGCCAGATCACGAGAAGCACATCTTCATCTCTAACTTGAAGTACCAAACGCTTCTTGACTCTATCCAAGGCCGCAGCCCTAACGTGGCACTGCTGCCGCTTGTGTCTCTACCAGAACTAGAGACTTGGATTGAGACTTGGTCTTTCTCTGAAACGATTCACTCTCGTTCTTACACACACATTATTCGTAACATCGTGAACGACCCTGCTGTAGTGTTTGATGATATCGTTGAGAACGAGCACATTCTGAAGCGTGCAAAAGACATCGCGCACTACTACGACGATTTGATTCAAGCGACGAATGATTACCATCGCTACGGTGAAGGTGAGCATGTCCTTAACGGTGAAACGGTTAAGGTTAGTCTGTACGATCTTAAGAAGAAGCTGTACATCTGTCTGATGTCTGTTAACGCATTAGAAGCTATTCGTTTTTACGTAAGTTTCGCATGTTCTTTCGCTTTCGCAGAACGCGAACTAATGGAAGGTAACGCGAAAATCATCAAGCTGATCGCTCGTGACGAAGCACTTCACTTAAATGGCACGCAGCACATGATCAACCTGCTACGTAACGGTCAAGATGACTTCACTTTCATGCAAATCGCAGAAGAGGCAAAACAGGACTGTTTTGACCTATTCAAAGAAGCGGCTGAGCAAGAAAAAGAGTGGGCAGAGTATCTATTCAAAGATGGCTCTATGATCGGTCTAAACAAAGACATCCTAAGCCAATACGTTGAATACATCACAAATATTCGTATGCAAGCGGTAGGTCTACCAGCAGCGTATCCAGAAGCAACAACTAACCCAATTCCATGGATTAACGCTTGGTTGTCTTCAGATAACGTTCAAGTTGCGCCTCAAGAAGCAGAAATCTCTTCTTACCTTGTGGGTCAAATTGACAATGAAGTTCGCGCAGATGACTTCGAAGGATTCGAGCTGTAATGGCAACACTCAAAATCAACAAACTGATCAGCATTGAATCCAACCCTTCCAATACGATTTTGGAAACAATGGAGCAAGCTGGCCTATTACCAGAATACAACTGCCGTGATGGGCACTGCGGCGCCTGTCGCTGCAAATTGGAGTCTGGTGAAGTGGAGTATGTTGGTTTTGCCATGGCTTACACACAAAGTGATGAAATATTACCTTGTATCTGTAAAGCAAAATCAGATTTGTCACTTAGCGGCGTTAACTACGCGATGAAAGAAAAGCAGCGCGCATAACGTTGACTCGACGGTATAAAATGCAAAAGCCAAGGTAATCACCTTGGCTTTTTTGTCTCTGTGTTTTGTCTCTCAGACTACTGTATAGAGCTTTGGTTATAAAGCACTGCTCGGGAGGTGCATCTCTTTAACTTTCTCTAAAAATGCATAATGCGCAAACATCGGTTTACGTTCTAGGTAGCGACGCAACAAGTCTAGTGCTGCCGTGCTGATCACTTTAACTTGATCATTGCGCTGATACTTTTTCGAGAGTTTATATAATGCTCCCCACTCGCCTGACGGTGTCGATAAAGCGACGGAAAAAACACCCTCTTCAATATGGCCAGTAACGAGTGATAAATCCGTCCCACACTTCTCTCGCGTAGCGCCAGCCAGAGCAAACGTCTCTGCTAATGGATCTCCGCTGTTGGCCATCGCTTGAGTCAGGCTCGGTAGTATCCAACCATGCCCTAGTTGCTTTTCAGCGTTTTCATCGCCGTTTAGCCAGTACGTTAAGTATCCTCCGCTACTTTTTTCGGAGGTCGACACCGTTAGTCCTTTATCGACCAACAACTGGCCGACATTTTCAACCATAGGTAAGTCAATACTAACGGTATTACTCTCAAGGTGTTTATTAATTATCTGTACTAGTTTCAAACGCTGTTCAATCTGATCTGAAGGACCAAAAAGTTTCACTTCAATAAAAGGCAAGTAAGAGCGATACCCTAGCTCATAGCCTTGAGGAAGTTTTAGCTGATCTAGCTTATCTGAAATACCGGATTCAGACAGACCAAACGTGTAGATTCGACTACAACATGAGCCTTGAACATCGGGAAACACTCTTCTCAGATCGGGAAGAATTTGCGTCTCTGCCATGAGCTTAAATTCACTTGGTACACCCGGTGTGAAATAAAAAATGGCATCATTAATCAGCATTTTGAAACCGCAAGCAGTGCCTATCGGGTTGTCCAATATCTCTGCCGTTTCTGGCAGCATTGCTTGCTTTAAATTACTGTCCGGCATAGGGATGCCACGTCGAGCATACAAATTTTCTAGATGCTGCAACCACTCTTTGAATAGCACCAGTTTACAATCGGCGGCTCTCGCGGCGGCGGCAGCACTCATGTCATCCGTTGTAGGGCCTAAACCACCATTAACAATAACCACATCGTTGTTAAAGCTGAGCATTAAAAACTCTTCAACCAAACTCGATAGGCTATCACCAACCGTTGAGCGCTTTGTTAAGCCAAATCCATGTTGATAAAACAGGCTAGACAACCATGCCGCATTAGTATCAACAATATCACCGTGGAGGACTTCCTCACCAGTACTAAGCATTGCTATTTTCACAACTGACTCCTGAACGTAAGCACAATCCTATTTTCGTTATAGCGCTTATTTTTCTTTTTATTTGGACAAATCTCGCCGAGGTTTGTTGGGACTAAATAAGGGTCAAGTGTTTAAATGATTGATGTTTTGAGGGATAATTACGAGCCCGAACATACACCATTAACTCGGAGACCTTTGTGTCAAAATCATCCATGTTCAAGACGACTCTAACAGGCCTTTGCTTGGCTTCGTCAGCGCTTGCGCACGCAAGTCACTATGACCTAAGCCGTCATACAGAGTTTTCTTACACACCTGATTGCTTGTCAGGTTACTGCGAAACGACGACTCTGTACACCTTCGAGGCTCAAAATCGCGGTGTTATGTATGAACAGAATAATGATGATTCGCTAAACCTTGACGCAGGGCTTCAGCCTAAACATCTCATCATCCCTCAAGATAAAGACTGGGATTATCTGATGGGTCAAACCTACACCATTCTAGGTCTCAGTATCGCGACCGTAGGCATGATGACTTTTCTTCCAGAAAGTATCACCAAATGGGACGAAGAAGACCGAGACATGAGTAAGTTGGGGCAAAAGTGGAAAGATAATGTCTCTGACGGCCCCGTTTGGGATCGCGATGAACATGTCCTCAACTACATCATGCACCCATATTTTGGCGGCGTTTACTACACGGCAGCACGTCACGCTGGCTATAATGAATTTCAGTCGTTTTTGTACTCCGCAACTATGTCGACGTTCTTTTGGGAGTATGGCGTGGAGGCGTTCGCAGAAGTACCATCTTGGCAGGATATTTTTATCACACCATTCTTTGGTGCTGTTGTTGGTGAAATGATGTTAACGGCTGAGCAAGACATTATTGCAAACGGCGGAGAAGTTATGGGCTCTGAAACCGCAGGTGATGTTTCGCTCTTCTTCTTAAACCCTGTTGGACATATTCATTATTGGGTAACTGATGCATGGGGCGGTAGTGCAGAACTACAATTCAATTCATCACCTTGGTTTGGAAACCAAGATGTTGCAAAATTTGCCATGGACGCAGGCGCAAACTACGACAGTCAATTTTATGGTGTCGAGTTAAAAGTAACCTTCTAATCCTAAGTTGATACTCGGTAAAAAGCAGCCTTACGATGGCTGCTTTTTTGTGCTCTGAACATTGTTTTAATTATTTGCATCACGAATTAGTGTTAAAAATTGACTTTCATCAAACATTACCCGCCCTTAGCACCTACACTAAATAAAAGGATTTATTCCAATAACTTAAGTAGCACGTTTATTCGTACTGCGTCCAAACCTTGATTCCAGGAGGGGACATTATGAACACCGTATTTATTGTTAATTTTGTCGGACAAGCGTCACCCGCCACGATTAAAGAGCTCGCTGCAATCACACACGAAAACGGCGGGAAATGGCTGATCAGCAAAGTAAACTTTATCGAAGACCAAGTTGCAGGTGTCATCAAAGTAGAGCTTCCAAGAGAAAATGCCGACATCGTTAAACAAGCGTTCTCTTCTTGTCAGACTCTTGTTGTTAGGTTCGTCGACTCTGAGCCTCACTCATATCGTGAAGACACTATCTTCCAACTTCGTTTAGATGCCAACGATAGAGCGGGTATTGTGAATGAAATTACTCACGTTCTCGATAATCAAGGTATCTCAATTTTAGATATGGATTGTCAGCGTGTATTCATTGCAGGAGGCGGAGGGGTAAGCTCTAGCTTATTCAGCGCTAAAATGGCGATAAAACTACCTAGCGAGCTAGAAATTGAAGACATAGCCAATGAGTTAGAATCTCTGAGTGAAGACACTCGTGTAATTGTAGAAAGCTAACTGCATACCTTTAACGCTTCCCCAATAAAAAGAGCAGCAATTCAGCTGCTCTTTGTCGTTCTAATACTCAATACGTTTTATTTCACTGACCACTGAGACAGTGAACGTTTGAAATCAGAGTAGTCAAATTCATTCAGTTTTTGAATGTCACCATTCGAGCGTTCACAGTAGACCGACGGCATACGTAGACCGTTAAACCAGTTCAGTTTCACCATGGTGTAACCGGCACTATCTAGAATATGCAGACGCTGTCCTATCTCTAGAGGCTGTTCGAAGTTCGCCACGCAGAACTGGTCTCCAGCCAAACAAGAGCACGAGCCGATCACATACTCGTGTTCACCATTTTCAGATGCTTCAAGAATTGACGCTGGCTCATTGTAGATCAACGTATCTAAGCGGTGAGCTTCTGTGGCTGAATCGACAATCGCCGTCTTCTTTACGTTCTCAACGATATCAACCACAGTGACCACTAGGTCAGTCGTCTTGGTAATGATCGCTTCGCCCGGCTCTAAATACATTTGTACGCCGTGTTTCTCTGAGAACGCTTTAAGTGCTAACCCTAACTTCTCGATATCGTACCCCGGCCATGTGAAGAACACGCCGCCGCCCATGCTTACCCAGTCCAGCTTATCTAGGTACTCGCCAAACTGATCTGAAATAGCATCGAGTAAGCCGATAAACGCATCCACGTCTTTGTTCTCACAGTTCATGTGGAACATTACGCCATCAATACCATCAAAAATTTCCGGTTTGATGTGATCAGCCTGAACACCAAGACGAGAGAATTGACGCGCTGGGTTTGCTAAGTCTTGCCCTGCATAGCTCACACCTGGGTTTAGGCGCAAGCCAATCGATGCTTTGCCTTCGACAATATGACGATAAGCCGCTAGCTGTGACTGAGAGTTAAAGATCATCTTGTCACAGATGTCCGCCACATCGCGAACGTCATCTTCGCTGTAACCCACGCTGTATGCGTGTGTCTCACCACCAAACGTTTCGTAGCCAAGCTTCACTTCAAACGGGCCAGAACTTGTTGTTCCGTCTAGGTAAGGCTTGATGATGTCGAATACACCCCATGTTGAGAAGCACTTCAGTGCTAATACAAGCTTCACACCAGAGATGTCTTTTAGCTGTTTTGCTTTCTCTAGATTCTCAATCAGCTTGTCTTCATTGATCATGAAGTATGGCGTTTTTAGTTCGTTTTGTTGCATTTTGATACCTTACGTCCCTTCGCCTTAGCAAAGGCACTATAAAATCGAACAAAGCCGACGCAAGTGCATCGGCTTAAACGTACAAATAAGAGTCGCTAAATTCTTACTTCAATTTATGGATAACAGGTTGCCCTGGCTCCAGTTCTTGAACATGCCAATCTAGACCAATAGATGGCATGGTTTCTAGGAATGGGTCTGGATCTAGTTGTTCCATGTTGAACACTCCTTTGTCTGCCCACTTGCCACGGAAGAACTGCAAAGCCGCAGTGATCGCTGGTACGCCAGTGGTATATGAGATAGCTTGGTGTTCAACATCTTCGTATGCGACTTCGTGATCAGCGTTGTTGTAAATGAATACACTGCGCTCTTTACCATCTTTCTTACCTTGAACCCAAGTACCGATACACGTTAGGCCAGTGTAGCCTGGCGCGAGTGATGTTGGATCTGGTAGTAGTGCTTTTAGCACGTGCAAAGGTTGAACAACCGTACCGTCGTGAAGCGTTAGTGGATCTGGGCTGAGTAGACCGATGTCGCGCATCACATTGAAGTAGTTTAGGTAACGGTCACCAAAGCCCATCCAGAATTCGATGCGTTTCGCCGGGATGAACTCTTGCATAGATCGAACTTCGTCGTGCGCCATTGAGTACACTTTGTGTGAACCACAATTCGGGAATTCAAACTCAAGCATACGTGAGTGACAAGGTACTTGTTTCCACTCGCCGTTTTCCCAGTAGAACGAATCGCCTTGAATCTCAAGCATGTTCGTTTCTGGATCAAAGTTAGTTGCGAACTTCTTACCGTGGTCGCCTGCGTTTACATCCATTACGTCGATAGTATCGATTTCATCGAACAGATGCTTCACTGCGTATGCGGCAAACACCGATACTACTCCCGGATCGAAACCAGCACCAAGAATACCTGTAATGCCCGCTTCTTCAAACTTCTCACGGTAACCCCACTGCCAATCGTAAGCTTGAGGTACTTGTTGGCCTTCAGAGCACAAATCAACCGCAACAGATGTATCAAGGTATGACACTTTAGCTTGGTAACATGCTTCCATAATAGACATGTTCACCCAAGGAGGACCTGCGTTGATCACTAAGTCAGGTTGTACTTCTTTAATTAAAGCAACTAAAGAATCTACGTCGTCCGCGTTTACCGCTCGCGCTTCTAATTTCTTAGTTGAATCTTTCAGATTGTTTTTCTTCTGAATCGATTCGATGATTTTCTCACACTTACCTACGGTACGTGATGCGATTGTGATATCACCCAGAACGTCGTTGTTTTGTGCTGCTTTATGTGCAACTACCCAGCCAACGCCGCCTGCACCAATCTGTAGAATTGCCATAGTTTTCCGTTACCTTTGTTAAACTAGCTCTGCCGCTAGCGTATTGATTTTTGAGAGCAAAGATTCAAAGTCCGCCGTCGTCAGACACGGGTTCAAAATCGTAAATTTCAATGCAGTTTTATCGTCGACAATGGTTTCACCCAATACCGCAATACCGCGTGTTAACGCTTCTAAGCGCAACGTTTTGTTCAGTTCATCAAGATCCGCTGATTCATGTGTCGCGCGGAACAGAACCGTAGATAGTGATGGTTCAGCCAACAACTCAAAGTGTTTGTTATCTCGAATCATGTCCGCCACTTCAAGCGTCTGCTCAAGCAAATGATCATACATATCGCCTAGGGCTTTTGGCCCTACGCTTTGCATCGTCATAAACACTTTGAGCGCATCAAAACGCTTAGTTGTCGCAATAGACTTATCCACCAAGTTCGGTAGTTCGTCGTGTTCGCGGTTCAAATAGTCTGCATGGTGAAGCAGGAATTTAAAGTTAGACTTGTTATTTACCAATAGCGCACCACAACTGATGGTTTGGTAAAACAGCTTATGGAAGTCTACGCTGATGGAATGTGCACGCTCACAACCTTTCAGACGCGCTTTTTGGCTACTTAGAATCAGAGCTCCACCGTATGCACCGTCGACGTGCATCCACATGTCATGTTTCGCTGCAATATCGGCGATAAAGTCTAAGTCATCAATAGCACCGTGGTCCGTTGTACCCGCTGTACCAACAATGGCAAATGGGATCAAACCTTCTGCTTTGGCCTGATTGAGAACTTCGTCTAATTTAGTGACATCCATCGTTCCATCGGCATTAGCATCGACGGTCATGACCGCTTTTTCACCCAATCCCATCCAAGACGCTGATTTTTGAACCGTGAAGTGGGATTTTTTCGAACATACAATACGTAGCTTGTCTGCGTATTCAGGAAGGCCAAGCTTTTGAATTGAGTGTGCACTGAGTTTGTCAGCAATCCAATCTCGCGCAAGCATCAAACCCATTTGGTTACTTTGCGTGCCGCCGCTTGTGAAGATACCGTCCGCTTTTTCACCTAACTCATATTTATCGCATAGCCAGTTCACAACTTTCTGTTCAACATAAGTCGCTGATGAAGCTTGATCCCATGAATCCATAGACTGGTTCAAAGCCGCAATCATTGCCTCTGCCGCAATCGCTGGCATCAAAGGTGGAGTATGCAGGTGAGCAATACAATCTGGATGTTGAGTAAAAATTGCGTTTTTCGCGACCAGCTCAGCAGCATCGTCGATAACGGTTTTAAGAGGCGCATTTCCATTATCAAGATCAACGTCGTGAATCGCTGCTTCCAATGCTTTTGGATCCATACCTGAATACGGTGCAGTCACTTGTTCAAACACTGACTTCATTGCCGTAGTAGTGTGATTCATCACCGAAGCAAATTCATTGCTGCCCATCTCTCCAGTGTGGATGAAATGCTTCTTCCATTCATCTTGTGGCTGAGTTTCGATGTGACTACCGCCAGCGGCTAAAATCGCGTCTTCAAATACACGTAAAGCAAAGTCGATTTGCTCAAACGAGATGGTAAGAGGAGGAAGGAAACGAATTACTGCGCCTTCGCGTCCACCTTTCTCAACGATCAAGCCACGCTCGAGTGCTGCGCGTTGAATAGAAAGTGTGAGTTCACTATCCGCTTGAGGTTCACCAAATTTATTGAGCTCACCGTTTGGAGTTTTAATCTCCACGCCTAGCATCAAACCTTTGCCACGAACCTCTGCGATACAGTTCACACGCTTTTGAATACTTTCAAGGCCGTAGCGCAAGTACTGACCCGCAATATTGGCATGCTCAACAAGATTATCACGTTGGATAATTTCTAATGCTTTCGCACCAGAGACCATGGCTAACTGGTTACCACGAAATGTACCTGTGTGCTCGCCCGGCTTCCATGTATCATGTTGCTTGTTGATAACCAATAGCGACATTGGTAATCCACCGCCAATTGCTTTTGATAAACACAGAATATCTGGAACAATGCCCGACTCTTCGAACGCGAAATTGTAGCCAGTTTTACCAACACCACACTGGATCTCATCGAAGATCAGTAAGATACCGTGTTCATCACAAATACGACGTAACTCTCGTAGCCAGAATGCTGGCGCAGGAACAACACCACCCTCACCTTGCACTGGCTCCACGATAATCGCGGCAGGCTTCATAATGCCTGACTCATCATCGTTTAAAAGACGATCGATATAGCGAATACTTGCTTTCGCACCTTCATCACCGCCAAGCCCAAAAGGACAACGCAGGTTGTATGGGAAAGGCATAAAGTGCACATCCGACATCAAACCAGTTCGACGAGCTTTCGTGCCTAAGTTACCCATCATCCCCATCGTACCATTAGTCATACCATGGTATGCGCCACGGAAGGCAAACATAGTGTTGCGACCGGTAGTCTGTTTCGCGAGCTTGATAGCAGCTTCAACCGCATCAGCTCCAGACGGGCCACAAAATTGGATAACGCTGTTCTCGCTTAACTCTTGAGGAAGAAAAGACTTAACAGATTGAATAAACGTCGTTTTTGCTGATGTTGCAATATCTAGCGTCTGATATGGCAGTCCTGAATCTAATTGCTCTTTCAGAGCTTGGTTTATTTCAGGATGGTTATACCCCAAAGCTAGAGTGCCTGCCCCCGCAAGGCAGTCTAGAAAGATCTGTCCACGCGTATCTTCAACCAAGCACCCAAAGGCTTGTTTAATTGCGATCGGCAAACGACGTGGATAAGAACGTACTTCAGATTCATGCTCAGCCTGATCAATCAATACTTGATCTGGCGTTAAGTCATACGTTCCCTCAACGATAGGAACTTGAGACGAAAAAATGTTTGCGATATTGCTATCGACTTCAAAGGCAGTGCTCATACTACATAATCCCTTGAATTATAATAATTCTGTATCCTGTATTAATAATCATTAGAATGAAATTACAGGAGGTGTGAATACCCCTCCGCATTTGTCAGTGCATAAATGACAAATACAGATCATCCGCCACGATACTCGCGACTTTATATGTAAAAGGGATTAATCAAGGTTCTGTAATGCACCCGTTTTGTAAAACAGGACATTTCGGCAGTATGAAGCTGATTAGTGTGTGTTTATTCAAAGGTTTCAATGTTGGGTTTCCCATTAATATGCCGCGTTTACAGCATTAGTATCCCGTCTATCGACAAAAGGCTTTGCCGATACCTACCCTACGCAGTGTCACAATCAGCTTGAATGGTCACTACGCGTATCCCCCAGAGATCAAACGTTGTTAATTACGCTCCGAGATTGCGCGCGAATTTATCACAAAATAAAATCTTCTGGCAACGATTTTTCATATTAGTAACAGTGATGTAAATCACAACAAAACATACCCCATCGTAACTCGCATGTTCATATTCATGAGCTATGCTTTTCTGCTTCTCTCAAACAGCTGTTATTTAAACAAATATTCTTGAGATATCATCACCTCATCTAACAGAGGTTTAAGGTTGTGCTGCTTAATCGTAAAACATTCCTTTCTATATCCGGAACATTTAAAAAGATAGCATTCTCGTCACAGCTTTGCCTGGAGCAAGAGTGGTTATTCTCCACAAGTGATGGTTTAAACATAGACTAGTAGGAATGGCTAAGATGTTTTGCAGTGGCAGAATGAACAATCACTTGAGTCAATGAGACAAAGGGTTCGTTACTTAACGAAGTCTGTGACAGAAAAGAAGTTTGAGATTTTCAAAAAATACGAAAAAGGCCTAACATTTTCATGTTAGGCCTTAAATCTGGAGCGACACACGAGGTTCGAACTCGTGACCTCAACCTTGGCAAGGTTGCGCTCTACCAACTGAGCTAGTGTCGCATTTAATATGAGATGGTGCCCCGGGCCGGACTTGAACCGGCACAACGCGAACGTCGAGGGATTTTAAATCCCTTGTGTCTACCAATTCCACCACCAGGGCACACAAATATTCTTTGTGATGCCTTTACAGAAAAGTAAAACACCATCTGATACCGCTAAATGCCATATCAATAAAATTTGGAGCGACACACGAGGTTCGAACTCGTGACCTCAACCTTGGCAAGGTTGCGCTCTACCAACTGAGCTAGTGTCGCATTTTTTCTCGAAAGCCATTCGCTCTCAAAAGAATAATGGAGGCGCCTCCCGGAGTCGAACCGAGGTCCACGGATTTGCAATCCGCTGCATAGCCACTCTGCCAAGGCGCCTCATTTGTGAATAAAGCTAAGCTTTTTCACCACCCTTTCGAGCCGTGCTCTCTTGGGTACGGGATGCATTCTACGGATTCGAGCGATCGAGTCAACACTATTTTTATTTTTTTAAATCGTTTGACTAGAATTTGTGCGAAAGACGATGGATTGCTTAGTTTTAATACTAAAAATCGCTTAAATACACTTGTTTATCATAAAACTTTGGCTACGCCTTACACTGCTGGCCGTGCGTTGCGTGCATTGAAGTATTAATAATCAGAAGACTCGCCTCTCTAAGACTCTCCAAGGACAAAAACAAGACTTAGATCACAAATGGAACTCTATCGAAGCAAAAGCCCCAGATACAAGTTGCAAGCATGGCCGTTAACAAGCATTGAAAAGCGAGAGAAGCAAAAAATGCTGTAGATTGCCTTAGATGTAAATTACCACCTTCTAAAGAAGGTGGCTTTGTGTGAGCCCCCTAAAAGGGGGCCTTTGTTTAGTCCAGCGCCAAT
>NZ_JAWOTC010000030.1:0-55725 GCF_033338675.1 Vibrio sp. Vb1574
AATCATCATCGATTCTCAAAACGATTATAGTCAAGTAATCCAAATTCGATCGGTTGTTTTGTACGGTACCAATTGTGTAAACGATCGCTAAATGACCAGAATTTTTCTGAGCTTCTACGAATCGCAAAATTATCCAATAACTTAACGTAATCGGACTCGTTTTGGATGGCACTAAATTGATCGACAAAATCTTTTACTTGGTTTTCGTTGATCGAGAAAAATGCCGCAGGATAGCTTCCCACAACGCCGCGTACAATGGTCATGTCATCGTTAGCAAAGTCACGGTTACTTTCTTCATCAAACAAGCTAGAGATGTTTGTGTGTGCATTGTTGTGAAGTAAGGTGAACAGTTCATCTTCCCCTGATTGACTTCTCACCATAAGCATAGTGATTTGCGGAACGGTTTTTAGGCCTTCACCACGAACGTGGTCAATACGTTTTAGTTGCTTTTCACTACTCGCAGAAAGAGCCGTGTCTTGAATTTCGTAGCGAGGCAGAAGCACATCTGAAACATGTTCGCTCAACAACTCCACCAACTCCGTTTTTGGATCGTCACTCTTATACTGAACGCTGGTTGGTTGGTTAAACGGCTTCACATTTCGTTGTAAAAAGTCACTCAACTGCGGGCTTTGATCTTTATACCAGCTAGATTGAAGTTCATGGCGCATATCGGCGGGTAACAACGAGATAAAGTTACTTTCGCCTTCTAGACGCAAGAAGTCCATAAACATTCGTGTCATGAGCTGATGGCCGAAGTTACCGTAAACGTCAAACCCAGCAACAAGCAAATAGTGGATACGCTCTAGTAGCGCGTAGTCAAGAATCCACACTGTTTTAGGCTGCTCACCAACTAACCCTTGAACAACAGAAGCACTATCAAAATGGCGGAATATCGTTAATGCCGCATTATGGTTGGTGCCATTACCATCCCAAATTACATCGGTGGATAGGTTTTCACCTTCTTTAAACCAGTTATTAGTGAACTCAGATTTAGCCTCTAGGTAGCGAGCTTGTTGACGCGCGTACTTGACCCAGTTGGTAACAGGTAGCGTGTTACTTTCTTGCTCTGCCGGTAGTTTTAGATTATCAGCCTGAGATCGGTAAAACTCATTTACTTCTGGGATGTCTGCTTTATCTGGATCAAGGAAAAACACCCAAAAGCGATCATTGATAACATTCAATGCCAGTTGGCCACGACAAACTGGGCCTTTGATGTATGCCATTATTGTATTTTGTGCATTATCTAGCATGAACTTAAAGCGCGACTTCACTGGAAGGTCGATGAATGATGTCATCGGGTTTGCAGCAACTTCTGGTTCATAACTCGGTAGCTGACTAACCATGTAATCAGCATCAATAAACCAAGTTTTCCAGTTCTCTATGCGTTGCTTGTTTAACGCGAATGGCATGTGAGTTTTATCTACTATGGTCCCTTGCTCTGGAATAATTCGATAAAACACACGTTCAACCCCTGGATCATCGTACGGGCGACGCGTTGAAATACGTTTGACGGGCTGTCCTGGTGGTGTAGCAGAGCGGACGAGCGTGAAGAATCGGGGATCTTCATCGAGTTCCGAAAAGTAGAGATGAGATAAAAACAAATGCTCATATATATACCTAGCCATCAGCTGATTTTTCAAATCAGAGTGGTTAAGTAATGCTTCGTACTTATCTATTTGCGCTTGCTCTTTCTCACTAACAGGTCGGTGAACGTTCATTATTGCGCCGTTTTCCAACCAAGTCATGAGTGTGTGGTATTCACTGTTTGATAGGTTTGGCATACCAAAAGGCATTCCCCAGGTCGGGTTATCCTTTTCGTATTGCTCGTATTCTTCAATCGTTGGACAGGTTTGCTCTCGGTCTATCGAAAAGTCAAAGCCTTCTAACTGGACTTGGTCAGGCAATGGGTGGCGCTCTTTTTGTTGTAGCAAACGTGCGATAAGGCCTGCATCAATGTTGGCTGCCATGCTTTGATCACGTTCGTTGAGAACCGGATGAAAACCCGCATCGCGCCACTCTTGGGTTGTTTCTGCATCTTCGAATAAGCGTGTTGGTGCTGCGGCTGTGAGTCTTGTTCCTTCATATACCAGTGCTTTACTCGCACCACGGTCAATGCCCTCAACAGAAGAGAGCTTAAGTTGACATGGTGCATCGTAGCACGCGTGGCAGACGACACAGCGGTTATCCATAATGGGTTTAACTTCGCTTTGGAAGAAGTTTGCTTGAGGGGTTTCCACGTCAACTGTGCGTTCACGCACGAGCTGTGGACCAAACAGTTGGTCATAGTTAAGACCAGCATAGGTTGCACAGCCGGCAAACAAAGTAGCAATGCAAAGTGTAAAAATTAAGCGCAAATTCATTGAGTTATTTTACGTGATTCGAATTTGCATTAATTAAAGCAAAATAAGCGGTCAATTACCAAAAGTTGGGCCAATTAGCGTTAATTTTTCTGTTGATTGTCTGAGCGCTTGAAAATGTAACCCTGGCGGTGGACTGTCTGAATTCTGTCTGTTGGAACGCCTTCGTGAACTAGACGCTTTCTTATTCTGCTCATGTGCATATCGAGTGCTCGATCATGTTCAGTAAATTCACGTTTTAGTACTGTTTCGTAAAGAAAATGCTTACTAAGTACTTGATCTTGATGGTGAGTGAGAGTTTGCAGCAGCTTAAATTGAATGCTTGTTAACTGAACAGATTTCTTGTTTGGCAAGTAATTGAGTACCACAGAGTGAGTGCGCTTATCTAGTAATAGCTCCTCATCATTATGGTGAACGCCGTTGTGTTGGCATTGGTAAGTTTTTCCATTTGAAACCTTGGAGTCAAGCACGCGGGCACCTTAATTATTAATGGTAGTAAAACGTATTATCATTAATATTTATATAAAAGCAATCAGGTACTTTATGGGCACTGTGATATGCGTAGACAATCTTAATATTTGAGATTAACAGTAGTGATGAATGGTGCGATGGCGCTCTGAACTAAAGTGCTATTGGAGTGCGTATTAGCTACAAATAACGGTGTAATGTTAGGCGAAGATAGAAAGAATTCTCATTTAGTAAATTCGCTTATCCGCTATTTGTGAACTATACATTCTGTTGCAGGAAGCACTTTTCTAATACACACAGAGGTTTATATGACAGCGAAATATGGCGTTAAACGCCGATTAGCGATTCTTGCCGCCGCTTTAATCGGTGCGACAAGTAGCAGTATCGCAGCAGAGAAACCAAATATTCTCGTCATTTGGGGTGATGATATTGGCCAGTCCAATCTCAGTGCTTACACGTTTGGCTTGATGGGGTACAAAACACCAAATATAGACAGTATCGCCAAAGAAGGCATGATGTTCACTGACTATTACGGTGAGCAATCTTGTACAGCGGGCCGTTCTACTTTCATTACGGGCCAAACCGTTCTTAGAACAGGTTTGAGTAAAGTGGGGCTTCCAGGTGCTGATCTTGGCTTGAAGGAAGAGGACGCAACCATTGCCGAAATGCTGAAGCCGATGGGCTATATGACAGGGCAATTTGGTAAAAACCACTTAGGTGATAAAGATGAGCACCTTCCTACTAATCACGGCTTCGATGAATTTTTTGGCAACCTTTATCACTTGAACGCCGAGGAGGAGCCAGAAAACGTCGATTATCCTAAAGATCCTGAGTTTCGTAAAAAGTTCGGTCCGCGCGGCGTTATCCGTTCGTACGCTGATGGCAAAATTGAAGATACAGGACCTCTAACTCGCAAGCGCATGGAAACCGTGGATGAAGAGACGTTAGATGCGGCACTCGACTTTATGGATCGTGCAGTCAAGGCTGAAAAACCTTTCTTTGTCTGGTGGAACGCAACTCGTATGCACTTCCGTACTCATGTGAAAGAAGAGAACTCTGGAAAAACAGGCATCAGCGAGTATGCAGATGGTATGGTCGAGCATGATAATCATGTAGGTCAGCTGCTGAAAAAAGTGGATGATTTGGGTATTAAAGACAACACAATCGTCTTTTACTCCACCGATAATGGCCCACACATGAACTCGTGGCCAGATGCAGGTACAACGCCATTCCGTGGAGAGAAAAATACCAACTGGGAAGGTGCGTACCGAGTTCCTGCGATGGTACGTTGGCCGGGTAAAATTAAAGCTGGCTCTGTTTCGAATGATATCATGCATCACATGGACTGGATGCCAACGTTCGTTGCTGCCGCGGGTGATGACAATATCAAAGAGAAATTGCTCAAAGGTTACAGTGCGAATGGTAAGAAATTCAAAGTTCACCTAGACGGCTATAACTTCCTACCATATTTGACCGGTAAAGAGGATAAGGCCCCACGTGAAGAAATTTTTTACTTCTCAGATGATGGAGACTTAACTGCACTTCGTTATAACAAATGGAAGCTAGTCTTTATGGAGCAACGAGCAAAAGGCACGTTGCGTATTTGGGCTGAACCATTCACCACACTTCGTGTTCCTAAGATCTTCAACTTGCGTATGGATCCTTACGAAGTGGCTGATATCACTTCTAACACTTACTACGATTGGATGCTAGACCGTGCTTACATGCTTGTTCCTGCGCAAGCTTACGTAGGCAGATTCCTTGAAACGTTTAAAGAGTTCCCACCAAGGCAAAAAGCAGCAAGCTTCTCGCTCGATCAAGTGATGGAGAAACTAAAAGAGAACCCAAATAAGTAAGAAAAGCTAAGTGAAGTTCCACATCTAGAAAGAGGCTCATTAACGTGAGCCTCTTTTTTTATCTGTAAAATTCTATCTATTCAGGTTTGTAGAAAGCTTGATGACGAAAACGCCTAACGCTTCAATTGACAAGATTTATAAACAAATTGGTTCGTAGTGGGCTGCCGTTAAGTTGGCTTTGATTTTTTCACGTAGAGCGATGTGGGCTGGGTTGTTTACCTCTCGCTTATGGTAAACGAACTTGTAAGGGATAGAGCGTATCGAAATGGGGCAGGGCAAAATTTGAAGTTTGAGCGCTTTGCTCCACTTGTTTGCAAAAGATTGAGACACGATCCCTAAACTGTCTCTTTGGGCGACATACAGCGCCATGCCCGCTAGCGAAGATGTGATCAAGTCGACTTTTCTTTCTTGAATTGTTTCCTTTGCTAGTTGCTCGAACCCCGACATGTTGTTCCATTTTCCTGAAAATAAACAGTGAGTTTCCTCATAAAATTGCTCTTTTGTGAGCGTGCCGTGTACACGGGGATGGTTCTCACGACAGATAACCACGGCTTCCTCCTCATAGGCATCTTCAATAATAAACGCTGCATCTTTCGTGATCACCGTATCGATTACTAGATCGACTTTTTGTTGTCTTAACAGCTCAAATAATAGGAATTTTTCGGGTGGTGATTCATAAAAAATAGTGTTCTTTATCGGGTCCATAATGTGCAACAAAATTTCCGAACAACACACTTCAAAATGATTTTTATCAGATATCGCATTGTCAATAATATTAACCGCTTGCTGGAATTGCGGCAGTAATTGATAAGCGGTGGAGGTTAGTGCGATCCCTCGTCCTTTTTTAACGAATAATTGCTTATCTACGACTTGCTCTAAACGCTTTATTGCAGCGCTCACAGCAGGTTGTGTAAGCCCTAATTGTTCCGCGGCTTTTGTATAAGATTGAAACTCCGCAACAACAAGAAAAGTTTGGATCAAATTTAAGTCCATAACGCCACTCATAAATTTAATTTATAGGTTAACTAATTTTGACTGCATTTATCGCCTGAAATTAGTGCTTTATCTTATATCAACAATGGTATTGAAAAGCGAATACCATTTTTACGCACTAGCGAACTCTTGGAGATAATATGAAAAATGCGACCAAAACGAGCAGTAAAAAACTCGTACTTAACGCATGTACGTTAGCTTTGGGCGCTGCATCTGCAGTTGCACATGCAGCGGACAAACCCAACATTCTTGTCATCTTTGGTGATGATGTTGGTTACTGGAACCTTAGTACCTATAACCAAGGCATGATGGCGTACAACACGCCAAACATCGATAGCATTGCTAAAGAAGGTGCGAAGTTCACTAACTTCTACGCACAGCAAAGCTCGACAGCAGGCCGTTCTGCATTCATCACTGGTCAAATGCCAAAACGTACAGGTCTATCAAAAGTGGGCTTACCAGGCGCTCCGGAAGGTATCTCGGAAAAAGATCCGACGATTGCAACCGTGCTTAAACAAATGGGTTACGCAACCGGACAATTTGGTAAGAACCATTTAGGTGACCGAGACGAGCATCTTCCTACCAACCACGGTTTTGATGAATTCTTCGGCAACCTATACCACTTGAACGCAGAAGAAGAGCCAGAGAACGTGGATTACCCTAAAGATTCGGAGTTCAAGAAGAAATTTGGCCCTCGTGGCGTTATCCATTCTTACGCTGACGGCAAAATCGAAGATACCGGTCCACTAACGCGTAAGCGTATGGAAAATGTTGATGGTGAGTTTCTTGATGCCGCAGAGAGCTTCATAGAAAAGCAAGTAAAAGCGGACAAGCCGTTCTTTACTTGGTTTAACACCACTCGCATGCACAACTTCACACATGTTCCTGAAGAATACCAAGGTAAAACAGGTGCCGGTTTCTACGCGGATGGTGTTAAGCAGCACGATGACCAAATCGGTCAGCTACTTAACAAGATCAAAGAGTTAGGTGTGGATGACAATACAATCATTGTTTACACCACTGACAACGGCCCTATGGTTGATTTGTGGCCGGATGCTGGGATGACACCGTTCCGCTCAGAGAAAAACACTGGCTGGGAAGGGAGTTTCCGTGTGCCAATGTTGATTAAATGGCCTGGAAAAATTGAGGCAGGTAAAACATTCAACGGCATGATGTCATTAGAGGACTTTTTCCCGACACTAGTTGCTGCGGCAGGTGATACCAAAGTTAAAGACGAACTGCTAAAAGGCAAAAAAGTTGGCGATATGGACTACAAAGTTCACCTAGACGGTTACAACCAACTGCCATATTTAACGGGTAAGTCAGACAAATCCGCACGAAATGAGTTCGTTTACTGGAGCGACGACGGCGATCTTGTGGCATTGCGCCAAGGAAAGTACAAGTTCCACTTTATGATTCAAGAGAATGAAACGGGTATGGATGTATGGCGTAAGCCGTTCACTAAACTTCGTGTGCCACTGATCTTTGACTTGAGCATTGATCCATTTGAACGAGGCGATCAAGGCATGGGTTATTCTCGTTGGATGTACGAGCGTTCATTCTTAATGATGCCAGCAATGGATACAGTGAAAGAGGTGATGGGTACATTCAAAGAATTCCCGCCTCGTATGGAAGCAGGTTCGTTCGTACCTAAGTCTTCTAAGTAAATTAAGATTATATAGCGCTTTTTGGAGCGCTATATACCCAAATAGCTTCACTTTTGCTGTACAGCGCTCACGAGGTTATTTGGGTATATGTAATAGTGAGAAACGTATGAGTAAGATTTCCCCTCGCCATTCTACTACTATGCCTATTGTTCCTCTTAAAACGGCGTCTAAAGCGCCTGTTCTGGGCGCGTATGACCGTCGATTCCATGTGATGGCAAAGCCAGGCGGAGCAAAGTGCAACATCGATTGCCAGTACTGCTTTTATCTGCATAAAGAAAATCTACTGCACCAAGAAAAGCAGCCAAAAATGGACGACGCAACACTGGAAGCGTTCGTGAAAAGCTATATCGAAAGTCAGGATGGCGAAGAAATTGTATTCTCATGGCAGGGCGGGGAGCCGACGCTGCTTGGGTTGGACTATTTCCGCAATGTCGTAGCTTTGCAAAAGAAATATCAGCCGAAAGGCGTTCGCATTGAAAACGACCTTCAGACCAACGGCATTTTGCTAAACGATGAGTGGTGTGCGTTTTTAAAAGAGCACAACTTCCTAGTTGGCTTGTCGATTGATGGACCACGAGAGCTGCACGACAAATATCGCAAAACCCGCAGCGGTAAGCCAACGTTTGATCTCGTGATGAAAGCGGTAGATAAGCTCAAAGCGCATGGCGTGAAATTCAACGCGTTGGTCACGGTGAATCGCCACAATGCGAAATACCCGCTCGAAGTATATCGATTTTTAACCCAAGAATTGGGTGTGACTTATATTCAGTTTGCGCCGGTGGTAGAAGCCAACAACTTCCAAACAACCGCGCCGCAGTTTTGGAACGAACAGATGATCCCAACCAAAGGCAGTGATCTGGCTAAACCGGGGCATCCAATGTCGATTGTAACGGATTGGTCAGTCGATCCTGAAGACTGGGGACGCTTTTTAATGGCGACCTTTGAAGAGTGGGTGAATAACGATCTTGGCCGTGTGCTGGTTAATCTGTTTGAAACCGCGGTGGCGCAAGTAATGGGGAAACCGTCTCAGCTTTGCGTGACGGCGGAGTTTTGTGGCAAAGGGTTGGCGATTGAGCACAATGGCGACGTGTTCAGTTGCGACCACTATGTGTATCCAGAATACAAACTCGCCAACATTCATGAACACTCACTGAATGAAATGGCCTTCTCTACAAGACAATATACTTTTGGCATGGCAAAACGCGATTCATTGCCGACGTATTGTAAGCAATGCCCTTACTTGCCTTATTGTTGGGGTGAGTGCCCAAAAAACCGTTTGATCAAAACGCCGAATGGTGAGAGTGGTCTAAACTATTTGTGTTCGGGAATCAAAATGTTCTTTGATTATGCGTTACCGATGTTGGTTGGTCTTGCACAACTTCTCCAATCTCAAGAACCGCAAAGATAACATAGTGAATATAACCTTAAGTTATTTCATTTGTTCTTATACTTAACTATCGAAAAGACGGCTTAAACCATTGAAAAGGTATCCTATGAACCACGCACAACAAGCGATAAAAGAACTCATCGAACAAACAGAAAAAAGCGTCATTGGACAAAGCCACGTGGTTCGAGCTTTAGTCATCGGGTTATTAACAAATGGGCATATTCTGCTAGAAGGTTTACCGGGAACGGCAAAAACACGTTCCGTAAAATCGTTGGCGAACTTGTTAAACACCAGTTTTGGTCGAATCCAGTTTACGCCGGATCTTTTACCATCTGACGTGACGGGTACTGAGGTTTATCAAGAGCTGGATGGTAAGCCGCAACTCCACTTTCAACCTGGTCCCATTTTTAACAGCATTGTACTTGCTGATGAGGTCAACCGTGCACCTGCCAAAGTACAAGCGGCACTGCTTGAAGCCATGGCCGAAGGCACAATCACAGTAGGCGATAAAACTCACGTATTGCCAGACTTATTTATGGTGCTTGCAACGCAAAACCCAGTAGAGCAAGAGGGCACGTACCCACTGCCAGAAGCGCAAATGGACCGCTTTATCATGAAGGTTACCGTCGATTATCCAGAAGATGACGCAGAACGTGACATCATTCGTTTGGTGCGCAGTGAAGAATTGGGTGCGGAAACCAGCAGCGAAATTATTACGCCAAAACACATCGAGCCAGACGTGGTGCTAGAAGCGCGTCGTCAGTTACCAAACATCGTGGTATCAGACCTAGTGGAAAACTACATCGTTGCGTTAGTGATGGCGACTCGTAAGCCAGAGCGTTATGCCGATTCAAACTTAGCAAAATGGATTGAGATTGGCTCTAGTCCTCGTGCTTCCATCGCACTCGACAAATGCGCTCGTGCGTATGCGTGGATGCAAGGACGTGACCACGTTACTCCTGACGATGTGCGTGCCATGGTTCCGTCTGTATTGGGCCACCGTTTTTCTTTGACCTACGATGCACTGGCAGATGGGGTCGATCATCAACGAGTCGTACAAGAGCTGCTAGATTGTGTAGAAATTGGGTAAGTGGGAGGCATTATGGCTAAGCCAACTCTTGCGCCAAAATCACAGGGGATGGATCCCCGTTTGTACTGCGATTATGCTCGTTTAGTACGTCTGCAAGCACAAGCAGAATCATTCAGTTTACTTCCTCATCTAAAAGCGGGTAGCGTACTCTCTGGCCGACACAATTCGTTGTTTCGCGGTCGTGGATTGAACTTCGAAGAGCTGCGCCATTACCAATTGGGTGACGATATTCGTAACCTTGATTGGAAAGTTACGATGCGTACGGGTAAGCCGCACGTGCGCAGCTATACAGAAGAAAAAGATCGCAACGTAATCGTGTGTGTCGACCAGAGAAGCACAATGTTTTTTGCTTCGACGCAAGTAATGAAATCAGTTGTCGCGGCAGAGATCGCAGCGATGTGTGGGTGGCGAGTATTAAAAGATGGCGACCGAGTCGGTTTTGTCATCGCATCCCCGCAGGCGTTGTTTCACAGCAAGGCACAGCGTTCGCAAAACGATCTTCTGGCGCAACTTAAACGTCTCGCTAAAGCCAATCAATCGCTCAATGTGGACTCCTGCAATTCCGAAAAAGTAACGTTCAGTAAATGGATTGAGCTTATTAAACGCATGAAGCTCAAGCAATCCACTTTGATTTTTATCAGCGACTGGAGCGACTGCGAGGAGCACCACCTTGATCACCTTAAACAGCTACAACAGCACAACGATGTTCTTGCAGTGATGGTCAGTGACCCATTAGAACAAGCGCTACCAGACGATTTGGCAAAATCGAAATGGGTGGTTGGTGACGGGCAGTATCAACTCAATTTAGACAGCAAAGCAAAGGTAGAAGCTGCGAGCGCAAAGCTTGAGGCTCGAACTAGCTTACAGCGTCAATCACTCTCTCAACTTATGGCGATGAAACACCTTCCGCACATCGAACTCGATACGACAGGTGAGCACATTAAACAATTCCAAAAACTGGTAGGAGGGCGTTAAATGAGTGATCTTCCTACACCTCCAAGTACCTACATACTCAGAGAGCTGCATGATGTGGCCGTACCATCTAGCGTGAGTTGGTACCCGCAAACTATTGGCTGGAAAATTTTAGCGGCGGTTGCGTTCATTGCATTGGTATATTTCGCATATCGCTTGGCTCGGCAATGGTGGCATAATCGTTACCGAAAAGAAGCTCTACTGGCGATTTCGCAAATCAACCCGAGCGACAAAGACATGCCAAAAGTATTGTTCTCTGTGCTTAAAATAGTGCTGATTCATATTGATAGCCGCAACGCGAAATTGTTTGATACCGCCTTTCTGCGCAAGCTCGATGCGCTGTATCCGCAAACCAGAGACTCTCAAGCAAACTCGCAAATGGTTTTTAACGATGAGCTTTCAAAGTGCTGGCTACAAAGTATTGTTGACCCAAGCGTTACGCTAACCAACGAAGAGCGAGTAACGCTTATTGCTCGTGCGAAAAACTGGGTGAGTGAGCACCGTTGTGATGCTCAAAAAAGCGCGGCAAATAAATCACCACGATTGAAACGCAAAGCACATCAGGGAGGTCAACATGAATGATCTTCTTGCATCGATAACTGGTTTGTCTGGTTTTGAATTTGCTCACCCAATGTGGTTTCTGGTTTTGCCCTTGCCGTTGGTGGTGTACTACTTGGTGCCTGCATATCGCACTAAGCAAATGGCGATCAAAGTGCCGTTTTTTAGTCAGCTGGTGGAAGCGATTGGCGAGACGCCATCAGAAGGTGCAAGCCAGTTGATCCCGAGTTGGTGGCAACGAGCAACGTTAATTCTCTCATGGCTTTTGGTGGTGTGTGCGATGGCAAAACCCACCGTATTAGGCGAGCCTCAAGTTCGCGAGAGTTTAGGGCGCGATGTGATGGTGGTGGTGGATCTTTCGGGCTCCATGGCCGAGCCAGATTTCACCTCTCGTACAGGCGAAAAAATTTCTCGTCTTGATGCGGCAAAAGAAGTGCTGTCGGAGTTTGTTCAGTCTCGTAAAGGTGACCGATTAGGCTTGGTACTTTTTGGTGATGCCGCTTTTGTGCAAACGCCATTTACCGCAGACCAAAAAGTGTGGCTCGAACTGCTTAACCAAACCGATGTGGCGATGGCAGGGCAGAGTACCCATCTTGGTGATGCGATTGGCCTATCGATTAAAGTTTTTGAGCAAAGCGATAAGTCGCGTGGTGCTTTAGAACAAGACCAAAACCGTGAAAAAGTCGCGATTGTATTAACCGATGGTAACGACACGGGCAGTTTTGTTGAACCGATTGATGCGGCGAAAGTTGCGAAAGCCAAAGGCGTGAGAGTATACGTCATTGCGATGGGCGATCCGGAAACGATAGGTGAAACCGCGTTGGATATGGACACGATTCATCGCATTGCGAAAGAATCCGGCGGTGAAGCGTTTGAAGCACTCAACCGTGATGAACTATCGGCTGCCTACGACGAAATTGGCAAACTGGAACCTCAACTTTACGAAAGCACCACATACCGCCCAAAACAAAGCCTTCATCATTACTTGATGGCGTTAGTGGTCATCATGCATTTGCTCGCGTTCAGCGTCGCAACACTTAAAAGAAGGGCTGTTACACGATCATCATTAGGAGAGAGCGATGTTTGATTCTCTTAGTTGGACGCAATTCTTTACGCAGTTTCATTTTATTCGACCACTGTGGTTACTGGCTTTGGTCCCCATGTTTTTCTTGGTGTGGTTACGCTGGCGAGAAGAAAGCAAGCCAAGCTGGAAGGATATTCTGCCCGAACATTTACGCAATGCTTTGACGATAGGTGATCGAGGTTGGCGTAAGCAACTGCCGCTTAAGCTCTTGATGCTGATTGTGTTCATCGCCATTGTGATTTGTGCAGGCCCAACGTGGCAACGTGAATCTTCCCCCTTTGGCGAAGATAAGACCTCTCTGCTGGTGGTGCTTGATAACAGCGAATCGATGCTGCAAAAAGATCTCCCACCAAGCCGCCTTGAGCGTTCCAAACAGAAAATACGCGATTTGCTAGCCGTGCGAAAAGGCGGAAAAACGGGGTTAGTCGTGTTTGCGGGCAGTGCTCATGTCGCGATGCCTATAACTCAAGACAGCAAAGTATTTGACCCGTTTTTGGCGGCCATTACGCCAGAAATTATGCCCGTGCAAGGTAAGCTTGCCGAAAAAGCCTTGCCGTTAATTGACCAACAATTGCAAGGTCAACCCGGCTCCACCGTTCTGTTGGTGAGCGACGGCGTGAACCCGGCCACGATTGAGCAATACCAAGCGTATTTCTCGGGCAAACCTTATCAACTGTTAATTCTTGCGGCAGGGAACGCTGACATTGTGAGTAACAACCCAATGGATTTGGATTCTCTACAAAAACTGGCCAGCCAGACCAACGGTCGATTGGTGGAAGTGACCGTCGATAACAGTGATATCGAGCAACTGAACCGATACGTTGAGCGCAATATGCAGCTTAATGGCGAATCTTCAATGCCTTGGAAAGACATGGGATATCAACTTCTGTTCCCAATCGCGCTGATCATGATGCTGTGGTTTAGAAAAGGGTGGTTAGTGCAGTGGTGCGTGATTGTAATGGTGAGCGGCACGTTATTGATGCCAACCATTGCAATGGCGGAGAACATTTCTGTTAAAGCCGAGCAGCCACAAGTTGTGCAAAAAGTGACGACCTTCGACAAGGTGGCGCAATGGTGGTGGGATTTGTGGCTGACGCCAGACCAACAAGGACAGCGTTTGTTCAACCAACAAGCGTATTTAGAAGCTGCAAAACACTTTGTCGATCCATTACGCAAAGGCACGGCGTACTACTACGCTAGCGAGTTTGAGCTCGCGCACAGCGCGTTTTTGGAGATGCAAAACGACCCGTCCGAAGAGGTTCGAGATTACGGTCTTTATAATGCGGCGAGTGCATTGGCGCGTCAGCGTGAATATTTGGCTGCACGTGACTTGTTAAAATCCCTAGCCAACAAGCCAACGTTGAGCGAGAGGCTAAGACCGGATGTTGAGCATAACTTGAAAGTGATTGGTGGTATTGTAGAGGACATCAACCGGATGAGTGAGAGTCAGGCAGGAACGGAGCAAGAAGCATCAACCGAGCTAGGCGATAACCCTCAAACCGCAGAAGGGGCGGATGAAAAAACGTCAGCGGAGTTGATGATTAAAGAGACGTTAAGTGCAGACGACATCTTAGGTAGCCAAGAATTAGCCGACAAATGGTTAAAGCGAGTCGAAGCGGATCCTAAATACTTCTTAAATGCGAAGTTTCAGATTCAATTGCGTTCAATAGAAACCGGAGAATCAACCTCTACTGCGAACGAAAATACAGAGGAGGCGGTGCAATGATGAAAAGCCACCGTTTTACGCACTTTGCTTTACCCTTGTGGTTAGTTATCTGTTTCGGTTTCCTCCTGAGCAGTAGTGTGTTGGCTCAAGATATTCGTGACGTTCAACGAAAGCATGGAGTTGAGTTACAAGCGTGGGTTGGTAAACAACCAACGGCTGGAGAGAAGCGTAAAACACCAAGTTTTAGCGTCAATGAGCAAGTTATTTTAACCATCGAAGTGGCAACGCCGCGTTGGTTTACGGGTGGTACGAGAATTGGCAATATTGAAATACCCAATGTTATCGCCAAACAGCGTAATCAACTAGCAACCAACTTTACTGAGCAAAAAGAGGGGCAAACTTGGTCGCGTCAACGCTGGGAAGTGACTTTGTATCCTCAAGCTTCTGGTGATTTTGTGGTTCCACCTGTCGCAGTGGGCGTTCAGGTGTCTGCGCCGGACGGCGAGAAGGTATCAGGCACACTTTACACGCAGCCGATTAAGTTCAAAACCGTCTTGCCATCGGGCCTGCTGAGTGGTGAGACACCTTGGTTTGCTGCAACAGATGTAGAGGTAAAGCAAGAGTGGGATACCTCCACTGAGTCACTCAAAGTTGGGGATGCAATCACGCGTAAAATCACCATTTCGGCTCAAGATTCACTATCTGTGTTGCTACCAGACTTGTTGAAAGGAGAATCAACAACCCTTTACCAAGCGTATCCTCAACCTCACCGCCTGACAGATACGCAAACACGTGGTGATTACCAGTCAACACGCACAGAAGAGAGCGTGTACGTGATTCAACAAGGTGGAGAGTTAACCCTGCCAGATTATGAGTTCCGTTGGTGGAACAGTAAGACTCAGCAAGTGGAAACGGTGATGTTAGAGGGCAAAACTTTTGCCGCGAAGCACACGCTGAAGTCCTTCATCAGAACGTACTTTGCATGGATTGTTTCCACGCTTGTGTTGCTGGGTTTTGTGATTATTTCATTGGTAGCCATTAAACGTTACTACCGCAACAGACCGACACCAGCATGGTTGACGTTCCACCGTTTGTTAAAGGCTAAACGTTGGTCTGAAGCAAGGACCATATTGTACAAACAATTGCGTTTAAATACGGCAGAGCTGGAAATGAACAAAGCCGATACGAGTGAATCGTGGCAAAAAAGTGCGTCGCGAATGCAAAGTGGTGAAAATAGCGCTTATTTAATGAAGTCGATGTGGCGCAAAATCCAGACCAAACAAAAACGCTTTAAATTCCGTATTCCGCGAGCGTTACCAGAACTGGACAAAGTCATTGGAAGAGATGGCAATGAATAAAACGGGGCGCTAATATAGCGCCTCGTTTTTATTAGAGAATAGAGTTCAAATGAGCCAAGAGTTTATGCGCCGCGCATTGGAAGTGTCCAAAAATGCGCTTCCTAAATGTCAACCCAACCCGCCGGTTGGCTGCGTGTTAGTGAGAGACAATCAAATCGTTTCTGAAGGTCATACTCAAGCGATTGGTGGCAATCACGCGGAAGTGGAAGCGCTGAATGCGTATCAAGGCTCGTTAGAATCGGTGACGGCATACGTTACGCTGGAACCCTGTTCGTTTGTTGGTCGCACGCCAGCTTGCGCGGTGACATTAGTCAAATCCGGCATAAGCAAAGTCGTCGTAGCCATATTGGACCCCGACCCGCGCAACAGTGGTCGAGGTATCGAGATTCTAAAACAAGCAGGTATAGAGGTAGAAACGGGTTTGTGCGGCGAGGAAGTCAGCGAGTTTCTTACCCCTTACTTAGGCAAAGCCTAATCCAAGCTTTACGTTGCACTACGGTGCCAGTTTATGTAGTGAATGAAGTGCGTCAAAATTGAGTTAAAACTCATTAAAACAAGCGATACCGCCCATTTATTACACTTGGCTACGTGAAGGATCATGCAGTTAGATTAAAATAGAGAAAGTGACTTTTGAAAAATTTAATAGCATGAAACCGACCGACCTTAATCTTATTCCCATTTTCACTGCCATCTATGAAGAGCGTAACTTGTCTCGGGCGGCGGCGCGTTTAAACATCACCCAGCCTGCGGTTAGTAAAGCGCTAGCAAGGCTACGTGATATCTACGATGATCCATTGTTTCATCGTTGCGTTAAAGGTGTTGAGCCTACCTCGTTTGCGATGGATATTTATCCTGCTCTTCTTGCTTCAGTACAAAATTTCACTTCGACATTATCGGCCTCTAGTGAGTTTGACCCTAAAGTGTCGAATAGAGTGTTTTCTATTGCCTGTGTGTCCGTTGCAAGTTTTGAGTTGCTACCTCAAGTCATGAAACAAATCCGTGTGTCGGCGCCAAATGTTGCATTAGAAGTACATCCGCTTTTTACGGAAGATTTTGAAAGTGATCTGCGGTTACAACGATACGATTTGATCATTGATATCACACCAAGAGCAAGAACGGTGCTAAAACTGGAAACTGTACTTACGGAGCGTTTGGTGGTGGTATGTAGCGAAGCGCATCCACGCCTGAATGACGAGATTACGGCTGAACAATTTTTTGAAGAAGAACACGTAGTGGTTTCGCAGTGGCAGAGTCGTAAGAGCTTGTTAAACGCCGATGACATTGTCGACTTGGATAAGAGAAAGATTAAGTATCGAGCCTCAGGCGTACTAGAAATGCTCCCAATTATTTGTGGTAGTGAATACATTGGTTTAATGCCAGAGTCGATGATCAACTTGTTCAATAACACCTATCATGTTAAATCTTTATCAATGCCATTTGATGAACAAATGTATGAGCTTTGCACAATCTGGCATCCTAGTCGCACAAACGACAGCGCCCATCAGTGGTTGCGTTCACAGATTAAGCAAGCAGGAAAAGTCATCAACCAATAGGAAGTGCAATGAAAAAGACAATACGTGCCATCCTTAACGGAAAAAAAGCTGGGAATTCAGAGTTAAGAGATGCAATCATGAAAATGAGAGGAAAAGGCATCGACGTGCAGGTGCGTGTGACGTGGGAATCTCAAGACATGCCGCGGCTAGTGAAAGAAGCGGTTGATGAAGGCATTGAACGTATTGTTGTCGCTGGTGGCGATGGGACCGTCAATGAGGCGGCTTCTGCGATTATTCAAATTGACAAAGAAAAACGCCCTGAGTTAGCCATTATTCCCCTTGGTACCGCCAATGACTTTGCTACCGCTATTCAAGTACCTAATTCCATTAAGGCGTCTTTATCTCTTGCTGTTGAGGGGCAGTCCGTTTTGGTCGATTGCGTCAAAGCGAACGATCGCTGCTTTATTAACGTGGCAACAGCAGGGTTTGGCGCAGAAGTTACAGCAGAAACGCCTGTTGAACTCAAAAACTTTCTTGGCGGCGGAGCTTACACGCTAACTGGTGTTGTAAAAGCACTTGGCTTTAAACCATATGACGGAACAATAACGATTGAAGGTGGTGCGTATCAGGGAGAAATGTTGCTCGGTGCGTTTTGTAATGGGCGCCTTGCTGGAGGTGGGCAAGAGTTAGCTCCAAAAGCGATGATTAATGATGGGCTGATGGATCTAACATTGGTGCGCCCATTTTTACCTCATGAGCTGCCTAAAGTAATCGACGAGATCAATAACCCGAGTGAGAAAGGAGAGTTTGTGAAGTACACAAGAGCAAGCTGGTTGGAGATAGATTTTCCGAATCCATTGCCTCTTAATTTAGATGGAGAACCTTATCATTCGAGAACCATTAGATTTGATGTTCAGCCTAAGAGTATACGGTTAGTCGTACCGCAAGATTGCCCTTGCTTGACTAGCTAAACGAGCGTTTTCCATGATTATTGCGTAACACAACCACTAAAATGTGGCTGTGTTATTTGTGTTGAGGTATCAGTCAGCTTCTTAACGTTTTTGAATTGTCTCAACGTCTATCTGCGTAGTTGTCCAATCTGAATCAACCTCTCCTCGAATCATTACGGTATCTTTTGGTGTCACTTCTTGACCCATCCAATCTTCGTTGTCGATCTCTACTTCGATCTCACCAGTGTTGTCTTTGAACAAGTAAGTCTCGTTACCAAATGATTGAACAATATGCCCGGTTAGCACTACAGCGCTGTCGTCGGTTGCGTTGCGCGCCTCTTTCACCGTATTGATTGCACTGACTTCTGGACCATTAAACGCGGCGAAAGCCGAGCTTGAAAGTAGAGCAAGCATGGATGTTAACAATACTCTTTTCATTATCATCTCCTTATATTAGAAGTAATAAGTTGTGCCTACGTTAAAGGATGCAGTGTTTGCGTAGCTGTCTAGTTGGTATTTAGCGTTTGCGCCAATGGTGAGCTTTGGCAACACTTGGTATTCCGCGCCCACAGAGAACATTGCGCCTAACTCGTTGCTTTTCTCCGAGCTATGGAAAAGCGTGTTGCTTATTTCCACATCGTCATTCGCGACAAGCTCATATTCTTGATGTTGAGCAACCTTGGCGTCATATTGCGTGTAAGTTAAACCCGCTTTGAATTTTGTTGTCCATTTATCACTTAATGTATAGCTAAACACTGGTGCTAGCGAGACTTGTTTGGCTGTGATAGAGGAATCCCAATCTATTTCATGATGGTAATCTTTGCCATCAATTGTCTTGATACCAAGGTTCTTAGAACGGCCGTCATCAAGGTCAAACTGGCTGTAACCTAGCTCAATTGCCCAATTGTCATTAAACGAGTAACCGATAAATCCTGAGAAAATACCATCCTCAAGTTCTGGGTTAAGTGTTACATTTTCAGATGAAAAGTGAGGTTCCAAGTCATGGTCAGTGGTGCCTAGTCCATATTCCAGACCTACATATGGAGCCGCAGATACCGAAACTGAGCAGGTAACGAGTAACGCAAGAATGGTTTTGTTCATTTTATTTTGCCTCTTCAAATCAACTTAGTGAGTAGAAGCGCATTTTGTGTGAAGAAGCGTGAAGCGATCGTGAAGAAACGAAAAAATGTTTAGAAAAAAGAGCAAGGGGCGATAACCGAGGGGCGGTTTGAGTGAACAAACACCAAGCTCTTTATATAGAGTAAGTTAAGTTGCTGCGACGTAACACACCGCAAACGGGACATTAAGGCGAGTAAACTCTTTAATCCAACGCCATTGGTTGTCTTGGAGTTTATCGCCAGGGCCTTTCACTTCAATCCACTCGAACTCGTTTTCTTTAAAAGCAATGAGATCCGGCATCCCATTACGGTAAAGCTTAAGGTCGCTCAATTGTATTTTGAACAGCGCCATCAGCATATTGGTTGGGATAGTGTTGAGTGCTGTTTCGAGTAGCTCTTTACTTATTAAATTCCAATGTACAAATGGATTACTGATGCCAAACTTCTCATCGTATTTTGTCAATAACATCTGGGTGTTGCCCGCTTCTAGTTCGGCAAAAGCGGTGTCTATCAAAGCTTGGCGCTTGGTAACAAAATCCGAGTGATATAAATCTAAAGGACGGTGTTGATAAGCGTTAATGAATGCCCCTTCAATAGGAGCAAAAATCGCATCCCAAAAAGTGAGACCAAGTAATGCATTAAGCAGTGCATTTTCGGCGTAAAATACAGTCCAGCCTAAGAACTCAAAATACGCTTTGCTGGCGAGTTCGACTCTCTGTTGAGATAAATCCAGTTCAAGGCGGTATTCCGTACAGGTTGGCTTCGTCACTCTTGGCACTTTCTCGCCTTGTTTTCGTTTTAACCGTTGCTCAAGTTTTTGTGCAACTTCGAGCTCAGACACATCGATCGGTGAGTTAAGCATATCTGTGACAATGTCACAAAATAAATCATCATGGTTTAATTTGTCATAGATACGTGCGCGTCGTTCTCGGCTCGGTGTGAGTTGAGTTTGGCCAAATAGAGATAGGGCGGTCTCTAGATCATTAAGCCGTTCGTAATCACGTGCTATGTCATTCAACATGTGCTCGCGTTTACGATCTACGTAACGGTGTTTAACGGGCTGAGGCATTGCCTCAATTAATAAGTCGAGATTGGCTTTGTCTTTTCGGTCAAATTGCCAGTACAGGTTGGCCAACTGGCTCAGTTCAATTAAGCGGTCTATTTGCTCACGTGAATCAAAGAAACGGCGCACTTTACTCAATTGATATTGCTCGAACTGATGCAAACCTAAGTCATCAAGCACAAACTGACTTAAGTCTTGATGGGTGTTGGCAAAAAACAGAGTGAGTAACACGTCGATCATATGAGCAGAATTGAGTTTGACGATCGTAAACTCAAGCCGCTCTATACGATCAAATTCCGTATTACTCAAATGTTCGACAAGGGCGTCTTTCTTGAGTGATTTCGGCAGTTCGGGATAAAGCGCGGAGATTTCTGGTTTGGTCAGTAAATTAGCCGCTAACTCTTGATGAGAAAGGGGTGGGGAAAGGGCTACAAACTCATGCTGACTCAATTCTGCCAGTGCTTCATTGATAGAAGGTATTTCTTGATAACTCAGCTTATCACTTCGAAACCAACATCCCTTTCGGCTGTATAAACGCACCAAAAGGCACTGGGCGTGTTTGCTCAAAGAATCAAACGAGCAAAGCCATGCGTGTTCTTCCTTGGTCAGTAAATCGCTGTACCAAGTTATTGCGTGATGAGTCAGCTTGAAGAAGTTCTCTAGATAGTAGTCTGGTGCAAGTTCGATAGGGCTTTCCATAAACGACCGATAACAAAAAAGGCTTAACCCATAGGTTAAGCCTTTTCGCTATCAAATCAATTCGCAATTATGCGTTTTTTAGCTGTGCTACTTTCGCTTCAGACAATGGCTTAGTGATGAACGCTAGTACGATACATACTGCCATCATTGCTGAAGAAATTGTGTAAGCCAAGGTGTAGCCGTCGCCATTTGTCATCGAGAAACCAACAACCGCTGCGCCGATTGCACCACCGATACCCCATGCTGTGTAAAGCACGCCGTAGTTAGTGCCGTAGTTTTTCAGACCGTAGAACTCAGCCGTTAGAGTAGGGAATACCGCTAGAAGTGTGCCGTAACCTACCGCTGCGATTGCTGTACCGATGATCAGTGTAAACTCAGAGTCGAACGTCGCGAACAGCACCATGTTTACGCCTTGTAGAACGAACGCGAGTAGAAGCGTACGAACACCGCCGATTTTATCTGCAAGCATACCCGCGGCAACACGACCGCCAGAGTTAAATACAGCAAGAATAGACGCTAGGTAAACCGCGTTTGGCAAGTTTGCTTGAACGCTTGCGATTGTCGTGATGTTACCAATGATCATTAGACCAACAGAAGCTGCAAACGCGTACATGATCCATAGAGAGTAGAACTGTGGCGTTTTCAACATTGCTTTCCAAGTTAAGTCATCTGACTTTTTCACCGCTTTAGGTGCTTGGCCTTCTTTTACTTTAGGCTCCGCAGGTGTGTAGTCTGCTGGTGGGTTGTTGATGGTTGCTGCAAGAGGAACCGCAATCGCTAGGATACCAACACCAAGAACCATAAAGCTAGTTTGAATGCCCATGCTGTCTATTAGCGCAGAAGTTACTGGCGCAAGGTAAATAGCCGCTAGACCAAAACCTGCCGCAATAATGCCGTTAACCATACCTTTCTTCGAAGCGTGGAACCACTTCATCGCAGAAGGTGATAGGCATGCGTAACCAAAACCGATACCTGCACCTGTGATCACACCGAAGGTAATGTTCAGCATGAGTGGAGAGTTCACAAAGCCAGAAGCGATCATGCCCAGACCTGTAAGAACAGTACCTAGGATAAGGATCATTCGAGGGCCCATGCGGTCTTGAAGAATACCTGCAATAAGAAGACAGATAGAGAAAGTGATGGTTGCAGTTGCGTAAGGTGCAGAAGCTTCTGCAGCACTCCAGCCTGATTCAGTTACCAGTGCCTTGTTGAATACACTCCAAGCATACAGGATGCCAAGACAAAGGTTGATACAGAACCCTGCTAACAGGATGCGCATAGCTTTATCAATCTTGCTCATTTTTATTCTCAGTTTTTCCTCTTATTGGCAATGCCGCAAAGAAGGTTGGTTTAAAGATGTTTTTTCTCAAAATTAGTTTGCGTTTTTCAACGTTTAACGCAATGAGCGCGGATTATAACCAATAAATATGTGATTGGAATCTCTTTTTACGGTTACTGATAAAATAATTTGCAACATTAAAAGTGGATGTGAATTCATGGTTTTGTATGTAGTAAGAACGTTGTAAAAAAGTGATATTTTTTGTTCTCTAATAACGAATGATGAGTCAAGACAGAGAGGTTTTACGCTGTTGAGTGCACAGTTCACATTTCAAATAAAAAATTTCAAAATGTTTCCATGTTAACCATCTGTAACAAAAATGGCGAATTTATCATCTAACTGTCGTAAGTATCAGATGCAAAGGGTTTCTTAATTTTTAATTGTTAACCTTTTGTAATAATTGAAGCTGATTAGCTTTTATGTTCATTAAGTGAGCAAAAAAGTAACTTGTAATTGCTGATTTTAGGCGCAGAATATAGTGAAAAATGAGTTTTCATTTATGAAGGGATGCTTTTTAGATTTGTTCTGAGGTGACTTATGAAACTGTTCCTATTACTCATGGCTTCGGTATCCGCTGGTATCGCATCAGCAGACCACATCCATTCATTTATGTTGGGCTTATCTATTGCTTCTTTAGCGGTAGGTAGCTGTTATTTCTTCGCATTTCGCAGCTCGCGCTTTCCACAGCTTGCTTTATTCCTACTCATTTGCGGTATGCTTTCTAAGTTGACGATAACCGTAGTCGGTGTGATGTGGGGAATGTCCGCGGAATTAATCACGTCTCCAATCGTATTCGCACTTTCATATTTATTCTTTTCGCTTGCCGTTACCTACTTATGGTTTAGCTACAGAGAGAGCATCACTAAGATTCCTGACCGATTTAAGTCAGCGTAAATCAACACATTAGAATAAAAAAAACGCCAGCACATTTGCTGGCGTTTTTAATTAAACGTAATTTTGTTCGGATATTGCTTTTAGTTTGATCGTGGCAATACCGTTAGGCACTCATTGGAACAAGCACCATAGTACCAATAATCACCGTGATAAGGCCTGCTAGAACTGGAACGGATGTGCGTTTTACAACCTCAAACGGGCTGATGTTTGCCATACCTGATGTCGCAACGATTACGCCAGATACTGGTGAGATAGTACGGCCTAGGTTTGATGCTTGAAGCATCGGGATAATTAGGAAAGCAGGGTTTAATCCCATTTTCGCAGCCAAAGATGGTGCTAACTCCACGAACGCATAAAAAGGCGCGTTACCCGAACCCGTTGCAATTGCTGCTGCAACTGTCAATGCAGTTAGAATAAGCATTAAAGCAACGCCGCCTGCACCAGCATTATCTGCTAGATGAAGTAGGTTATCGATAGCTCCGATAGACATCAGACCTTGTGCAAAAACCCCTGCGGCAACCAAAAGCATCACAACGCCTTTGAACGCGTCAGCCATGCCTGCGTAACAAGAATCTAAATCTTCTAGTGATTTCTTACCATCGAACTTATTTACAACATAATGGATCAGAGCTCCAAGGAAAATCGAACCAACCACAATAGTGTAGATGTCTAGACTAAGTCCTGGAATGGTACGACCGTTGAATAGGAAAACGCCGATGATAGGTAGAAAAGGAAGAGCTGCATAAAACGCTGGTGCGTCAGCTTTGATCTCTGATACATCAATTTTTTCCATTGGTGTATTTTCTTTCTTATCTAAGTATTTGTTCCAGAAGAGCGCTGCCGCTGCCATGACGATGATTGCGCAAATAGAAACAGGCAACACAGTTTGTACCGCAAACACATCAAGCTCTAAACCAGACTTTTCTGCTGCGATAACAACATCACCAGAAGTAGGAGAAAGGATGATTGCCGCTGGAGAGGCACACACTGCAACGGCTGCTGGACGAGAAATGCCCATCGCGACCATCATTGGGAATAATGTCGCCATTAATAGTACGCCAAGGCCTGTTGCAGAACTTACCGCAAGAGACATTAAACACGCCACAATGTAAGCCGCTACCAAAAGGACGTAAGGAGACTTGATGACAGAAAGCGGTTTAGAGAACTGTTTCACTACCACGTTGTTCGCGCCGATATGAGTCATGTATGACGCAAAACCACAAAGCAGCATGATTTGCATACCAAGACCGCCACCGCGATATTGAAGCATGTATTTCACGTATTCAAGCGCATCTGTCACCATGTTACCAGTTGAGGTGATTTTTGACGGCAGCACGTCGTGCCCCAAAACGCCAGTCATAAGAAGTAAAGCAATACCAGCTGTCAGTAACACGCCTGCAGCTTTATAGCCTTTGACAATAAAGTAACCCACCGCAATGGTAACCACTAAGCCAATTAAGAGCTCTAACATAGGGATCTCCGAATGTTATGTAAAAAAGAAAGAAACTGTTTCAGTTTATGACAAGGAATTTACAGAATTCTTAGCTGTGGCACGAGACAAATATGGGGCTTGCATGATCTGAGACAAATAATAATTTAATAAATAATTTCGTTAGATTGTATTGTTGGAATTTGGTTTTCTAAGTGTTACGTGCTGGTTTGAAGCTATTTATAGGAAGGAAAATATGACTAGGAAAGTGAATGAATAAAGAGTGAATTGATTCACAATAGGAAAAAGACTTTACTCAGTAAGCAATTATTGGAAAACACTCTTCACAACAAAAAAGCTTCGCCGAAGCGAAGCTAAGTAATCGTAAGAATGAGGATAAACTATGCGTATCGACGAACCATAAGGTTCCAACTACGTTGCTGCCGTTCGAACTCTCCTTTAATTTGCTGGTACTTCATTTTCGTTACAGAACATTCGTATTTCTTTACCACACTGGCAGTTTTGGCACCGAGTACTTCTTTGCGCATCTCGTAGTATTCCTGCATGTGATGAACTAGAGTATCAAACTCGTGCTGTAGCTGATCGAGGATTGTTTGCGTGTTCGGTTTCGATTCTAGCTTTTCTCTTGCTTTCTTCAAAAGTTGACTCGCACGGGCTTTTTCAATTCTAAATGTAGGCGTTGTGCGCAACTTAGATGTGAGTCCTAACCAAGAACATGACTTTATCAACCACTTCGTTGGGTCGTAATGCCACCAATACACGCCATTGCGATAGTCATTCTCGAAAATATGATGGAAATTATGGTAACCCTCTCCAAATGTGAAAAAGGCGAGTACACCATTATCGCGAGCAGTGTTTTTGTCTGTGAAAGTTTGCTTACCCCAAATATGTGCGAGGGAGTTAATGAAAAAAGTCGTATGGTGACTCATAAAGAGTCGAGCCGCACCAACGACCAATAACATCCCCCAGATATCACCGTAGATCAGTCCGAGCATGACTGGGAAACCAATATTAGTTAGTAGGGCAAGTGGAACATAATACTTATGCTGCCACATGACGATTTTGTCGCGCTTTAGATCACGGCAGTTTGTATATTCGTTTTCCTTTGATTTATTGTAATCACGTAACATCCACCCAATGTGAGAATACCAAAAACCCCGCTTGGCTGAGTACGGATCTTTACCGTTATTGTCGACATGTTTGTGATGCACACGATGATCAGAAGACCAATGTAATGCACTATTTTGCAAAGAAAATGCTCCTCCAATCGCAAAAATGGCGCGCAAAATAGGATGAGCTTCGTATGTTTTGTGGCTCCAGAGACGATGATAGCCTGCTGTAATAGAAAGGTTAGTAAAACTAAATGCAATCACTCCCCAAATTAGATGTTCCCAACCCAGCCCAAAATGATATGCATACCAAGGCATTACAATAAAAGTCAGAACAAAACTGGCAGAAAATATTAATGTATTCAACCAGATAACAGGTGGTTTGTTTTGAGTCACAGGTGTATCCCTAACTTTGAGCTAACAACTGTTCGCCAGAATATCAGCGTACACATGTAAGTCAAATTAAAGTTAGACAAATGTGACTATTCCTTTGGGTGTAGATTAAGGAACTTGATGGGATATTTTGCTTTTAATTGAATAATGAGTAGTATTAAAAAATGAGCTCTGGCTTAAGGTGTATAAAATCTGCCAAGAAACAAGTGTTATAAAGGTGGAATATACCGAGACTCTATAAAGAAGCAAAAATGTAAGAAAATAGGAATACGTAATGGATTTACGATTAGCGGAATATAAGGACTACGAGCGCATTGCGCATCTTCATGCGGATAGCTGGAAGCGTCATTACCGTGGCATTCTTAGTGATAACTATCTTGAGAAAGAAGCGATTGACGACAAACTACTGATTTGGCAAACCCGTTTGACCAACCCACCATTCAATCAGCACATTGTCTTGGCGGAGGAGGGAGGTTTGCTACTTGGCTTTGTTTGTGTGTTCGGCAACCATGATTTCGAGCGTGGAACCTTTATTGACGCATTGCATGTTGATGACAGTTACCGTGGTCGTGGGATTGGTAAGCAGCTATTACTTGCTGTCGCAGAATGGCAACAGCAGTACTTTCAAGACACAGGTCTTTATTTAGAAGTTGTGTCGCAAAACATTTCTGCGATTGAATTCTATCGCCACATTGGTGGACAAGAGGATCAAGAGCGAACTTGGCGCGCACCTGATGGCAAAGAGGTGTTAGAAAAAGTATTCCGTTGGAAGAACGCCCAGTCATTAGTTAGTGGGATTGAGGAAAACGTGATTTACTCCTAACCTAGCGTTCTAAAACATTAGATAAGAGCAGTCTCAACACTGCTCTTTTTTGTTTATGCACCCTAACGTTATGTTTTATTGAAAGCTTTCTAGAAGTTAACCCCCATGGCTTTTAGTTCGAGCTCACATTGCTGAGCATTTTCAAACTGAATAGCAGCCATGCCAACTGCTTGGGCACCTTCAACATTGTAAGGCATGTCATCAAGAAATACTGTCTCTTCGGGGTTAAGCTGATACTTTGAAAGTAGAGTTTGGTAGATCTCCGCTTGTGGTTTTAGTAATTGAACTTCAGAAGAGATGATTGCTCCATCAAACAGTGGCCAAAACTCATAGGTAGTACGAAGATGTTCCACAATTTCGTTGATGTTGTCTGTGAGCGCATATACGCCATATCCGGCTCTTTTTACTCGTTTTAACAGCTCTATACTGCCGTAAAGTAATATTTGAGTGTGTTTTACATAATAAAAGAAGCGGTCCATTTCTTCCGTCGTTACTTGGTGTTCACGTTGATAACGCTGTTTTGCTTCCCTTTCGGAGATCGTCCCTTTATTTAAATCTTTCCAGATTTGTGATGAAAATAGCATCTGAGCCATTTTCTCTGATTCTACGGAATCACCAAATGTTAAGCGAACGATTTCTACTGGAGACCAGCGTACCAACACATTACCTACATCAAAAATGACATTTTTTATCTGGACAGAATTCATAACACACCCCAAGCCAATTGTTCTTCACCACGCTATATGCGGTGAGTGCTGTTTTTGAATCGTTGGAAAGTCGTGCCAAAGGCGCGACTTAAGTTTCTTACACAAAATGAGATTAACATCCAATTGGATACAGAGCGATTATCGCAAAATTGCACTAAACTATATGCAACTTTGTTTATTTGGTTGTAAATCAAGTGTAGCTGTCTTAAAAGATTGAAACTAAAGATAAGTATTGCGAGCTGTTTACGTCATTTCGCGCTGCTTATAAATGATGATTAATATATAATTAGTTAATAATAAAACGATAAAAGTGAATCAAAATCACACTATTGTGCGTCAGGCGGAGTAAGCAAAACAGATTATATGGACTCGATACGTAAGGTTTATCAATATGCAGAACCAAACCTAACTCTCGTTGGCTGGATGGGGTTTCTTGGCTTTCCGCTGTACTACTTTGTCTGGGAGTTTGCCTTTCCACAGGCTTATGAAAATTTATCTCTTAGATTGTTTTGCTCGTTATTGTTTTTCGGCATCATTTTTAGAAACCGCTTATCATCGACTTGGAGAGATTATGTTCCTATTTACTACCAAGTGACGATAACGCTGTGCTTACCGTTTTTCTTTTTTTATATGTTACTGATGAATGACTGGTCCAATGTATGGGTTATGTCGTTTATGTCTGCAATTTTCTTACACATTTTACTGGTTCATGTTACTAGGGTCATGTTTGCTCAAACCTTTGCTGGGATAGGTTTAGCAACATTCTTCGCTTGGGTTGCAAAAGGGTTCCATCTTGACTTGACCATGGATTGGACTCATGTGCCAATCTTTCTGTTTATTTATGTCTTCGGTAATTTGTTCTATTTTCGTAACCAAGTTGAACATGAAGCGAAAGTCTCGCTGGCAAAATCATTCGGGGCAGGGATCGCACATGAAATGCGTAACCCGTTGAGTGGGCTTTGCACTTCAATAGATGTTATCCAGTCGATCTTGCCCAACATGAAAGAGGCAGGAAAAGAGCAGTACGTCATGAGTGTAGAGGATGTCACCTTATTACGTGAAGTGAGTCAGGATGCAATGAACATTATCCAATCGGGTAATGAAACCATCGATTTATTGCTAACTTCGATTGATGAAAATCGAGTTTCTCGTTCTAGCTTCAAAAAATATTCAGTTCACTCGGTCGTTGAACAGGCAATTGAAAGCTTCAGTTATAAACGTGCCACTGATCGATTTGCCATATCGCTGGATGCGAGAAGTGAGTTTGAGTTTCTAGGTAGTGATACGCTGCTTAAATACGTTATGTATAACCTCTTCAAGAATGCCTTCCATCACCGTAAATCTGAAGATTTTCACATACATGTATCCATGATAAGTTCAGAACGCTTTAATCAAATTGTTGTAACCGATAATGGTGCTGGCATTGCTCCTGATGTTCTACGCAATATCTTTCAAGACTTTTACACCACTGGCAAATCAGGAAGTTATGGTTTGGGTCTACCGTTTTGTAAAAAAGTCATGCGTTCATTTGGGGGGAACATTGAGTGTCAATCTCAGTTAGGGGAGTGGTCTCAATTTACGTTAACTTTCCCACTAACGACATCTGATACCGTTACTGAAATCAAAAACGATCTGACTAAACTCAAAACCATTCTAACGGTGACTAGCCAAGATATCTTGGTGTCTAAAGTAACAGATATTAGCCGTTTTATGGGCTTTGACTCGACGATTTTAGATGCCAACCAAGTACTCAAAAAGAAAGAGTACGAGTTCGAATTCGATCTGATTTTTATCGATCTTGAGAGCTTAGATCCAAGAGCAAACCAATTGGATAGATTAGAATCTCTCTTGTCTTTCACTGAAGCACGCATAGTTTATCTTTTTGAGCATCATCCGACTCAGAGAGCACGTAAGGCTGCATATGAACCTATTTGGATCGAAACGCAAGCCTGGTTATTGAATACTAAACCAACTATTGAGCGTCTCTTATATGATTCAAGCTATGTATCGACACCAACGGCCTCGGTGACGTTAGATAATTCAAATAAGCGCACAATTATGGTCGTGGATGATAATGAATCTTTGCGTAAATTCACGGCAATGTTACTTGAAAAGCAAGGCTTTGAAGTGATTCAGAAAGAAGACGGGCAGCAGGCTCTGGATACACTAGAGCAAGAAGATGTTGATCTCATTCTGATGGATATCGAAATGCCAATTATGGATGGTGTAGAAGCGTCTAGGCGAATTCGAAGCTCGGATAAAAACTATGCGTCGGTACCTATTATTGCGCATACAGGGGATAGTTCACCTGTCACGTTGGACAAAATTGGGTCTTCGGGTATGTCTGACTTCATCGTAAAACCGGCGGATAAAAATCGTTTGTTCGATAAAATCGCAAACTGGATCTAATCATTCGCGACTTGTTTTCTTGAGGCGAGTTGCTCACAACGAATAACACGAATAAAGAGCTCAGCAAAACTGTTGAGCTCTTTAGTTTTATCTACACACTAACTTACACAAACTCTAAGTCAGGGTGTGCAAATGCTTGTTGGCAGACAGTGAGTACATGATCAACTTCAGCAGCTGTCATGTCTGCATTGACTGAAAAACGGATGATGTTTTTGTTCCTTCCAGTTGCAGGGCGGCAAAACACTGCGCCGTAAACATTTCGCTCTTCGAGAAAGTCGCGGACTCGCTCAGTGTTTCTCTCGTTGCCGCATTCTAATGCGATAATTTGTGATTCACTGCGAATAGTAAATCCAATGCGTTTTAAACCAACGGCTAAAGACTTGGCTCTTTCAAACAGAATATCTCGCTTATCATCTGATTTTCTTATGACGTCCAGTGTTTTCTCTAGCCGAATGATCTCTTGCGGTAATACGGTAGAACTAAATATTGCAGGGTACGCCACAAATGGAAGCGTCTTCGCCAGTTTTTCTGGGCCTAAAATCGCGCCAGCACGATAAGCAAATGTCTTGGCAAGACTAACGGTAATAAAATCTACCTTATGAGTTAAGCCAAGACCCTGCAGTATCCCCGCACCTTGTGGACCGTGTGTACCTAAAGAGTGTGATTCATCTACAACCAGGCCGCAGTCAAACTCCTGTGCTATTTCGTAGATATCACGTAGAGGAGCGATGGTCCCGATAGTGCTGTAAACCGAATCCACAACAATGATCCCTGAACCGTGACGTGAAATCTGTTTTCTTAGGTGACTGGTGTTGTTATGCATGAACGGATGAATTTGTGCTCCGGCAATACGTGCGCCTTCCCACAAAGACATATGTGCAAAGAAATCAATGTACACAGGTATGTTCGGTGCACAAATAGTCTGCAATAAACCGACATTCGCAGCCCAACCAGATTGAGAAAGTAGACAACTAGGCATACCAACGAAACTGGCTAGTTGCGTTTCAAATGCAGGTTTCGATTCATCATCTTGTAAGAAAATCGCGGACATCACGACGTTGTCATCGTGCTGGGAAATCGCATCACGATGCGCGTTTTGAATCTCCTTGTTATGAGACAGTGCAAGGTAATCATTGCTTTGCAGGACAACGGCATTACACGGTGGGCGTTTACCAAGAACAAGGTGTTTTTTGTTCTCATTCGGTTCGATTAGATCTTGAATATAAAAATCTAGGCGTTCCTCGATAAAGGAGGGAAGTGGTTTGCTTTGTATAGTTTCACTCATAATAAATCTCTTCTTCATATGGAAAAACGCCAGCGCTGACACTTATTCATATTGCGGATTTTGGGGAGAGTGTCACTAACCAGGTTGCATAAGTTTGCAGACCCTTGCAAACTCGACATTTGAGGGTTGGATGGTGGCTGTAACTCTATAGGGGCCCGGGGTCTAAACTAGTTTGTGCTTAAAGTTTATACGGCGATTTTGCGGTGTTTTTTCGTGCTTCATATCTGGGATTTTGGATGAGGAATATAAAGTTTGAAAAGTGAAAAAAATGGGCGCATTAGATAACAAAAAAGGCGCGAAAATCGCGCCTTGAAACATGAGTAGATAAAAGACAAGCTTATCGCTTATTACGTAAATAGCGCTTACGACGCTCTTCTTTACGCTTCGCTTTTTCTTCTTCTTTACGGGCGGTTTCAATCTCGACTTCAATCAGTTCTTGAGTGATCATTTCTGGGCGTTCTAATGTAATTTGGCCCAAAGTGCCTTGGCGAAGTTCGTGCAATAAGATCTCTGATACTTTGTGCAAGTCAACACGTCCACCTGCACGTAGTGCACCGCGGCGACGACCAATTTCTTCCATGATCTCGATATCTGATTCTGGAAGCTCTTCAATTTGATAACGCTCTTTAAGCTTGTCTGCATAATGAGCTGCTAGGTATTCAATGGTATAGAATGCGACTTCGTCATATTCCATCGCTGTATCTTTTACCGCGCCAGTAGCCGCAAGGCGGAAGCCACTGTGTGGATTTTCCACTTTTGGCCATAAAATCCCTGGAGTATCAGATAATACGATGCCATTTTGCAGGTTGATACGTTGTTGACGACGTGTAACCGCGGGTTGGTTACCTGTTACAGCGATTGTTCGGCCTGCGAGGGTGTTAATGATCGTCGACTTTCCAACGTTTGGGATACCCATGATCATGGTGCGAATGTTTTTACCAATTTCTTCTCGGTGTGGGGCAAGTTTGCGGCAAAGCTCCATGATTCGATGCACTTCTTGTGGTTCAGAAGTCGTGATCGCCATTGCTTTTACATGTTGCTCTTGCTCCAAGTGCTCAATCCACAGTTGAGTTAACTCTGGATCGGCCAAATCACGTTTGTTCAAAACTTTAACGACAGGTTTGTCACCACGGATTTGAGAAATCAAAGGGTTTTCACTACTGAAAGGAATACGAGCATCCAGTACTTCGATGATCACATCCACTTGAGGTATTGCTTCTTCGATCTCTTTACGTGCTTTGTGCATGTGGCCAGGAAACCACTGGATTGAGTTATTAACCATTTGAATTTAATACCTTAATTTTTCTAATGCTCCAGCGGTTGTAAAAGTAGCAATGTGAGTCTTGAGTAATACAATACTAGAACGCATTTTCTAAAACTGTGTTTACTTCAAGCTGCTCGAAACCGCGGAGTTGAGCTTTCTTTCATGTTAATACGCCAGTTTATCATGGAATGATGATGAATCATTCAAGATGAAAGTAAAAAGCTATGGCGTGCAAACCTAAAAGCACACATCCCTTATGTATACCGACTCGCAGTGAATATCCGTCTGGGTGAGAGACCGAACGCAAACGCTGTGTAGTCAAAGGTGGATTGTGTTGTCAGATTGTTCTGACGAATTTTGGTTTTTTACTTTTATATCAGAGTGTTATTTTTATTTCACTATTGAGCTAAGTTTGACTTTTATCTGACAAAAACTAGTCTGAGCTTCCATTCAGAGGAAGCAGTCATGCTCAGTATTCTTAGAAGTATTACGGTATCGTCCGTCGCCTTAATTTTTTTAGCGAGTTCTTTTTGCTCAACTGCCAAACAGAGTCCTAAACCGAAGGTCATCGTTGGTGTTATTGCGCAAGACGAAGCTAAAGACTCGTTTGACGGTAGCGTTGGTCCTTCGTACGGAATTAGTCTTGAGTATTTGTCTAACATTACTAAAGCTTTGGATTATGAGTTAGAACTTCGGACTTACAAGCATATTCCGTCTTTACTTGCGGATGTCGAAAGCAAGAAGATTGATGGTGCGGTTGGATTTAGTAAAACAGCAGCAAGAGAAAAGCGTTTCTTGTTTTCGATGCCTTTCTTTTCGAGCACTATCGCTGTTTGGTATCGGAATGCCACTTACCGAGATAGTGATGCGCGTGATCTTAAATGGGTGTGTGTTGAGGGCAGTGTGTATTGTGACAACCTCACTGAACGTGGTATCGATAAGATACATTATGTTAAAACACGTTTAGAGGCGTTTAATGAAGTTAAGCGAGGTAAAGCGAACGCGCTGATTTACACTTATGTTGGTATTACCCAATATTTGGATTTGAATGACATTGTAAAAGGGGTTGTCGATATTCCCAGTTGGTTGAAAAACGAAGAGGTGAGTTTTATCGCTTCGTTGGACAAACAGAGTCTGATCGATGACATCAACAAAATCCTTCAGTGGGAGCAAAATGGAAAAAACATTCGCTCCGTCGCCTCGAAAAATCCTTACCATATCAGTGATAAGTTATTGGTAGATTACCGACGTAATCATCAAAACAAACTAGTGATAACTTACAGCAGCAGTGACGAAGCTTATCCGTTTCTCTACCGAGATTCGCAAACGGGCGAGTTAGATGGCTTCTTTCCAGATTTTGTCGACTTATTGCAGTCTCGTACTGGCTTGAGCTTTAAGTATGTGAAGCCGACGTCGAGCCTTTCAAATGGATTAACGGCATTTGATGCCGATATAGTCCCCATCTCTTATGTGGGTGAGCTACCTAAGTCAGATTGGTTGTTCACTAAACCATTCATGCACAGTAATTACGTGGCTATCCAAGCGGAGCAGAGCAAGCGCGATAAACCTGCACTGAAAGAAGCGGGTATTCTGCTCACTTTGAAAAAGCAAGGGTTAGTTCATTTGGGCACTTGGCAGCAAGGCCAAGTTGATCATTATGATGATTTGAAAAAGCTGCTTACCGATTTGAAATCGGGCGTTTTGGATGTGGCTTACATTCCTGACGACATCGTTCACAACATGATTGCACAAGATCAAGTCAATGGCTTGGTGATCAATGCGGAGGACGTTTTGACGTTCTCTAATGCATTTGCGGTTGCAAACCACAATACACAACTGCAACACATGTTGAACAGCATCATCGAAACCATTGATTCTAACGAGATCGAAAAACTGCTGCGTTCTCACCGAAGCTTCAAACTGACTTATGGCTATGACTCGGAGCAGATCGCTACATTTGTTGTTGCTGGTTCATTCATATTCTGTCTCATGTTAATTGCGGCGTATTTCATCTTATCTCACATGCGACTTAAAGTGAGGTTAGCCGAATTTAATGCTGACAATGAGGAAGCGGAAAAGCAATGGCTGATGGACATCATCAAAGAGATCAATAGCTTGGTTTTTATCCATAGTGAAAATAACCATATGGAGATGAGTAATTGTGCGAACTACAACAGTAAACAGTGCCAACAATGTAGTTTGAAAAGTGATTCTGCGCACGTTCCTCTAGTGAATAATTTTGATGAACTGACCACTGTTATTGCTGGAAAGCGTATTTCAGAAGAGGTTGCCTCGTCGGGCTGTGAACTTGATATTAAACATGTATATCGAGAACGCAAAGTCATCGCTTCTCCTAGCGGTAAGAACAAGTTTGTACTGACTGTGATTCAAGATATTACCCAGCAAAAAGAACGTGAGCAGGCGTTAATCGATGCGCAAAAAGAAGCGCAAACCGCGGTACGTGCGCGCGAAAACTTTTTGGCAACCATGAGTCACGAATTAAGAACGCCATTGTCGGCAGCACACGGCATCCTCGATTTGCTAAATCACCAAGTGACGACAGATTCAAATCGCGAGTTAATTGACCAAGCCATATGCTCGCTCAATCATTTAAATATGCTAGTAGACGAAGTACTGGATTATTCAAAGTTAGAGGCAGGGCACTTAACCGTCGCCCTAGTTAAGACCGACTTGCTTAAAACCTTGTGCGATGTGTTTCGAAGCTTTGAACCACGAGCGCTCGCGAAAGGTTTGGATTACAAAGTGACAATCAAACCATTTTCGAATGCTTTCATTGAAATCGACGCGCTGCGATTGGTGCAAATTACCACCAATCTACTCTCCAATGCGGTGAAATTCACTGCGGAAGGAGAGGTTGGAATCAGTGTCATTCTTCATGAAAAGCAGCTTATTTTGAAAGTGGCGGATTCAGGTATCGGCATGACGGATGACCAACTCGAAGGTATTCTCAATCCTTTTGTTCAAGCGGATGACACTATTACGCGTAAATATGGCGGCACTGGATTGGGACTGAGCATTGTTGACCGATTGATCGACTGCATGGGCGGCGTGCTCTGCATCGATTCACAATTTGGCTTGGGCACGACGATTACCGTCAGACTGCCAATTGAGCATTGCGACTCTGAGCCAGACGTTTGTTTGAACTGGACGTATAGCGAGAGCTTACCACTTAATATTCGCCAGTGGTGTGACGCGTGGAAAATGCGTCCAGCAACGTTAAAAACAATGGTGGCGAACCTTCACCCTATACACGACAGCGATGCCAGTTTTAATGGCCTAATGCTGCGTGACGAACAAAGAGTACTTGGCAGTCTTACGTTAAGAGAGCTTCAGTATCCAGATACATTGTTCAATTTACTCAGCCAAACGCAGCAAGAAACCAAGCTTAATGACGTAAATCAAGAAGTGGTTTCTTGGGTCCTCGGCACGGTACTGGTCGCAGAAGATAATCCCATTAACCAAAGCGTGATAGCAATGCAGCTTCATGAACTTGGAATCGAACCTGTCATTGTGAACAACGGCCGCGAAGCATGGGAATACATCAACCAAGATGAAAACGTTGTGTTGCTGCTGACCGATTTTCATATGCCAGAAATGGATGGCTATGAGCTTGTTAGGTACGTGAAAAGCTCCGAATTTAAAGCAATTCCAATCATCGGTGTGACAGCAGAAGATGCTCGTCTTGCCATTGAACGTACACAGGATATCGGCATTGATGACGTGCTCTACAAGCCCTATGACCTTAATCAATTAAAAACCGTTTTGATTCCATTTATTGGCGAAAAAGAGAGGGGTAGGCTGCCCGGCTGGATTAAACGGTTCAAAGCACAGGACGCAAAAGAGATTGCGCGCGTGTTTAGTCAATCAATGTCTACAGATATAAAAAACTTAAACGCCGCATCAACTGAGCGAGACAAAAAACGGGTCATTCATGGCATCAAAGGAGCGGCTGGGGCGATAGGGGTAAGCATGCTGACTGAGCTTTGCATTGAGGCAGAACGAGTTACTGCTGCGGAGTTTGACAGGCGAACAGCGGAGCTAATTTTACGAATCGAGCAGGAGATCGAAAACATAAACTATTGGGTAGAGACAAATGAATACACAATTTAATGTGATGGTGATTGATGACCATCCGCTACAAACCACAATACTTACGCAAATATTGGATCGCTATTGCGCGCAAGTCATCCCTTTTAACTGTGTGGATGCCGCTATTCAGAGTGTGCAGGAACAATATTTTGACGTGATTTTTTGTGATATCCAAATGCCCGGAAAAGACGGCATCGATATGATGGAAATGCTCGATAAAGTCCAGTACCAGGGGCAAGTTGTACTGGTCAGTGCAATGGAATTGACCATTATTTCTGCGGTAAGAGCCATGTGCGAGGGATTTAGCTTTGAAGTATTAGGGAAGCTGCCCAAGCCATACGATGAAAATGAAGTCGTTGATTTGTTGGGTAAAATAAGAGATGAAAAAGCGAAACAAGTCAGCTTTGCTCAACCGATTGAAGTGGAAGATCAAGAATTCCTGTTTGCTCTGGCTGAAGGGCGCGTGAAAAATTATTACCAGCCTTTAGTCGATGTGCAAAGTGGGGAAGTGCTTGGGTATGAAGCGCTCGCGCGTTGGAATCATCCTATTTATGGTGTGTTACCCCCTCATTATTTTTTGCCAATTGTAGAGCGTTGCCGCCTTTCAGGAGAGTTGTTTCAAGCTGTATTGAGTAATGTTATCTATGACATGAAACACCGCGGATTGACGCAAAACGTATCCATCAATGTAGACCATGAAAATTTAGAAGATACGGCGTTCTCTCATTACTTTTTACAGCAATGTTTAGAGAGCGAGATTGACCCATCACAAATCACCATTGAAATTACAGAGCGAGATACATTTCAGACTAGCGCGTCCCTGTACAAGAATTTACTCAAGTTGAGGATGAACGGTGTCACTGTCTCAATAGATGATTTTGGCACGGGTTCATCAACGTTTGAAAAACTGGCTCAACTGCCATTCAACGAGTTAAAAATCGATCGTTCGTTTGTACAAGGTGTCGAATGCGACATCAAAAAACGCAACATCGTTGTTGCTATTTGCGCGTTAGCGAAAAGTTTGAATATACGACTGGTCGCGGAAGGTATTGAAGACGAAGTCACACTGCAAGCGATACGTGAGTATGGGATTGATCTTTGCCAAGGCTTCTACATTGATAAACCCATGCCACTAGAAGCCATAACCATACTAAATGAAAGATATGAATAAATTGAATTACTTGATCTTTGACGATCATCCTCTCGTTTGTGTTGCAATCAAGTCGTTGTTGGAAGAGTTAGGGAAAACAAATGGGGTATTTACTGCAACATCAGCGAAGATGGCATTACAAATATTGAAAAAGGAAGAAATTCAACTGTTGATCTTAGATGTGAACTTGGCAGATTGCGATGGGTTTGATTTCTACAAACGTATCAAATCCCATGGTTATGAAGGCAAAGTCATTTTCTTCTCCGCTGAAACTAGCCAAATGTACAGCCAAATGGCTTTTCGTTCTGGCGCTGATGGCTATGTGTGTAAATCGGAAAATCACGACATTCTTAAAGACGCGATAGAAGCGGTAGAGAAGGGGTATACCTTCTTCAAATTTAAGCAAGTTGTTAATAGCGTTCGAGAAATGCCACAACTTTCAAGCAGAGAAAACGCAGTAATGAAGTATTTATTACAAGGAAAGTCCAATCGAGAAATCGCTTCAGTGTTATCAATAAGTGATAAAACAGTCAGCACATACAAACGCCGTCTATTGGATAAATTTAACGTAAAGAACATTGTTGAGCTAACAAGAGTGGCGGGGGCGTAAGACCGCATCATGACACTTAAAAGTATCGCGTTGTCTCTTTTCATCGCAACATTACTATTCGTCACTTCTGTCACAATGATTGGTGCGGTGTTAATTTCTTATGAAGTAAAGCAGTTCAACACTTACGCGAATAATTTAGCCAAAATAAAACAAAAAGTAATTCTCATGGGGCTATTGACGGAAGCGCAGCTCGAGCAATACAAAGGCATGAGCGTGAGTGAAGTAGAAGCGCAAACAGAGCTGAGCTTTCAAGATGCGATTTACTCCCTGTCACGTTATGAAAAACTTAATTACGTTGAAGCTGTTGCACGGAAATCGCTTCATCAGGCTGAAGCGTATTTATCAAATGCGTTCAATCGACAAAATGCCGTTATGTATTTTCGTTCTTATACTGGAAACAAACTCATCTTAGAGAGACCGATTGAAGCGCTAGAGGGAGTGAAAGCCACGTTTGATGTTGATTGGTGTAAAAGTAACTATTCTTGTGTGTTAGCCGCGTGGAAAGAGCAACTAACGGACCGGGTATTGTTTTCCCTACCATTTAAAACGACATACTCCGATGACATGGCGATAAGCATCATGAGTCCGGTTTACTTTCAAGGTGAGTTAGTGGGAGAGTTCTCGGAACAATTATACCTCTCGCCGCTTTATAATGATGGGAAAGCGGTGGATGTTCAAATAGCGAATGGGAACAAACAAATGGTGATTTATTTCGCTGGCTACCCCTTTCCATCATTCGCGTACACCCAATCATATGTCGCAGACAACAACAATCTTATCGTTTACATGTACCCATTCAGTAAAATTGTATTGGATTACGTGTTCTTGTTTATCATCTTCTTTTTCGTAACCTTAGCGTATTACAACAAAGCTTATGAATCTAAAGAGAGCAAACTTCGCCTCGCGAAAGCACTGACGAACGTGACGAAAGATGATTTAACGGGATTGTTTAACCGCAGAGTTTTTCAAGATAGCGAGTTCAAACGTCGTTTGGAAACCGCGCCATATTCCGTCATTGCAATAGATGGCGATAGGATCAAGCGAATCAATGACCATTACGGTCACCATGTAGGGGACGAAGTTATTGGAATTATTGCTGATGCCATGTCTAAAGTGTTTCGAAATAGTGATTATCTAGTTCGAACTGGTGGTGATGAGTTTGTTGCGATTCTGCCGGGTTGCAGTATCAGTCAATCTTCAATATTGGCGAAGAAGCTTCGTAGTGTCGTTAAAGATAACCGACTAAAGACCTTGGATATCGAAGTTAGTGTGAGTACTGGTATCGCGGCGAATGAATTACACGAAACGCTTCAGGACGTTATTGTACGTGCAGATGAAGATCTCTATGAGATGAAAAAACACAGACAAAAGTCCCATTAAGCAGCGCTAGTATTGACTCAATGTTAAGTTACGGAACATAACCATGACATAACTGTTTGATTAATTTGACCAAACAGAATGAGTGGTCTTTTATATTAGAGCAGTCAACAAATAGTGATTGCTCTATTTATTCTCGACCTTACATTTGGTGTCGCACGTGAACAAAGATCTCGACTTAAACTTACTTAAAATACTTGTCTTACTGGATAAGCACCGTCAGCTCAAGCCCGTTGCGAAAGCGATGGGGAAGAGCGAAGCGTCAATTAGCAAATACCTTGCCCGATTGCGACTCCAGCTAAACGATGAATTGTTTATTCGGCATCCTCACCACATGGAACCGACGGACTATTTAAAACGTCAATTACCTAAAATTTCCGACGCACTCGAGAAGCTTGAAACTTGTCTAATTAGAGATGAGTTTGAACCGGAAAATTACGAAAAAGACATCACCATTTGTTTGCCGCAAACCGCTCAATACTCATTTGGGCATTTACTTGCAATGGATTTAATGGCGCTGTTTCCCAAGGCGCACATTTCGATAGCAACGATTACAGAGTATACGATAGAAGAGATAATCCTAGGCAAAGTGGATGCGCAGTTACATTACTTCAACGAGGATGTTCCGAAATCTGTTTATCAGAAGTTCATCGGCTATGCGCCTGCTGTGTTAGTTGTCCCTGAAGAGCTGGGAATTACCACCCTAGAAGAAGCAGCCAAACTTCCCTTTATCATGTTAGAGATTATCGGTTGGAAAGAGAAAGAGCAGCTCGTTAAGCGTGCAATGGAAAGCCACGGTATGGTCATCAACCGTATTGCGGCTCTAGACAACGTAAGCAGCGTATTGAAGCTAATTAAGCAAAAAAGCGCCGCAACCGTGCTACTTGAATATCAGGCGCCAATTGATGGATATAAATTTATAAGAGTGCCAGAGCATTTTTACCCAGATGGCTGGCCAAAAGTGGTTGTACAGGTGAAGCAAAGCTTAAGACATGATGCAATGCACCAGCTGTTAATCGGTGCTATTGCAAAATACATGAGCGCTTAGCGGCAAAACTCAATGTTTTCTGACTGAGGAATAGTATGCAGAAGTTCAATCAACGTGTCCGCATGGTACTTTTTCAGAATACGCGTTTTGTAGGTGCTGATTGTTTTAGCGCTGAGTGAAAGTTGTTCAGAAATCTTCTTATTAGAGTAGCCTTGTACAAGATAATGGAACACCATGGCTTCGCGATTTGAAAGTGTTACGTTACCCGACGATGGTGTGTGAGTCGACTTAAACATTGAGTAACCGCGTGAAACACTCACAATTGCGTCGATAATGGTCTCTCTTGTTTCATGCTTGCTTAAGAAGCCGTTTGCGCCCATTTCGTACGCTGCTTTAGAAAGACTCGAGTAGTCGCGTGAAGAAACAAATAACAGTCGGCCACGATATCCCGTCGCTAAAATGTTTTTGGCTAAACGCATACCATCGCGGTCGCCAAGCACTACGTCTAGAATAATCAAATCAATCTTTTGGCCTCGAACAAGATCCATCACTTCCGCACTGTCAGTGGTTTGAATCACTTCAGCTGTGTTGACTACAGATTCAACTAGAGAAGCAAGAGCTTCGCTATACAATGGTTGAGCGTCGATAATAAGAACATTATTCAAAGTTAACCTCACCTAATACATCAACTAGTGTGCTGTCAGGCGACAGCGCAATTGGATGAATAGGATTGTAGGAAAAACCTTGCTAAGAGGAAGGAAAATGACTCTTTCCAAAAGTGAAAATCAGTGTCTTGATTATGGGAATAACGATGTCAGGTATTGAAATACCTAGTGATAGGATGATTGCTTAAAACTTACGCTGACAGAAAACTAACAAACTGAAAGTGTTCTTTCAGTGTTCTATGCCTTCAGATTTTCTTGCGATGCCTCTAGCGCTTCGATTTAAACTCGTGTGTTCACAAGCGCAGTTTTATACCATGCCACTTGAAGAGAGCTTGTTCTACACCAGGCATGAGCACAGTAGCCAACTTTGCACTGATATCTGTTGGATAGGTTTGGCTATTGACGCTGAACATCACTTCAAATTATTTCTAAACTTTTCATTGACTCGGTCGCTAAAAGTGGAGGTGTTAATTCGCACTTTGGCCACTCATAATGTCGTGTTCAAAAATGAGACAATTTTACATGGTTTGGTATGGAAATGTGCGTTAGCCGTCCTTTTGATGGTTTACAAATTTTGTTGTAACGACTAAAAAGGACTTTTGGATTTTTAGCCAGAGAATGGCTTCTCATGGCGTTTGCATCAAACTTTTTCTGATGCGTATTTTTGGTTGGATAATTGGCTTTATGAGTAACGTAACCAGCACCATTTTGACAGAAAGTGGTACCAATGAGCTTGAAATCATCGAGTTTCATTTAGAAAAAACATTGCCAGATGGCAGCACAAAAACTTGTTATTACGGCATTAACGTTGCGAAAGTACGAGAAGTGATTCGCGTGCCAGAAACAACCGATTATCCAAACGCACAACCTCATATGATTGGTGTGTTCTCATCCAGAGATGTACTGACGCCTTTAGTGGATTTAGCTGGTTGGTTAGGTGTGCCAACACGACAAGATCTGGAGCGCAAGTTTGTAATCGTTACGGATTTCAACAAAATGACCAATGGCTTCTTAATTGACAGCATTTCGCGTATTCATCGCATCTCTTGGAATGATGTGGAATCACCAAGTCAGTTTTTGGAAGCGGGCGAACAAGATTGTGTAGTAGCCGTTGTCCGTAAAGAAGGCAACCTGATCATGATTCTCGACTTTGAAAAAATCATCGCAGACATCAACCCAGAATTGAGTATGGAAAAATACGATGTGAAAGGGGACAAGTCGGTGGATCTCAACCAGAGAATGGTCGGTAAGCGTAATGCTAAAACGATCATGGTGGTGGATGACTCAGCATTTATTCGCTCTTTGATCCAAGATACATTAGCTTCTTCAGGCTACAATGTGATCACATGTAAAGACGGTGGTGAGGCGCATGAGAAGTTGATGAGTTTGATCGAGGTTGCGAAAGAAGAAAACTTGCCAGTTAAAGAGCTATTAGATGCGGTGGTTACGGACGTAGAAATGCCTCGAATGGATGGTATGCACTTAGTGAAGAGACTACGCGATACCGAAGCGTTTCATGAAATGCCGATCATTATGTTCTCGTCATTGATGAGTGAGGATAACCGAGCGAAAGCACTATCTCTTGGCGCAAATGATACGATTACCAAGCCAGAGATTGGCCGCATGGTGAATATGATGGATAAATACGTGTTTAACTTTGCGTAAAAAACCGATCAGATGAAACAAATAAGGCTGCCGATTGGCAGCCTTATTTTTATTGAGGGCAGGGAAGAATATCTAAGGTGTAACTCTCGTTTGGAGTCTGCGGTGGCCCATATAAAATTCCGCATTGTGTTAGGCTACTATTTTTATCATCTCTTGCTGAAATGACGACTTTAATGTTGTTAGTCTGAACAATTTTCCAGTCACTATCACCGTGCTGATTCTCAAGTTCCGAGACTAATAGAGCTAAGCTTGTTTCATCTGCATCTGGGTAACCGTACCTAAATGTACAGCTAAGAGAGCCATTTAACTCACAGCTTGAGAAAGGCAGACTTTCTGGGCCCTTACCTGAACCTGCGTCAGTGTGTTTATTTGATATATATGGATAATGTTCCAACCCTGCAATCGCCATTTTCCCATAACCTACGCCTAATGCTGATGCAATAGCGCCTTTCATTCCTTCCAAACGAGCTTCACGTGCATCACTTTGAAGGTTTAAAAAGCGTGGCGCGGCAGTGACAGCAAGAATACCGAGCACGACAATAACTACGACTAACTCTATTAGAGTAAATCCCGTTTGTTTTTTCATATTATTTTCACAGCAAGTTAAAGGTAGAAAAACACTGACCGTACACTTGTTTATTGTGTAAATAAGTACGGTAATGATAAATCGATCAGTAGTATAAGGAGGTGAGTTGTAAAGTGCTATACCGACGCCGCACTAATTGACTGAATCCATTAAATGCTACGGAGAATTCACGGGTCTAATTCGGCTAGATTTTAAGAGGTCATTAATTCCGCTGAAGAAATGCTGCGTGAACAGGCGAGCATGAATCCTCTTCGATGTAAGCAAACATGTACATCAGCGGAATGAAATACAAAATGCAAATAAGGGCGAACCGCACAAATGGATTGTCTTTTTATTCACTTTGATGAATGCTACGCGGAATTCATATCGCAGTATGCCTGAGGTATTCATCATGCGAATGTGCTTTGGTTTTGTGTTTATTTTTCAAATATAAGAATAATCTAAATGGAATTCGATTCGATAAACTTCCTTGCAATAGGTTTGATATTTCTTGGCTCTTATGTCCAGACCGCAATCGGTTTTGGCTTGGCTATTGTTGCCGCACCTTTATTGATTCTTTGGGCGCCAGAATATGTTCCTGCGCCAATCTGTTTAGTCGCGTTATTTATTTCGTTGATGAATGCGATGAAGCACCGCAGTAGTGTTGAAATCGGCGGCTTAAAGATGGCGTTGATTGGGCGAGTGCCGGGATCAATTGCTGGTGGCTTGCTACTCTTTTTTGTATCTACACAAACTCTCACGCTTTGGATTGGTTTGTTGGTGCTGTTTGCAGTCGTGGTGAGTGTTTTACCGTTTCGGGTTGAGCCTACGCCTTCGCGTATGACATGTGCTGGTTTCTTTTCTGGGTTGTTTGGTACCAGTTCTGCGATTGGAGGCCCTCCGATGGCGTTATTGTTGCAGCATCAAGAAGCGAATCAGTTACGCGGTAATTTATCGGCTTTTTTTGTTTTCAGTTCGATTATTTCACTAATAGTACAAATCCCAGTGGGCTTCTTCACATTGCATCATTTGGTCATTACTATTCCTCTATTACCTGCTGCGGCGCTTGGTTACTGGCTAGCAATGAAAACTACCCAGTCGTTACCAAAAGAAAAGATTCGGTTTGGGGCACTTATGTTGTGTTTTGTGAGTGGCTTTACCGCCGTCGTACAAGCGTTGAGCCAATAATGCCATCTGCATCATAAAGTCACTGCGGGATTGCATTCCTTTTTATGTAAGGCGGACTTGTTTACTTACGCCAAATTGGTCGTTTAGATGGGCGATAGTTTTATGAATAACACTCGTTATGGCACTTTTATGGCAGCATTCTCCTTTGTGATCTGGGGATTGCTACCAATTTATTATCGTTATTTACCAAATGCTTCTATGGATGAGTTGCTAGCATGGCGAATCATTGGGTCTGTACCTGTCGGGTTTCTAATTGTACTTGGGATAACCCGTCGAGGGCTGAATTGGAAAGAAATCTGGCTTGATAAAAAATCCTTGTGGTACACGTTTGTGGCGAGCAGTTTGATGTGTATTTCTTGGAGTGCGTTCACTTGGGCTTTGACCCATCATCGGGTCATCGATGCCAGCTTAGGCTTCTTTATTGGGCCATTAGTATCTGTTGCGCTGGGCGTATTTATTCTTGGGGATAAGCTCTCAAAAGGCAAACTTATTGCAATCGTGCTGGCAACAATTGGTGTTATGTACCAAGTGATTCACTATGGTCAGCTGCCCGTTATCGCACTAACGATGGGGTTGTTCTTTGCTTTGTATGGGCTGTACAAGAAGAAGATAAATTATGACTGGAGTACAACCTTGTTTGTTGAGGCGTTGTTACTGACTCCAGTTGCACTCGCCTATTTGCTCTATAAACAATGGGCAACTGGCGAACTGGCTTCGGGCACAGATACCACAACATTGCTTTTGTATTTTGGCAGTGCACCTATCACACTTTTACCACTCGTATTTTATTCTATCGCAATACGTATAACTAATTTATCAACCGTCGGTCTAATGCAATACATCGAGCCAAGCTTGCAGTTTGTGTTGGCAGTTATGTTTTTTGGCGAGTTGTTTGACGAAGTGAAAGCGGTGACCTTTGCATTTATTTGGGTAGGGCTGTTGTTCACAATTTTTGAAAGTATTATCAAAGGGCATCGGCGCAAAAAGCTGGTCAAACACCCCTTATAGTGGTTTCAATATTCTCACATATTAGCTTCTTTATTCTTATGCCCTCCATTCGAGGGCATTTTTAATGTCATGAAGCATTGGCTTTCGTTTTTTGCCCGAATAGAAATCATAACTTGAGATTATTTGACGCATTATCATAATGATACCGCTATAGTTATAGCCAAGTGACACGCTTATATTAGTGAAAACCAGATCAAGAAGGACGACATATGATCACAGCTCTGTATGCCAACATTCTCGCAATACTCATTATTTGGTTGGCTGTTCAAGTAATTAAGCAACGTCGCTTAAATCAAATTGCTTATGCCGATGGTGGGGTAGAGGCTCTACAAATTGCTCGTAGTGCCCAGAGCAATGCGACAGAATATATCCCCATCACCCTAATTTTAATGGCACTTTTAGAATTCAATAGTGCTTACCCAACATGGATACATCTCACCGGTATTATTTTTGTAATTGGTCGAGTTATTCATGCTAAAGGCATATTGAGAAAAGACTTGAAAAAGCGCATTAGAGGGATGCAGGTGACATTTCTGGTGATACTTTCATTGGTTGTGTTAAATATGATTTACCTGCCATACGATAAGTTATGGTAAGTCTGCGACGTTACATTCCACCACCTTGGGTACTCGTTCTGATTGGATTAGTACTGAATATTGGCGCGATCATCGTTACTAGCTTAATCCTTGATAAGTTGGGTAAACAGCACTCGCAGCTCGCAGAGCAAACAGCAGAAAACTTGTATTCCATCCAACTCGCATGGAACAGTGTGGAAACCCTAGAAAGGAAAAGAGAAGCCTTACTGCTGCATGTGCACATAAGTCAGAGCGTAGCGATACCTTTAGAGCTAGAAGAGGTATTAGCAGGGCATTTATCTTCTTGGGTTCATAACGAGTCGGATGAAATAAAAATTGATCAACTTCCTCAACTAATGTCAAAGATAAATCAGGCACAAGCTTCGTATAGAGACCGCATCGATAATTACTACATTGAGAATGTAGAGCTCAATGAGGTAATGGCAAAGCAGGATGAAAAGATCGCTTGGTACAAGAATATCGGACTCTTCTTGCAAGTATTCGGACTTGCGTTAATCCTTGCACGCGACTTAGCTAGGAAGCAATAAAAGCAAGAGCTAAAGATCAGGTTTATTGCGAAATGCCAATGGTGGTTTGCAAATTGCAATTTATTCTGTGAGCAAACAGTAGCTATTGGTTAAGTTTTAATGAAAGTGATTAAATAACAACCTGTTTTTGTGCGCTGAAAAGTTGGCACGCCTCATGCTTTAGTATGAGTGACCCTTTCTAAGCCGAGGGTCACCTAGCCAACTGACGTTGTTAGTGAACCATCTTGTTCACAAATATATACAGCCAATCACGACTCCTTGTGGTTGGCTTTTTTTATGCAGTCTAGAACTGTGCTTTAATCCAGATCATGCGATGGTCGGAAGATACATCCTTACCATCACCATACTTACCGATACGTGCATCGTTAAATAGTTTACGGCCCTCTTCATAAGACGCTGACCAGTACACACCAGAGTCTATTACATTCAAATTTGCTGAAGGCAAGGCATAGTCTACCCCTAAGCCAAACGTTGAAGTGATGCGATTCGGATATGAGTGAGTTGAACTGCGGTCAACAGCGTGTTCAGCTGCACCAAAGCTTGTTGGGTAAAGCTCACCATTCATCACGGTTTGGTTAACCAATGGATCGTTGTGCAGCTCTTGCATTACAGAGCTAATACCGTCACCAGCCACTGGATCAAGGTTTTGATCACCCATCATTACGAATTTAGCGCCGTTCGTTAAGCCACCTGTTTTACCCGCATCGTCGTAAAAGTAGTCTTTGCCTTGAATGTAATGATGCCAAAACTCCACTTCTGCTGCGTTTTGCGCTTTGTTTTTACCGGTGTCAAATACTGGTGGAGTAGGATGAGACATCAACAAGTGTACAACTTCCTCGCCATTGCGAGTTGGAATGATGATTGGTGCGTCAACGTGGTTTTTCGAAGATAGACGCACTTGATCCCATTCTTCCGCTGAGTACCATTCATCACCACACTTCATGCCGTCTGGAATCTTTTGCGAACCATCGCAGATAGTAATGGTTGGAATTTTCGCACCTTCCATATCTTTCCATTTAAATGCTTGGAATGTACGTGTGTTTGCTGTGTCAATTTTATACTTAGACATAAGGGCAAATGCATATTGACCATGGTACATGCCAAAGCCCCATGCATCACCTGGCATTTGACCTGCGGTTCCGTTGTTGTCGAGATCAAACTCACTCAACAACCCTGTATTAGTTGAGTAAGATTCAGCATAAGGGTATTCAATAGGCTCAAGGTTTGCTTCACCGCCCGCGCCATCGATACTTTGCGCGACAGACAAGTAGTTCTTCTGGAATCCTTCAATGGCTGCTTTGTTTTCGCCTGTTCCGTCGTTGTTGTATTCCGCCATCATAAGAACATCAGGACGATTCTTTTGAATGATTGCTGCAACGTTACGAATTTGAATGACTTTTTCCGCAGTGGTTTTGTCTTCGGCTGCGATTGAACCGTCTAAATAAGAGGTGACCAACGCAGCTTGCTGCGTTGGTTCAATTTGCATTTCATCTACCAAAGTTTCGAAGGTAGCGCGGTCAAAAGAGAGGTTGTAAGTCGCTATTTTTACTTCTTTAGGCTGGACATTGACGTATTCAGTATCGTCATTACATCCAGATAGTAGAGCGGCGCCAACAAGGACAGCGATAGAGGTTTTGATTGCTTTCATGGGTACGTCATACCTTATAATTAATTCGGCTGAATATTAAAGTCATCAGTCATTGTTTTAAGCGATATTAGTCACACAAACGTTTTCATATTTACATGTTCAATTAGTTTTTGTGTGATTTGTGCAATAAATGCAACACTTTCAACACCAGAAGGTTATATGTAAATTGTTAAAAAACGGTGTCGTTATTGATGCGAAATAGAGAGTCCGCCACCGTTAAAAAGAAAAGCGTAGAATTTAAGCGTGCATGAGATGTTTGAGTTGTATGCTTATCGACGTGTTTTATTTTTTATGTTTAGATTTCCGTATATAATAAGCAGTCAATCAGAAGTGAGGACGACCTCACCGCTCTATCTTTTCTCGGGGACGACCCCATCTCGTTGGGAAATGTGACATGGCTTGGGGAATTCTCTTCATTGCGGGCTTGTGTGAAATCGCATGGGCTGTCGGTCTTAAATATTCACAAGGGTTTACCAAATTCGGTGCTTCGGCATTCACTATTGTCTTTATGTTATTGAGCTTTTGGTTGCTTGGCATTGCGTTAAGAACCTTGCCTTTAGGCATTGCTTATGGAGTATGGGTAGGGATTGGCGCAATAGGTACGGCAGTCGTGAGTATTTATCTGTTCAATGAGCCAGCAACACTTATCAAAGCCTTAAGCTTGCTAATGATTGTCGCTGGTATCGCAGGGTTAAAAATATCAGCTTTACGTTAGGCTAAACACAAAACAGCCAGAGTCACTCTGGCTGTTTTTCTAAATGTCGTGTTTACGGTTCTGGCGAGGTATATCAAGCGTTGCGCTTAATAAAAGGTAACCGTAAGTGATGACCAAACGCATTAATTAATGCGCCTGTAACAATCAGACCGCCACCGACGTACGTCCAAATGATCGGAACCTCGCCAAAGAAAATGATGCCCAACAACACAGAAAATACGATCTGGATATACGAATAAGCGGAGGCTTTACCCGCTTGTTGAGTTTGCATCGCTTTGGTTAACCCCAATTGTCCAATTTGGGTAAAGACACCAACTAGAACCAACATGAAAGTCAGATATAGATCGGGCATTACAAAATCGTCGCCAATCAGTAAGAGTGAAGAGGGGAGAGCAACCAACGGGAAATAGAAAATGATCACTGAGCTGTCTTCTGTCTGACTCAGTTTTCTGACAATGACGTAGGCAATTGAGCTACCAAATGCGCCTAAGATCGCAATCATGACGCTAAACATTGGTAAAGCGCTATCTGAGCCTTGCCCCGTTTCTGGACTTACCATGATATAGATGCCGAGTAAGCACAACGCAATACAAAGGAAAGTTGACGGCTGGATGCGCTCTTTCAAGAAAAATACGGCGAGTAGTGCAGTAAATACCGGATGAATATATTGGAATATCGTCGCTTCTGCCAAAGGTAAGGTGGTCACTGAATAATATACACACATCAGAGCCATCGTACCCACAGCACCGCGTGCAAATAGTAATGGCTTATTATTGCCCCATACAGAAATTCGTTTTCGCTTTACATCGAAATAACTAATGATAAGTGAAACGAGCGCTCTTGCTGCAACGATTTCAAAAACGGGGATACCGTAGTTGCCGACGTGCTTTACTGTAGCCGACATCAGAGCAAAGCCGAACGCGGAAAGCACCATAAAGCGCACACCGATGGGAATCATAGTGTTGAATGAATTGGACATTTTACTGCTCATTTGTTGCGACAGATCTCACTTTAGCATACTTAGTTAGCGATTAAATCCTCTCAACTCAAACACTTCTGTCGACAAGATGAATAAACAGTAGAATACGTAGCAATTAATCTGCCTCTCTCAGCGTAACAATAAAAACTCGATATTTAAGGAGCTTACATGATCCCGATAAAAGCAACGCATGTTTCAGGCGTTGTCATTTCAAAAATTGATGGCATAGAAAAAATGCTGTTACTCAAACGCGTAAAAGGTGGCTATTGGTGCCATGTTGCAGGTGGTATCGAAGCGGGTGAAGCCGGGTGGCAAACCATTTTAAGAGAGTTAAAAGAAGAGACACTAATTGACCAAGTTGAGTTACATACAGCAGACTTTCTAGAGCAGTTCTACGAAGCAAAAAATAACCGTATCATGGTTATCCCATGTTTTGTGCTACTTTGTCCGCCTAACCAATCAGTTGTTCTTAACGAAGAGCATACAGAGTATCGCTGGTGTACGCTTGAAGAAGCTAAGCAGCTGGCTCCGTTTGCCAATCAGCATCACCTCTATGAACATGTATGGAAACATTATGTAGATGTGGCATCACTAACGCCATTTACGCTGATCGATCAAAAGGGCTAAATGAACGGCAACGGCTTTGATTAGTTTTTATAGAGAGGTTTGTTCTCATAAAATGAAGCGTTAGGATTTGCGCTGAGCGTTCACAATAAAAAGGAATAACATCTATGGATGAAGTCACATGCCAAGAGACGTATCAAGGAAATCACTTACAGAAGCGTTTTTCCGTCTCGCAAAGGGTCTCAATTGAGCCCCTCAACACGAAACACGCGTCCGCTTTACTAGAGGTTGTGAACACTCACCGAGAGAGCCTTGAGGGCTATCTACCTTGGACGGATTCTGTCACGAATCATAGAGAGGCCGTTAACTACATTTCCCAGCGAGTGAACAGTAACGCGCTGGATTCCCACTGGTGTGCAATTTATTTTGATGAGCAGCTTACGGGTGTTATTGGCATTAAAGGTGTGGATTCACATACGCGTGTTACTGAAATTGGCTACTGGCTTGCCAACAATGGGCGAGGCCATCGTGTGATTGATCAAGTGCTCGCAGTATTGATCCCTTTTTTGAAGCAGAAAGGGCACGCACAATTCATTCAGTTCCATTGTATGGAAGATAACATCGCTAGCATCAATATTGCTGAGCGTGCAGGCGCCACATTAAAAGAATACGTTGATCATGAGTTCGATATGCTTGACCGCTCTCAACGACTAGGCATTTATGAACTACGTTTGATGTAGTATCCACCCCAGAGATATTTTAATCAGAGTTCGAACTCTAACTTCACGAGCGCTACAATAGTAACATTGTTGCGCTCGTGTTAACTTGGGGCGTCATTGGTAGAAACTAGGCTAGGAGAAGCATCATGAACGCAATCACAGAGGTTGAAGTAGATAACTTGTTACAGCAAAGCCTCGGACGCTTAAAAGCGGCATATGCAGCCGAGCCTTATCCTAGTTTGGATGAACGTAAACAGCGCCTCGTTTTGTTAAAAAAATCGCTGCTTGAGAACAAACAAGCTTTGGTTGAAGCGTTAAGTGACGATTTTGGCTATCGCTCAGAATTTGATACCGCCATGACCGACGTTTTGCCAACGGTCTCGCATATTAATTATACCCTCAAACGACTAAAAAAATGGTGCAAACCCAGCAAGCGCGAATCCGGCTTATTGCTCGCACCTTCTAAAGTCACCGTTCAGTATCAACCGTTAGGTGTCGTCGGGATCATTTCACCGTGGAACTTTCCTGTGATTTTGAGCCTTGCGCCTTTAGTGACAGCATTGGCTGCTGGCAACCGCGTGATGATGAAGCTCAGCGAATTTACGCCAAAAACCAATAAAGTCATCGTCGATATTTGCCGTGGGTTGTCTGAGTATGTCGAAGTTTTTGAGGGTGAAGCAGACGTCGCACAAGCATTCAGCCAACTGCCATTCGATCACCTTTTGTTCACGGGTTCTACGAGTGTTGGTCGCGCAGTGGCAAAAGCGGCAGCGGAAAACCTTACCCCGGTGACGTTAGAGTTGGGTGGAAAGTCCCCGGTGATCATTGCAAAAGATGCAGACATGAAGAAAGCCGTTGATGCTATCTTGTTTGGTAAATGCATTAATGCAGGCCAGATTTGTGTCGCGCCTGACTACGCATTTGTACCGCAAGAACGTGTCGAAGAGTTCATTTCGCTATTCTTAAAACGTTTTGAAAAGCTCTATTTAAAATCCAACAAGAATCAAAAGCTGACCCATATTGTCAACCAACGACAATATGATCGTTTGACTGCGCTACTTGAGGATGCAAAAGCGCAAGGTGCTAACCTTCACACTGTTGAAGCGTCGCCCCAAGAGGAACGACTTCTGTATCCTCATTTGGTCACGGATGTGTCGCCGAATATGCGAATCATGCAAGAGGAGATCTTCGGGCCATTTCTACCTGTTAAGCCCTACAATGCCGTTGATGAAGCGATTGACTACATTAATCAGCACCAAAGACCACTTGCGCTGTATGTTATGTCGGACGACAAATCGACCATCAAACATATTGTACGCAACACCCACAGTGGTGGCGTCGGCGTTAATGATACGGTTTTACATGTTGGCGCTGAAGATGCGCCTTTTGGTGGCGTTGGTGAATCGGGTATTGGGCATTATCACGGAGAGGAAGGATTCAGAACTTTTAGTCATGCGAAAACCATTCTTCACACACCGAAATGGTTGCCAAGAACGAGCGTATTAATGCGCCGTAGGGCTATGGCGATAAAAGCGATCCAAAAGATCTTTGTTCGATAATAATTATGATTTGATTGATAAAAAACCGCCCGAATAGGCGGTTTTTTGTTTCTATATGCTCTGAAACGCTGGGCACCAAAGTCCGAGAAACTTCCATCGCGTGCTACCAACAAAACAAAGAAAGGCTCTTGTTGAAAGAGCCTTGTTCAGGAAATGTCGAAATATCTTGGCAAGTTTAATGCAGAACTTCACTGCTGAATCTTAGATATCTACAGTCGTTCATCAGTTCTTTAAACGCCTTTCGGTCCAGCTTAATCAGAGTTTCATGATCGCCAGCTTCAAGGTAGACATGTTCCAAGTTTGCTAGTCTTTCATCGCAAACTGTCGACATGTGGTAAGGGCTACCAATCGGTGGAATAGCGCCGTGTTCACAATCGGTGAAGAGTCGGTAAACCATACGCTCTTTCACCAAGTGGAAGGTGGCATTAAATTCGTCGTTTAATCTCGACAAACTGATTTTGTTGTTGGCAGGTAAGACCGCCATCATATGACGCCCTTCATGATCCTCTAGAATCACACCTTTTGCGATATTCATTAAAGGCACACCTGCTGCAACACCACTTTGTAGCGAGCTATGACTGTGGCTGTGATTCACGGTTTGAAAGTGAATGTTATGCTCAGTCAAATATTCATCTAATCGGGTTGCAATAGTCATATAGCCTCCACGTGTATGAGACCCATAAAAAGTATAGGTTAGTCGGGCGACAATCGCGCATTTTACTCGGCGACACTGACGCTCTTTACGCTCCTGTTCTACGCTTATTGCAAGCCAGCGAGAAAGCATGGTTAACAATAATAAATAGGGGGCAACATGAGCAAGCCAATCATCGCTGATAACAAGCCGATCAAAGTAGAGTTGAAAGCTGGGCAAGAATATTACTTCTGCCGATGTGGGCGTTCTAAAAAACAACCTTACTGCGATGGGTCTCATTCGGGAACCGGCTTAAAGCCAATGAGCTTTAGTGCGGAAAAAGACGAAGATGCCTATCTCTGCCAATGTAAGCATACCGCCAATGCTCCTTTTTGTGATGGTACACACAAGCGATTTACCGCAGAGCAAGTCGGTAAAGAGGGACCGGAACAAAAGCCAGAGAAAAGAGACAAACCAACAGCGTCTGCTACTCAAGAAGAACCAACCCTCGAGTTTATCCACCAATTAGCGAGAGAAGGACTCTCTAAACTCGGTCATCATGGTCCGATGGCTGCAATGGGGGTTCCTAGGCATTTGCTACCACATTGGGATGCTATACAAATCATGGTGGCGCAAATGGCGACACAACCGTTGTTGGAAGACGTTCCTGTGTCTACCGAGTTGATTGTGGGACCAAATGCGCGTAAGCCGCTCAGACTCGCTATTCCTTTGTTGGTGTCGGACATGAGTTTTGGCGCACTTTCTGAAGAGGCGAAAATTGCGCTAGCAAAAGGTGCAGAGTTGGCAGGGACTGGGATTTGCTCTGGTGAGGGTGGCATGTTACCGGAAGAGCAAGCCGCTAATTCACGGTATTTCTATGAGCTTGCTAGTGCTCAATTTGGCTACGACGAATCTAAGCTTCTTAATGTTCAGGCGTTTCACTTTAAAGGTGGGCAAGGAGCAAAAACGGGCACGGGTGGTCATCTGCCTGCAAATAAAAATGTAGGTAAGATCTCTCAGGTGAGAGGCATCCCCGAGGGACAACCAGCGATATCACCACCAACGTTCAAAGATCTTCACACTACTCACGATTTCAGAAAGTTTGCTGACAGAGTTCGTGGCATCACAGGCGGCATTCCAATTGGATTTAAACTCAGTGCCAACCATATTGAGCAAGACATTCAGTTTGCGCTTGATGCTGGGGCTGATTACATCATCTTAGATGGTCGCGGTGGTGGCACGGGTGCGGCGCCAACTATGTTCCGTGATCATATTAGTGTGCCCACCATTCCTGCATTAGCTCGTGCACGTAAGTACTTAGATGAAAAAGGTGAAAGTGACCGCGTCACATTAATCATCACCGGTGGGTTGCGAGTTCCTACGGATTTTGTCAAAGCGTTGGCACTTGGAGCAGACGGAGTAGCGATAGCAAACAGTGCGATGCAATCGATCGGTTGTGTCGCCGCTCGCATCTGCAACACCAATAATTGCCCGGCAGGCATTGCGACACAAAATGCCGATTTGAGGCAGCGTCTCGACGTCGAAAAGTCATCCCAGCAACTGAAAAATTTCTTCGAATCCTCGGTAGAGCTCATGAAAGTCATGGCGAGGGCGTGTGGTCATCACGCTCTGAATGAATTTAGTCATCATGATTTAGCGACCTGGGATCACAACATGGCGAGGCTGTCTGGGATTAAGTATTCAGGTATGGACTTAAACTGATCTCTATCCATATTTTCTGCATATAGGTACATGTTTGATAACAATTATTTATTCGCTGAAATGTTTGAAATTTTGACTTGGCGTTAACTAAAAAAACAGTGTATGAACTACGCTGTTTGAGGTGGATATTCGATTTATTGAATAACAAAGAGTGGTTACCACAACCACGACACGAAGGAGCATTATATGAGCAAAGCAAACGGCGGTTCGGTAGGTAAATGTCCAGTTATGCATGGTGGGCAAACATCTACAGATAAGTCGGTGATGGATTGGTGGCCGAATGCCTT
>NZ_JAWOTC010000031.1:0-54859 GCF_033338675.1 Vibrio sp. Vb1574
GCGGGGTGGAGCAGCTTGGTAGCTCGTCGGGCTCATAACCCGAAGGTCGTCGGTTCAAATCCGGCCCCCGCAACCAAATACAAGACGATAGATTGAGTACTTATTTAGTATACAATTGTTAAGTCGTCTACGGATGCGCCGCTTGATTCAACGCCTGCTTCTCGCAACCAATCACATCGCTCTTTTCATAATGCTGCGAAGCATGAATCCCCAAAAGCTAAACTTTTATCCGCATCATATGATGTCGGACGATTTCGTTTGTGTTTAAAACACGATATGAATCGGCTGACGTACAAGTATGATGAGGCTTCGCGTGTTTTATCTACTTTAATTAACAGAGTTATCCACATACGTCGTTCTGTGGATAAGTTGGTTGATAAAGTGTTTTTAGCTTGACTTTTTATGATGGGGAAGAAAGATCTTTTCTCTAAAGTGAAGTGGAAACAACAAAGAAATATCAATTAACTCTTTGTTATACAAAGAAAAAATAAGTTTTTTGTCGGATCGAGTACGTTAAAATACGATCATTAACTGGTATTTTTTTGATCCTAGTCATTTCTCCGAGCTGTGTTTAACTTTTTTCTGCTAGCTTGTTTTTCTTGAATCTCAAATTTTTTTCCACATTACAAAATTGAGAACAAGGTCATGAATTGAACATGCAAAAGTACTTTCAATCTCTTGCATATAGACTACGCTCTATGCGTCTCTCGGCAGTCCCTTCTCGACTATCCTTATTAAGCGTTGCTTTTTCGTCTCTATAGATGAATTACTCTCAGTGGGGAGTTGATTCAGTTGCTCTGTCAAAGCCCATTTAATGTGCTCATCAAGTAATTTATTTTCACCTTGCCGACTTTCCAGCGCATCTATGATTCGCTGACTATATTCTGCATTACCAAGTGCGACAGCGATGTTACGTAGCCACTGTATATGACCAATACGACGGATAGCGGAGCCTTCCATATTTTTTAGAAAAGTCGCTTCATCCCAGTTAAACATGTCGACGAGGTCAGGGTTTTTGAAACTGTCACGACGGTGGAAATCATCTTGCTCCGTTATGTCGGCGTAGCGGTTCCATGGGCAAACCAATTGACAGTCGTCACAACCATAAATGCGGTTACCCATTGGCTTTCGAAACTCTTCAGGAATCACGCCATCGAACTCGATGGTGAGATAAGAGATACAACGCCTGGCATCGACAACTTTGTCTTCAACGATGGCTTGTGTTGGGCATGATGTAATGCATGCTTTGCATTTACCGCACTGATCAACGCTTGGCTCATCTACGGGTAGTGGTAAGTCGATAAGTAGTTCACCTAAAAAGAACCACGATCCACAGTCTTGATCTAAAATCAGGGAATGTTTCCCGGTCCAACCTAAGCCCGCTTTTTGGGCGAGAGGTCGCTCTAATATTGGTGCGGAATCAACGAAAGGTCGGTAACCATATTGACCAACCTCTTGTTCAATAAGTTTGCCGAGTTTATTTAGCTGCTTTCTGACGAGCTTGTGATAATCACGCCCTAGTGCGTAGCGGCTAATATAGGCATGACTTTTATTCGCGAGGTTTGAAGCGAATTGAGCCTCTGGTGGCAGATAGTCCATCCGGACGCTGATAACACGAACGGTTCCCGGGAGTAGCTCATGGGGTCTAGCACGCATCATACCGTGACGAGCCATCCAATCCATTGAGCCGTGATAGCCTGCATCAAGCCATTTTTGTAGTGCTGCTTCATGTTCACTCAGATCAACGTCGCAGATCCCAACTTTTTGGAAGCCGAGTTCTTTTCCCCAAACTTTGATTTGTTGTGCGAGTTGTTCGTAGTTCATGTTAACCACCGGAATAAAGGGGGGCGGATCTTAACGGATCTCTGGCTTTGGTGCTACCCAGTTAGGTACGTTTTTGATGTTGTGAATACTGCTTATTGAAGTCATTTGCATATATTCTAAATCTAGGTCGATACTAAGATGATTAAGATACCGTTTATTGGATACTTTTTTCGCACATATGACATTTGAAAGCTTGTCTCTCAAAACCAACACGGTTTACTATTCCTGTTCTTTTGATTTTTATATAGTCAACGATCATTAGTTAGAGAAGCATCAATGAGCACGAAACAATTCAATTTAAAAGATGAGCATGAAACGGTTGCACTAGGCACCGCTTTGGCTCAGCTTTGTTCCCAGCAAACCACAATTTATCTGCATGGTGATTTGGGTGCAGGTAAAACAACCTTTAGTCGTGGTTTTGTCCGTGCTCTTGGTCATCAAGGTAACGTGAAAAGTCCAACTTATACTCTAGTCGAACCGTACCAGTTGGATCAGTGGCAAGTATATCACTTCGACCTTTATCGTCTTGCGGATCCTGAAGAGCTTGAGTTTATGGGGATTCGAGACTATTTCACAGACGATGCGATTTGCTTGGTTGAATGGCCTGAAAAAGGGCATGGCTTACTGCCACAACCGGATCTTGATGTAAACATTCGCTACCAAGGTGAGCAACGTGTAGCCGAACTAACAGCTAATAATGATTATGGTGTGCAGTTACTCAGTCGATTGGAGCTATGTTGAGTTTTTCAAATTTTAGAGTAGTGGCGACGTTTGTCGCCACTTTTCTCCTTCTCATCCCCAATTTAGCATTTGCTAACGTCGTTAAGAGTTTTCGAGTTTGGCCTTCACCTGATGAAACGCGTGTTGTCATCGATTTAGGCTCGGAAGCTGACTATTCCTATTTCTCTTTATCAGGGCCGGATCGCCTTGTCGTGGATTTAAAAAGCACGACGATGCAGGCCAAACTGCCTGTTACTGTTACGGATAGCCCTGTTTTAAAACTGGTACGAAAAAGCTCGCCTCCAGAGAAGGGCACTTATCGTTTGGTGTTTGAACTAAAAAAGAGCGTTCAAGCGGAATTATTTAAATTAAGCCCAACACCAGGTGGGCAGTATGGTCACCGCTTGGTGATTGATTTACCGCACGGTAAGAAGGCATCGACCTCTAAACCGAGTAAGCCAGCGGCGGCCAGCAAAGACATGAGTTCAGTTCAACGAGCTCAAGAAGTGTTAATTGTTATCGACCCTGGTCACGGTGGGGAAGACCCTGGCTCTATTGGCCCTTCACGTCGTAAGTACGAGAAAGATGCGGTATTGAGTATCTCAAGAAAAATTGCTGCTCAGCTCGATGCGACTCCTGGTATTAAAACGCGCATGACTCGTACGGGAGATTATTTTGTAAACTTAAATCGTCGTGTCGCGATTGCTCGTGAAAATGATGCGCACTTGCTGATTTCCATTCACGCAGATGCGTTTACTTCACCGAAGCCTCGCGGTGGATCGGTCTTCGTACTAAATACTCGTCGTGCAAATACCGAAATTGCTCGTTGGGTCGAGAACCATGAGAAACAGTCTGAGTTATTGGGCGGCTCGGGTAATGCGTTCTTCACGAAGACAAAAGATCGTAACGTGAACCAAACTTTGTTGGACTTGCAGTTTAGTCATTCACAAAAAGAAGGCTATAAGCTGGCAACAGAAATCCTAGGTGAGATGGGACGTGTTGCGCACCTGCATAACACCAAACCGATCAACACCAGCCTTGCGGTTTTACGCTCTCCACAGATTCCGTCTGTGCTAGTGGAAACGGGCTTTATTTCTAACCCAACAGAAGAGCGTTTACTGTTTCAACGAGCGCACCAAGATAAGTTAGCTCAGGCTATCACTAAGGCGGTCGTCAAGTACTTAAAAGATAACCCACCAGAGGGTACGGTGTTCTCGCCTTCAGCGAAGCCAATGGTACATATTGTAAAGCGTGGCGAGTCATTATCGGTGATCGCGAACAAATATGGGCTTAGCTCTAAAGCGCTGATGTCGGCAAACAACTTGAAGTCGACAGGCTTGGCAATTGGTCAGAAGCTCAACATTCCTTCTGCTGGTACGATTAAAGTGCCAAGTAAACCGATTACTGTTGAGACAGAAACCATTACGCACAAGGTTAAGTCTGGTGAGTTCTTAGGTAAGATTGCGAATCACTATAAAGTGAAGGTTTCAGATATCCGCCGAGAGAATAACTTGAAGTCAGATACCTTGTGGGTAGGGCAAAAGTTGAAGATAACGGTCGCGGTAAAAGATAAACCGATTCGTAAGCACAAGGTTTCTCGGGGTGAGTTCCTTGGCAAAATAGCGTCCAAATACGGCGTTAGCGTATCGAGCATTCGTAAAGCGAATAACTTACGCTCTGATCAGCTAGCGGTTGGGCAAGTCCTGATCATTCCAAACAAGTAGGTGAGCTTCTAACTCATTATGACGATTAAAATTTTGCCAGCCAGACTTGCAAACCAAATCGCCGCAGGGGAAGTGGTCGAAAGACCTGCTTCTGTGATTAAAGAACTGGTTGAAAATAGTCTTGATTCTGGCGCAACTCGAATCGATATCGATATCGAGAAAGGAGGCGCAAAGCTGATTCGTGTTCGTGATAACGGAAAAGGTATCGCGAAAGATGAACTCGGCTTAGCGCTCAGTCGTCATGCGACATCTAAGATACATACCTTAGATGATCTCGAAGCCATTATGAGTCTAGGTTTTCGCGGTGAAGCGTTAGCCAGTATTAGCTCAGTCTCGCGTTTGACGCTCACGTCGCGTCCTGCGGCACAAGAAGAAGCCTGGAGTGCCTACTCCGAAGGGCGTGATATGCAGGTGAAGCTTAAGCCAGCAGCGCACCCGATTGGCACTACCGTTGAGGTGTTGGACTTATTTTTTAATACTCCAGCGCGTCGCAAGTTTCTTCGTACGGAGAAAACCGAATTTGCTCATATTGATGAGTTATTGAAACGTATTGCGTTAAGTCGCTTTGATGTCACCATCAATGTGCGTCATAACGGCAAGATCATCCGTCAATATCGCGCGGCGAAAAATCAGCTTCAAACCGAAAAGCGTATTGCTGCTGTCTGCGGTAATGCGTTTGTGCGGCATATGCTCAGAATCGAGCTTGAGCATCAAGGGTTAAAGCTACATGGGTGGATTACCACGCCAGAGGGAGCAAGGCAGCAAAGCGATTTACAATATTGCTATGTGAATGGCCGAATGATGCGTGACAAATTAATCAATCACGCGATTCGTCAAAGCTATGAAATGAGCTTAAAGCCAGATCAGTTTGCTGCGTATGTGCTCTTTATTGAGCTAGATCCGCACCAAGTAGATGTTAATGTTCACCCTGCTAAGCATGAAGTGCGTTTCCACCAAGCTCGTTTGGTGCATGATTTCATCTATCAAGCTTTGACGGATGCACTTGCGCAAAGCGCCGTGATTGATAAACCACAGGTGAATGAATCGGCATTTCATCGCGTGGAACCGACTGAGTCCGAAGAGATTGAGCATTCGCCAGAGCCTGAAAAAGTACAAGAGCCAGCATCTTCACCAGTACCAGAGCGGGTTTATCAAGCGATAGAGAGTACACCGGCTTATCCTGGACGCAGTGATTATGAAGTGAAGCCTCGTAATAGCGGTCCTAGTGAAACCTCCGTGCGAGAGGCGCGCGTAGTGGAGTCATTCAAACGTAATGATTGGGTGGAATCCAAACCTGCACCAAAGCCAAGTCACAGTAAAGAGCGCCACGTAGAACCAGCTCCAACTAAACAAGAAGTACGCGCTTATCACGAGCTGTTGAAAACGCCAGAGTTTGAGGCTCAGGCAGTCACTCCAATAGCGCCCCAAACGATAACTTCGCACACATCAATGCCATCGATTACTGCATTAGGCAAAGCGCTGATGGTGGTTGATGAACAATTTGTTTTGATGAGCAGTGACAGTGGGGCGGCGTTAGTCTCGTTACCTAGAGCAGAATTTTATCGTGTAAAAGGCCAGCTTTCTCCAAGCGATGGTGCACTCAAGGCACAACCTCTGCTTGTTCCTCTATCTATTAAGTTAGAGGCCGAATTAGTGAGACTGGCCCAAGATTATCAACAAGATTTGGCATTGCTTGGTATTCAATTGAAAGCGAGAAACGAGCACGCCTTAATGGTGATGGGCGTCCCAGCTCCGCTGCGTCAACAAAACTTACAAAATTTAGTACCAGATCTGTTATCTTACGCGCAATCTTGTGTGAACGAAGGTATAGCAGCGGCTCAGATGCTGTCTGAGTTGATAGATTGGCTCGCATTACAGGTCACGACAGTGAAGAGTCACTATACTTTTTCTGAAGCCATTCAAATTATTGCGGAACTTGAACAGCTAAGACATGGTCAATTGCCATTAGAAGATACAAAATTCGTATCCGCTGTTGATTTCTCTGCCACGATAGCCAAATTAAAACCATGACAGATAAACTACCTTTGGCGCTATTTTTAATGGGGCCAACTGCATCAGGCAAAACTGAGTTGGCGATTCGTCTTCGTCAAAAATTTCCGATTGAGATCATCAGTGTTGATTCTGCTTTGATCTACAAAGGGATGGATATCGGTACGGCGAAACCGGATGAAAAAGAGTTAAGTTTGGCGCCTCATCGCTTGATAGATATTTTGGATCCAAGTGAATCTTACTCTGTCGCCGACTTTCGTCGAGATGCATTGAAAGCGATGGATGATATTGTTGCAGAAGGAAAAATTCCACTTCTTGTGGGTGGAACAATGCTGTATTACAAGGCGTTACTTGAAGGTTTATCACCACTTCCTGCTGCAAATCCTGAAATTCGTCAGCAAATTGAACAAGAGGCATTGACTAAAGGTTGGTCAGTGTTGCACGATGAACTCAAAGAGGTTGATCCTGTGTCAGCCGCGAGAATCCATCCCAATGATCCCCAACGTTTATCTCGGGCATTGGAAGTTTTTCGCATTTCAGGTAAAACTTTGACTGAATTGACTCAAACGAAAGGTGAAAGCCTACCATACCGAGTCAAGCAGTTTGCAATAGCTCCCAAGGATAGGGCAGAACTTCACCGTCGGATTGAACTCCGTTTCGAGAAGATGATGGAAGCGGGCTTTGAAGAAGAAATGAAAGCGTTACATTCGCGAAAAGATCTTCACCCCGATCTTCCTTCCATACGATGCGTCGGTTACCGACAGATGTGGGAGTATTTAGATGGGGAGTGTACACGTGACGAAGCGGTATTTCGTGGCGTATGCGCGACTCGTCAATTGGCCAAGCGTCAAATCACCTGGTTACGCAGCTGGGATGATTTAACTTGGTTGGATAGCGAGAACATTGAACAGGCATTAGAAACGATGTCGGAAGCAATAGCATCTGATTGACATAGCTGTGTATAATGTGATCGTTTTTGCGTGAACGCACTCTCAAAGGATCTGTTGTTGGCAGTTTTTATACTATGCTGCTAATTACTTAGAGTGCATTTTTGATTCGTTTAGCTCAGATGCAAAAGCCGTATCTTTTGCATTGCACCACTAGCTAAATAATTACAACTACAAATTAAATAAGGAAAATAAAAATGGCTAAGGGGCAATCTCTACAAGACCCATTTCTAAACGCGCTACGTCGTGAGCGTATCCCGGTATCTATCTACCTTGTGAATGGTATTAAACTACAAGGTCAGATCGAATCATTCGATCAATTTGTGATCCTGCTGAAGAATACTGTTAACCAAATGGTGTACAAGCACGCGATCTCAACAGTTGTGCCGGCTCGTCCAGTGAGCCATCACAGCGGTGAACGTCCACAAGGTGAGCGTCCACAAGAGAAATCAGAAGATTAATTCTTCATCGAGTATTTTTAAAATAAGGAGTTGATTGCTTGTTTGACCGTTATGAATCCGGTGAGCGAGCCGTACTTGTTCATATCAACTTCACGCAAGAAGGTGAATGGGAAGATCTGGCTGAGTTCGAAATGCTGGTTTCTTCTGCTGGGGTAGAGGCGCTACAAGTGGTAACTGGTAGTCGTCAATCCCCACACCCGAAATACTATGTCGGAGAGGGTAAGGCCCAAGAGATTGCTACAGCGGTACAATCAACTGGTGCCGAAATTGTGATTTTTAATCACGCCCTCTCTCCTGCCCAAGAACGTAACCTCGAAGCACTGTGCCAATGTCGAGTTCTCGACCGCACTGGTCTTATTCTCGATATCTTTGCTCAACGAGCTCGAACACACGAAGGTAAGTTACAGGTAGAGCTGGCTCAACTTCGTCATATCTCTACTCGTTTGATTCGTGGTTGGACACACCTTGAAAGGCAGAAAGGTGGTATCGGTTTACGTGGCCCGGGTGAAACCCAGCTGGAAACCGACCGTCGCTTATTGCGTGACAGAATCAAAGCCATCCTGCGACGCTTAGACAAAGTAGCGAAGCAGCGTGAACAAGGGCGCCGCGCCCGAAATCGAGCTGAAATCCCAACGGTTTCACTTGTGGGTTACACCAACGCGGGTAAGTCGACACTCTTCAACCGTATTACAGAAGCTGGCGTGTACGCGGCTGATCAATTATTTGCTACTTTGGACCCGACTTTACGTAAGATAGAGTTAGCAGATGTTGGTCCTGCCATCTTGGCAGACACGGTTGGTTTTATTCGACATTTGCCACACGACTTGGTTGCGGCCTTCAAGGCAACCTTGCAGGAAACGCAAGAAGCTGACATTTTGTTACATGTTGTTGATGCCAGTGATGAGCGTTTTCGTGAGAATATTCAAGCTGTTCATGAAGTACTAGAAGAGATCGACGCGCATGAAGTGCCGACTCTGGTTGTCATGAACAAAATCGACAATCTAGATTCGCAGAAACCACGTATAGAACGAGACGAGGAAGGCGTACCTCGCGCAGTTTGGGTTTCAGCAATGGATGGGTTGGGCATTGATGTCCTGTTTGAGGCTCTGACGGAACGTCTGGCGTCACAAATGGTCGAGCATCAGTTGCGAATTCCTCCACAGTATCAAGGACGATTCCGTAGTACCTTCTTCCAAATGAAGTGTATTCAACGTGAGGAATATGACCAGGATGGTAACTTGTTGATCGATATTCGAATGCAGCAAGTAGATTGGTCTAGACTTGAAAAAAGAGAAGGGGCAGTTTTGACTGGCTTTATAGTCACTTAAAGGACTGCTACAGTATAACGTCATATCAAATGATGGAGCTTTCTAATGGCGTGGAATGAGCCTGGAAATAACAACGGCAACAATGGCCGCGATAATGACCCTTGGGGTAATAATAATCGTGGTGGCCAGCGTCCTGGTGGCCGAGATCAAGGTCCGCCAGATTTAGATGAAGTGTTCAACAAACTGAGTCAAAAGCTGGGCGGCAAGTTTGGTAAAAAAGGCGGCGGTGGTTCTCCAATCGGCGGCGGTGGTGGTAGTGCAATTGGCTTTGGCGTGATTGCTCTGATTGCTGTTGCAGTTTGGTTCTTCGCTGGTTTTTACACCATCGGTGAAGCAGAGCGTGGTGTTGTACTGCGTTTAGGTAAATACGATCGTATCGTAGACCCAGGTCTTAACTGGCGTCCTCGCTTTATTGATGAGTACGAAGCGGTAAACGTACAAGCGATTCGTTCACTACGTGCATCTGGTCTAATGCTGACCAAAGATGAAAACGTTGTAACAGTTGCGATGGATGTTCAGTACCGAGTGACTGACCCATACAAATACTTGTACCGTGTAACCAATGCAGACGACAGCTTGCGTCAAGCAACGGATTCTGCACTACGTGCAGTAATTGGTGACTCATTGATGGATAGCATTCTAACCAGTGGTCGTCAGCAAATTCGTCAAACTACGCAAGAAACACTGAACCAAATCATTGATAGCTATGATATGGGTCTGGTACTTGTTGATGTGAACTTCCAGTCTGCTCGTCCACCAGAGCAAGTGAAAGATGCGTTTGATGATGCAATCGCAGCACGTGAGGATGAAGAGCGTTTCATTCGTGAAGCTGAAGCATACAAGAACGAAATCTTGCCTAAGGCAACGGGTCGTGCAGAGCGTTTGAAGAAAGAAGCACAAGGTTACAATGAGCGTGTCACTAACGAGGCTCTTGGTCAGGTAGCACAGTTCGAAAAACTACTACCAGAATACCAAGCAGCGCCTGGTGTAACGCGTGATCGTCTGTACATTGACGCAATGGAAGAGGTGTACTCAAGCACTTCGAAAGTGTTGATTGACTCGGAATCAAGCGGCAATCTTCTTTACCTTCCAATCGATAAGTTGGCGGGACAAGAGGGCAAAGCAGATACCAAACGTAAATCGAAGTCATCTTCAACTTATGATCAAATTCAACTTGAGTCTGATCGTACACAAGAAGACACTTCGAACACGCAGTCTCGTTCAACAGGTTCACGTCAAGGGAGATACTAAGAATGCGTAAGTTAATGATCCCTGTACTGGTAATCGCACTGGCATTAATGTTGATGTCTTTGTTTGTGATTCCTGAAGGTGAGCGCGGTATCGTGGTTCGATTTGGTCGTGTCTTGAAAGACAATAACGACATCACTCGAATTTACGAGCCTGGTCTGCATTTCAAGATGCCTTTGTTTGACCGTGTGAAACAACTTGATGCACGTATCCAAACAATGGATGGTCGTGCAGACCGTTTCGTAACGTCTGAGAAAAAAGACGTTATCATTGATACCTACGTGAAGTGGCGTATTGAAGATTTTGGTCGCTACTACCTCGCGACAGGCGGTGGTAACTCGCTAACGGCAGAGGCACTACTTGAGCGTAAAGTGACGGACGTGCTTCGTTCTGAAATCGGTGCTCGTGAAATCAAACAGATCGTATCTGGTCCACGTAACGATGATGTGCTACCAGAAGACGCAAGTGCCGATGTTGTCGCAACTGAAGCGGCTCGTGAGGCGCTTGAGATTGATGGTGAACGCGACCTAATCATGTCTGAAGTATTGAAAGACACGCGTGAAAGCGCAATGAAAGACTTGGGTGTTCGTGTCGTTGATTTCCGAATGAAGAAAATCAACCTGCCTGATGAAATCAGTGAGTCTATCTACCGTCGTATGCGTGCGGAGCGTGAGTCCGTTGCTCGTAAGCACCGTTCTCAAGGTCGTGAAAAAGCGGAAGTTATTCGTGCTCAAGCAGAACTAGAAGTAGCAACTATTCTAGCTGAAGCTGATAAAACTGCGCGTGTGACACGAGGTGAGGCGGATGCTGAAGCTGCGAAGATTTATGCTGAAGCATACAACAAAGACCCTGAGTTCTTTAGCTTCCTACGTTCGCTACGTGCGTATGAGAAGTCCTTCAGCTCTAAGAGCGATATTCTGGTGCTTGATCCGAAGAGTGAGTTCTTCCAATACATGAACCAGTCGAAGGGCAGCATGGAGAAATAATCTCCGCGTCTCATTGAAATAAAAGGCTCCTTAGGGAGCCTTTTTTGTATCTGATGCTAAGTGCTAGCTCATCATGATGGCGATGACGGCTCCAGCAACTACTAGGCAGCCACCGATGCGTCGTAGCTGATTGTTGGGTTGTTCACTTAATTGAGCCACCATATTCCGCCAACCGTTAGGAGCAATCAGTGGCCCAATGCCTTCCACGATCAAGACGAGCCCAATCGCCAACCATATGGATTCAGACATAGCGCTTTCCAGTCGAATAGAGAAAGCTAAATACTATCAGTGATATGCTGATTTCAAAATGAACAAAGCGGCAAGATGACATTCTGGTAGCAACTCTGTGAACAAAAAATGACTGCAAGAAGCGTGATTCGGTGCTAGAATCCATTTTTAACTAGCAATCAGACTTGGAAAGATGGGAAATAACGTAGTCGTTCTAGGCACCCAATGGGGTGACGAAGGTAAAGGTAAAATCGTAGACCTTTTAACTGAAGATGCAAAATACGTGGTACGCTACCAAGGCGGTCACAACGCAGGTCACACTCTCGTAATTGACGGTGAAAAAACCGTTCTTCACTTAATTCCATCAGGTATCCTTCGCGATAACGTAAAATGTGTTATCGGTAACGGTGTTGTACTATCACCTGAAGCTCTACTTAAAGAAATGAAGCCTCTTGAAGAGCGCGGTATTCCAGTACGCGAGCGTCTTTTCATTTCTGAAGCATGTCCGCTAATTCTTCCTTACCACGTTGCAATGGACCAAGCTCGCGAAATCGCTCGCGGTAAAAAAGCTATCGGTACTACTGGTCGTGGTATCGGTCCAGCATACGAAGATAAAGTTGCTCGTCGTGGTCTACGCGTTGGCGACCTATTCGATATGGCGACTTTCGCAGAGAAGCTAAAAGAAGTCATGGAGTTCCATAACTTCCAACTAGTTAACTTCTACAAAGCGGAACCAGTAAGCTACGAAGAAGTACTTGAGCAAGCTAAAGGCTACGCTGAACTACTAACGTCAATGGTTATCGACGTAACTGACGAACTAGACGCAGCACGTAAGCGCGGCGACAAGATCATGTTCGAAGGTGCACAAGGTACACTACTTGATATCGACCACGGTACTTACCCGTACGTAACGTCTTCTAACACGACTGCTGGTGGTGTTGCTGCAGGTTCTGGTTTTGGTCCTCGTCACATCGGTTACATCTTGGGTATCGCAAAAGCGTACTGTACTCGCGTTGGTGCTGGTCCATTCCCGACTGAACTATACGACGGTTTAGATAAGCAAGATCCAATTGGTAAGCACTTAGGTGAAGTTGGCCACGAGTTCGGTGCGACAACTGGTCGTCTACGTCGTACAGGTTGGTTCGATGCTGTTGCTATGCGTCGTGCAATCCAAATCAACTCTGTATCTGGTTTCTGTCTAACTAAACTAGACGTACTAGATGGTCTAGAAGAGCTAAAAATCTGTACTGGTTACAAGATGGAAGATGGCTCCGTGCTAGAAGTTTCTCCGATGGCTGCTGAAGCATTCGAAAAAGCAACGCCAATCTACGAAACAATGCCTGGTTGGTCTGAGAACACATTTGGTGCTAAGTCACTAGATGCTCTACCACAAGCCGCTCTTGACTACATCAAGCGTATTGAAGAGCTAACTGGCGTTCCAGTAGACATCATCTCTACAGGTCCTGACCGTAACGAAACTATCATCAAAGTTCACCCATTCGAAGCTTAATTGATAGCCGTTAAAGATTGCAAAAGCCGACCTTCTGGTCGGCTTTTTTGTATCTGAACAAAAACAGCGTGACTCTCATATGGCAAGCTTTTGCCGCTGAGCCTAAATCAGAGGCAAAAATTGTCTAAAGCTTAGCTGTTTTTTGCCGATAAGGTTATCAAGCAGAGGAGATCCTTCACCGATCTTTGGTTTCTTAGATACCTTAAGGGTACGTTTATGAAGTTACGAACAGTGGCTGCTTCACTGTTGTTGACCTTGGTTGCTACCACAGTGAAAGCCAATGTTGCTTATGTGGGGGCACCAGTTCCGATCTATACCGAAGCAGAGCTGATAAAGCTTATTGAGCAAAATAAGCACTTACAACGTGTGCGCGCTGATAACTGCCAGCTGGTGGAGGATATCGTAGCTCGTGCGACTCGAATTAACTTACCCGCTTATGAATTTCTGTACGGAGATATGTTGGCTTGGGGTGTGTGTGTCGAGCAAGATGTCGAACTGGGTCTTTACTACATCGAAAATGCAGCGCATCAGGGGTTACCAGCTGCACTAGAGCAGATTGGCCGATACTATTCGCGTGGCACTTTAGTACAGCAAGATAAAGAACGTGCAATTCCATATTTGCGAGAAGCTGCGTCAATGGGAAACCTAAACGCGCGTATTCATCTGGCCGAGTTGCTTTTACGTGATTATGGCAGTCCACTCGATTACGAAGATGCGTATCGTTGGTTATATAACTCTGTCACAGCAGATAAGCGGCAGCATAAGCGCATAACTGTATTGAGAAACGGCCTTGAACAGCGCATGCCACAAAACGTTATTGCTCGAGCTAAACGGCGAGACACCTTTTGGTAACGCTTCAATATTGCAAACAACTTCATACAACAAAGCCCACGTCACGTGGGCTTTGTTGTTTTCCCGATAGTTGGTAGCGCTTAAACCACTTTGTGTGGACCGAAGCATTCGTAATGGAATTGCTCTTCTGGTACGCCAAGTTCTAATAGCTGTTTCGCTACGTGCTGCATAAATCCTACAGGACCACAGAAGTCTACCTGCACGTTATCTTGCTTTAATGCAGCTTCAATTTCATACAGATTGACAAAGCCCGTGAAGTGGAAGTCTTCGCCTAGCTTGTCTTCTGCCGTTGGTTGGTTATACCAAACGAGCGCGTTCATATTTTCTTTTTCTGCAACGAGTTGGCTTACGTGTTGCTTGAAAGCATGCTGTTGGCCATTTTCTGTTGCATGAACCCAAGTTACAGGTGCTTGATGTGCTGAGAGACTTTCTAGCATTGACAGCGTTGGAGTAAGTCCCACACCAGCAGAAATTAGAACAACGGGTGTTTGTGGTTCGGCATCCATAAAGAAATCACCGGCAGGGGCCGCAAGCTGCACTTTTTCGCCAATGTTCAGGCTATCGTGCAGGTAGTTCGACACTTTTCCGCCTTCTTCACGTTTTACTGAGATACGGTAGGTGTTCTCTTGGACCGCAGAAGACAGGCTATATTGGCGAATTTCTTGGTTTTCTAACTGGTCACTGTTGATGTAGATGCCAAGGTATTGTCCCGGTTTATACGGCGCCACTTTTTGGCCATCGGTTGGCTTGAACACAAAGCTGCAAATGTGTTCGCTCTCAATCTTTTTATCGACTAATTCAAATTCGCGTAGACCGCGCCAGCCGCCTTCCAAAGCTTCATTTTGTTGGTAAATTTGTTCTTCGCGCTGAATAAATACATTCGCAAGTACGCCGTAAGCCTCAGCCCAAGCATCCAACACTTCTTGACCTGGATTAAAAAGCTCATCGATTGTAGCAAGTAAATGCTTACCAACGATTTGGTACTGATCTTCTGTGATCAAAAAGCTCGTGTGCTTATGCGCAATTTTCTCTACTGCGCCAAGCAGAGCTGGCAAATTTTCAATATTGGCAGCATAGGCACAGATAGCGTTGAATAATGCTTCACGCTGATCGCCGTTACGCTGGTTACTCATGTTAAAAATATCTTTCAACTCAGGGTTATGAGTAAACATACGCTCGTAAAAGTGCGCGGTCAGTTTTGGTCCTGTTTCGGCGATGAGTGGTGCGGTCGCTTTGACGATCTCGATAGTTTGATTGCTGAGCATAAGGGCTTCCTACTTTAAGTTGTATTTATAATGCATGTTTAAAGTTGTATCTCAAATGTATCTTTCGATCAAGAAAAGATTTACACTTTTATCGATAGCTCAAGTTTGGGGTTTTAGCATCACCAGCGGGTTATTGAGTCGCACTTTGGGAGAGAATATGCAGTTAACTAGTTTCACTGATTATGCGTTGAGAACCTTAATTTTCTTGGCTTCGTTGCCGGAAGATGAGTTAACCAGCATTACCGAAGTGACGGATTTATTTGGTGTGTCGCGCAACCATATGGTTAAAGTTATCAATCGGTTAGGACAGTTGGGTTATGTCCATACCGTGCGCGGAAAAAACGGTGGTATCCGGCTGATGAAGCCAGCATCTGAAATCACAGTCGGTGGTGTTGTGCGCGATTTAGAGCCGTTAGATTTAGTCAACTGTGGTGTGGATTTTTGCCATATTACCCCTGCTTGCCGCCTCAAAGATAAATTGGCGAAAGCAAAAAGTGCCTTTCTGGCGGAGTTGGATGACTGCACGATTGAATCCTTGCTCAGTGACAATTCTGAACTTTTGATCTTGCTGGCTCGTCCTTAACTCATTTGCATGCCTAGAGTCGATCTCGATCATTCTTTTTTCAAAGCAATTCTGTAGCTTATCGAGAGACTCAGATATACTAGCCATATACCTTCCTTGCTAGATAGGCGTGCCTATGTCAGACAATATTCCAAACGATCCTTTTGCAGATCGTGAATCCAAAAATTACGAAAATCCAATTCCAAGCCGAGAGTTTATCATCGAGTTTCTAGAGCAAGCGGGCGTTCCAATGAATCGTAACGACTTGTTTGAGGCACTAAAGCTTCAGGGCGAAGAGCAATACGAAGGGTTGCGTCGTCGGCTACGTGCGATGGAGCGAGATGGCCAACTGGTGTTTACCCGCCGTCAGTGCTATGCATTGCCTGAAAAACTTGAAATGGTGAAAGGTTACGTGATTGGTCATCGTGATGGCCATGGTTGGGTACGTCCAGAAGGCAGCGTCGGCAAGGATGATGATATTCTGTTACCGCACCATCAGATGAAGAACATCATCCACGGTGATTTTGTCTTAGTGCAACCTACAGACAACAGCAAGCGCGGCCGCCGTGAAGGACGTTTGGTGCGTGTGCTAGAGGAGCGTAATGATCAAATCGTTGGTCGTTTCTTCCTTGAATATGGATACTCCTATGTTGTCCCAGATGACTCGCGTATCAGCCAAGATATCCTGATCCCAAATGAGCACAAAGCGGGTGCACGCATGGGTAACGTAGTCGTAATTGAAATTACTGATCGTGGCTCACGCTCACGCGGCATGATGGGTAAAGTGGTTGAAGTCCTTGGTGAAAACATGGCACCAGGTATGGAAACACAAATTGCGATTCGTACACACCAAATCCCTCACGAATGGCCAGAAGCCGTCGATAAACAAATCGAAAACTTAGGCGAAGAAGTACCAGAAGAAGCGAAAGTTGGTCGTGTGGATCTACGTGATTTGCCACTAGTGACCATTGACGGCGAAGACGCACGAGACTTTGATGATGCCGTTTACTGTGAAAAGAACAAAGAAGGTGGTTGGCGTTTATGGGTAGCGATTGCTGACGTCAGTTACTACGTTCGTCCTGACTCTGCGTTGGACAAAGAAGCGATCAATCGTGGTAACTCAGTATATTTCCCTTCGCAAGTTGTGCCAATGTTGCCAGAAGTACTGTCGAACGGTCTATGTTCGCTTAACCCGCAAGTAGATCGCTTGTGTATGGTGTGCGAAATGACCATTTCCGATACAGGTAAGCTGTCTGGTTACAAGCATTACGAGGCGGTGATGAACTCGCACGCTCGTCTCACATATAGCAAAGTGAGCGCGATTCTAGAAGGGGATGAAGAACTACGTGAGCGCTACCAGCCGCTTGTTTTTCATCTAGAAGAGTTGCACAAGATGTACAAAGTGCTGAAAGAAGCACGAGATCAACGCGGTGCAATCGAATTTGAAACCGTTGAAACCAAATTTATTTTCAATGCGGAACGTAAAATCGAAAGCATTGAGCCAGTAATTCGTAATGACGCGCATAAGATCATCGAAGAATGTATGATTTTAGCCAACATTGCTTCGGCATCGCTGGTAGAAAAAGCGAAAGAGCCCGCGCTTTATCGTATCCACGAATCTCCAGGTGAATTACGCCTGCAAGGTTTCCGTGACTTCTTAAGTGAACTTGGTCTTGAGCTAAAAGGTGGTTTAGAGCCTTCACCAACGGACTATGCTGATCTCGCACGTCAAATCTCCGGGCGTCAAGATCAAGAGTTGATTCAGACCATGCTGCTACGCTCAATGAAGCAAGCGGTATACAACGCAGATAACGCGGGGCACTTTGGGTTGGCATTGAAACGCTATGCGCACTTTACGTCGCCAATTCGTCGTTACCCTGACTTGTTACTTCACCGTGCAATCAAGTATCTGATTGCTAAAGAAGAAGGTCGTAATCAAGATCGCTGGACACCAACAGGTGGCTATCATTACTCGTTTGACGACATGGATTTTTACGGCGAACAATGTTCGATGACAGAGCGCCGTGCTGATGATGCAACACGTGATGTTGCGGATTGGCTGAAGTGTGAATATATGCAAGACCACGTCGGTGACGAACTAGACGGTGTTATTGCTAATGTCACTAGCTTTGGCTTCTTTGTACGTTTAACGGATTTGCACATCGATGGTTTGGTACATATTTCTACCCTTGCGAACGACTACTATCAATTTGACCCGATTGGTCAACGACTTATTGGTGAAAGTTTCGGTAACATCTACCGCTTAGGTGATGCAGTAAAAGTAAAAGTACTGGCTGTTAACCTCGATGATAAGCAAATTGACTTTGAATTGGTCGAAACAAGTCGTAAGCTACGCGGCGAAGGTAAGACTGCGAAGAAACGCGCAGCGGAAGCAAAGCGCAAAGCGAAAGATAAAAAACGCGCTGCGACTCGCTCTTCATCGAAGGAAGGTGGCGCGGCTCGTGCAGTTCCTGCGATAGAGCCAACTAAACGCCCAGAAGAAACGGGCGCAACGAGTAAGCGTAATGGCCCAAAACGTGGTGACGCCGAAGGCAACGAGAAGCCTAAAGTGAAAAAAGCACGTAAAAAGAAGCCGCACAGTAAGCCGAAGAAAACCAAGCGCACTAAAAAAGAAGCGCAGTAGTAGGTTGAAGCGCCAACTTAGTTCAAACTTGGTTGGCGCAGGCAATACGACCAGAACAACAGGTTAAACAATGAGTAACGAATTTATCTACGGCATTCACGCAGTGAAGGCGGTATTGGAGCGCGAACCAGAGCGTTTTATCGAGGCGTACGTTTTAAAAGGTCGTCAAGATGATCGCCTAATGCCAATCCTAAATGATCTTCAGGTTTGTGGTGTTTCTATTCAGCAGATGACACGTAAAACTTTGGATGACAAAGCGCGCGGTGCAAATCACCAAGGCATCATCGCTCGTGTGAAACCAGCGAAGCAGCTGAATGAGAACGATATAGATGATATCCTGGCGCAGCACGAATCACCACTGCTATTAGTGTTAGACGGAGTGACCGATCCACACAATCTTGGTGCGTGTTTACGTAACGCAGATGCGGCAGGTGCTGCGGCGATCATCGTACCGAAAGATCGTTCTGCACCGATGAACGCAACCGTAAGCAAAGTGGCTTGTGGTGCAGCTGAAGTCGTGCCATTGATCCGAGTGACTAACTTGGCTCGTACTATGCGTACATTGCAAGAGAAAGGCATCTGGTTTGTTGGTACTGCGGGCGAAGCAACGCACGACATCTACCAAGCAAAACTGACTGGACCCCTTGCTATCGTAATGGGGGCAGAAGGTGATGGTATGCGTCGTCTGACTCGTGAAACCTGCGACGATTTGATTAAGATCCCAATGGCTGGTAGCGTTTCAAGCTTGAACGTATCTGTGGCATCCGGCATCTGTTTGTTTGAGGCAGTTCGTCAGCGTATTGCTGCAAAGTAACGACGAAACAAACAGTTACTGTAGAATCAGACATAATGATAAAAACAAAGGATGGGGTGCCATCCTTTGTCGTTTTCACCGATTTATAAATAAAAATCCTCAGGGAAGTTATGACTCAACAAGACATTAAATTCATCGCCTTCGATCTAGATGGTACTTTGCTTGATAGCGTGCCAGATCTAGCTGTCGCGGCAGACCAAGCGGTACAGGCGCTTGGCTTTCCATCGGTTTCAGAAGAACAAGTTCGTGATTATGTGGGTAACGGCGCAGACGTGCTTATTGGTCGCTCATTAAGCCAAAGCCTGACCATCAACCCAGAGCTGAGTGAAGAGCTTCGTGCTAAAGCGCGTGTATTGTTTGATGACTACTACGAGCAAAGCGGTCACAAGCTAAGTCATCTTTACCCAACGGTAAAAGAGACACTAGCAGAGCTGCACAAAGCGGGCTTTGTTATGGCGTTGGTGACTAACAAACCTTCAAAGTTTGTGCCTGACGTTTTGGAAAAGCACGACATCGCAAAATACTTCGTTGATGTCCTTGGCGGTGATGCATTCCCAGAGAAAAAACCAAACCCAGTAGCATTGAACTGGTTGATGGAAAAGCACCAAATCCAACCAAGTGAAATGCTGATGGTTGGCGACTCGAAAAACGACATTCTCGCAGCAAAGAATGCAGGCTGTGCCTCATTTGGTCTGACATATGGTTACAACCACGGTGAACCTATTTCAGCATCAAATCCAGATTTCGTCGCTGACAGTTTGGCAGAATTATTGGACGTTGTAGCGGTTTCTGCATAACGGCTACAAAAGAGCTTCCAAAATACTCGTTAATGAGTACACTGAGTAAACCGTGCACCTATTACTGCACGGTTTTTTTCATTTAATTAGATTAAGAAGTCAAAGGAATCATTCTAATGAGCAAACCCATTGTATTGAGTGGTGTTCAACCTTCAGGTGAACTAAGTATCGGTAACTACTTGGGTGCTCTACGTCAATGGCAGCAGATGCAAGACGATTATGATTGCCAATATTGTGTGGTAGACCTTCACGCGATTACGGTTCGTCAGGACCCTAAAGCGCTGCATGAAGCAACTCTAGACGCACTGGCAATTTGTCTGGCAGTTGGTGTTGACCCGAAGAAGAGCACGCTATTTGTTCAGTCACATGTACCAGAGCATGCTCAATTAGGTTGGCTTCTTAACTGTTACACTCAAATGGGTGAGCTGAGCCGTATGACTCAGTTTAAAGACAAATCGGCACGTTACGCGAATGACGTAAACGTCGGTCTATTTGACTACCCGGTGTTGATGGCTGCTGACATTTTGCTTTACGGTGCGCACCAAGTACCTGTAGGCAGTGACCAGAAGCAACATCTAGAATTAGCGCGAGATATCGCAACGCGTTTCAACAATATTTACTCGCCAGAGCAGCCAATCTTCCAAGTTCCAGAGCCTTACATTCCGACAGTAAATGCGCGTGTAATGAGCCTTCAAGACGCAACGAAGAAGATGTCTAAATCTGATGACAACCGTAAGAACGTTATCACGCTGCTGGAAGAGCCTAAGTCGATCCTTAAGAAGATCAACAAAGCGCAAACCGATACCGAAACGCCACCAAGTATCCGTCATGATATCGAGAACAAGGCGGGCATTGCTAACCTAATGGGTCTGTACTCTGCGGCGACAGGCATGAGCTTCGAAGAGATTGAAGCGAAGTACCAAGGCGTAGAAATGTATGGCCCATTTAAGAAAGATGTTGGTGAGGCAGTTGTAGCAATGCTTGAGCCAATTCAAGCAGAATATCACCGTATTCGCGCTGATCGTGCTTACATGGACGAGGTAATGCAGCAAGGCGCTGAGAAAGCCTCGGCACGAGCGGCTGAAACGCTTAAGAAAGCATACGAAGCAGTAGGTTTTGTAGCTCGCCCATAGTTGCTAAGAACGAATACGAAAAGCTCCACTTTGGTGGAGCTTTTTTATGCCTGTATTACTGAAATGGTGTGTCTTTCATACAGCGTTCCATGTCGTAATATTCAACACGTCCTCGAGCCCCTAGAAAGGCAGACTTCACAACCATGCCTCTATCAATGAAGTAACTAAGCTGTACGCATGATATATCGTAGCTGAGTTCTTTAATTCTCGCTGGAATCCAGTAGGTTCCTGGCGTTCTTAGACGCTGAGTAAAGGTAATAACACCCTCGTCACTGACTTCTAGCTCTTCAATACCATCCAGTTCATTTTTGGCTGATTCGATGATGTCTTGATTCGCCGTAGGTTGAAGTGGCTCACTGGCGGTCAACTGACACCCCGCTATCAAGCCAAGTAGGGAGAAAGCTAGCACACTGCGTTGAATTTTTTTCATTTGTCGTTCCTGGGTTTACAGCTAATGAGATCTTATTGTCTCGCGCAGGTGTTATATCTTTTGTGTATGTTTTTGGCTAGTGAGTAATGAAAAGTTATTGAATAAATCATGAACACTTTGAAGTATGAGGGGCCTGTATAAGAGAGAACGAAGCGAGTAATAGATTCTTGGGCTTGAACAGTGATACAAGTGAAAATTAAAGCATTCTAAATTAGTGACTAATTATATTTTTTATTTGTAACAGGAACGGTTGGGTTAATAAGCAACTCAACAAGTGATGTATTTTCTACTCCTTAACATGAAGTGAAAAAGTAAACTGAGTAATCAATCTAAATTCTGATTTGTTTATCAATAGCGCTCTGTATTTATTACAAAAAATGTTTGAATGGGATGCTCTGGCATATTTTCTTATATTCACATGTGATTCATTTCACGGCTTTAATTGCTCATTCTTATTTATTTCATAAATAAACCTGATAGTAGACGCAAATGGCAGGCTCTAACCAGAGCTAAATTTGCATTTACATAAATATCAGGTATGACAATGGACACGTTAATCAAACCCTCAATACTCGCATTAACCATCGCCAGTGCACTTAGTGCAAACGCGAACGCAGAGATTATTATTTCCCAATACGTAGAAGGCGGCGCTTATAATAAAGCGGTAGAGATCGCTAATACGGGTGATACTGCGGTGACACTCACTGGCTACGAGTTGGCGAAATCATCAAACGGTGGTGGTACTTGGGGCAGCACATTCGACCTTAGCCAAGTGACGATACAAGCTAACCAAGTGTATGTACTGGCGCATGGTGACGCGAGCGATACCATCAAAGCTATCGCCGATATCACAGATAAAAGCGTTGCGAACTTTAACGGTGACGACCCGATCGCACTGCTGAAAGATGGTGAAGTGCACGACATCATCGGTGTGATGGGTGACGTAGATTTTGGTAAAGACACCACATTAGTTCGTAACAGTGATGCACTAACCCCTTCTGCTACTTATGATGCATCTCAGTGGACGGCATTTGAGAAAGACAACATTGACGGCCTTGGTGAGCTAAATGCGACTGAGCCACCAGCACCATTCGCTTGTGAAGTCGACGGTCAGCAACCTAACTTCACTACCATCCAAGATATTCAAGGTGAAGGCGATACGTCTCCATTCATTGATGGTTACCCATACATTACTGACGAAGATCATTTCGTAACGGGTGTCGTGACTGCTGTTACCACTGGCCTAACCAAAGGTTTCTACCTACAAGCATTAGAAAGCGACAACAACGACAAGACCTCAGAAGGCTTGTTCATTCATACTGACGCGGCAGACACGGCGCTGAAAGCTGGTGACGTTGTTTGTGTGAAAGGTAAAGTTCAAGAGTATTACAGCAATACTCAGCTTGCTTCTGATGCTAACAGCTATGTGAAAACAGGCACCTCTGAAACCTCTCGAGTTACCGATCTTGTTATCAAAGAAGGTGAGACACTACGTGATGCGCTTGAGCGTCATGAAGGGATGCAAGTTGAGTTGACCTCGGCAAGTGACTTGTTTGTAACTCGCAACTTCTCTTACGACTACGATTCACGTCGTAACAATATGATGCTCTCTCATGAAGCGCCATTGTTAAAGCCGACTCAATTACACGCGGCAGAGAGCGATGCAGCCGTTGAGCTAGCAAAAGACAACGCAGCAAACCGCGTATACCTAGAATCAGATGGCAAAGCACCAAACGGCCAAATCCCATACTACCCAGATTTTGCTAAAGATGCAGACCAAGATGGCTCTTCAGAGCAGCACATTCGCCTTGGTTCTCGAGTAGAAGGTCTTCAGGGTGTCGTGGCTTACAGCTACAACGAATACCGCCTGATTGCGACCAATGAAGTCGATAACACCAACTTTGTGACTTCAGGTGAAGGCTTCGATGTGGCTCGTAAAGATGCCCCAGCGATTGCGGACTCAGATTTGCGTATTGCAAGCTTCAACGTACTGAACTACTTCAACTCCGTGGCTGACAGTGGCCATGAAAACCCAACCGGACAAAACCGTGGTGCGACTAACCTAGATGAGTTCCTGATCCAACAAGCGAAAATCGTTGCGGCGATGAACAAGATGGACGCTGACATCATTGGTTTGATGGAAGTGGAAAACAACGGCTTTGGTGATGGCAGTGCTATCCAAAACTTAGTTGATGCCCTAAATGCTGAGATTGATGACGCTGAAGATCATTACACGTATGTCGAAATCGAAGAGCAAGACAAATACCAAGACGAATACTTTGGCAGTGATGCGATCATGGTGGCGATTTTATATCGTGCTAACGCAGTAACGCCAAAAGACGCTGCAAAAGTGATCATCACGCCAGAGCAGCACATTGCAGAAAACACAATTACTCGTAAAGAGGGCACAGAAAGTAACCCTGCTTACGATAAGTACCAACGCCACAGTCTACTTCAGACCTTTACGGTGAAAGAGACGGGTGAAGATTTGTCTATTGTCGTAAACCACTTTAAGTCGAAAGGCTCTGAGTGTATTGAAGAGTGGATTGCTGGTGTAGAAGATTCTGAGCCAGCGGATCTGCAAGGCAACTGTAACAACTTCCGCGTTTCTGCTGCGCACGCAGTGGGTGAAGCGTTGAAAGAGGTGAAAGGCGATGTATTGCTCATGGGCGACCTCAATGCTTATGGCATGGAAGACCCACTTCTGACACTGACTGATTACTCGAAAGAGAAATACGGCCGTGACATTTATACTGCTGCTTACACAACCATTGGTGATGGTGAACTTCAAGTAGAGAAGACCAAAATTGAAAAAGGTTACGGTCTGCACAACTTAAACACGTTGCTGCACGGCACTGATACGTTTTCTTACACCTATTCGGGCGAGCTGGGTAATTTGGACCACGCATTGGCAAGCAGTAGCCTAGCGCAAAAAGTGGTAGCAATTGAAGATTGGCACATCAACTCTCTAGAAAGTAACTTGTTTGAATACAGCAGCAAATACACGGGTGACATGCCGAAGTACAAAGATGCGTTCTCTGCCTCTGACCACGATCCAGTGATCATCGCGATTGATTTACCAGATGATGACATCGATTTACCGAAAGCAGGTGACAACTTAGCCGTCGATGTCCGTTTACCACCAACGGCGGTTGTGGGCGATATTGTTACGGTGAACTTAACGCCATCCACACAAGCGGCTGCGGCAAGCAGCGATACGAAAGCTTACTCGGCTAGCCAAACTTTAGTTCAAGCTGATATTGATGCGCGTAGCGTGAATATTGAGTTTGAACAAACGCCAGAGCAAGGTAATTATCAGTTAGAAGAGAAAGTGACTGACTCGACAGGTAATATCGTGAAGTTTAGCTCTGTTCGTGATGTTTCAATGACGCAAACTGAAGCTGGAACAGAAGTGTCGAAGGATTCAGATGGTGGTTCGTTTGGTTTTGGCGCGCTATTTGCGCTGCTAGGTCTCGGCTTATTCCGTCGTCGCCGCTAAGCGAATTTACTTCCTGACAAACAGTTCCTAAATAGCTGTAAAGACCAAAGGCCAGCCTATGCTGGCCTTTATGTTCAGAAAAAATATAGAAATGGATAATCATATTGACGTATTAGTTACCAAGTTTGGGTATACTTTTTCAGCAGAGCAAAGGGTGAGACTACTAAATGGACATTAGCTATCGTCAGCTCAAAGCTTTTATCGCCTTGGCTGAGGAACAAAATTTTACTTATGCCGCTGAAAAGGTGCACATCACCCAGTCTGCGTTGAGCCAGATGATGAAAAAGCTGACCCAGCAACTTGCCAGCGAACTCTATCAGCGCCAAGGCAGGAAAATCATCCTCACCGAAGCGGGCGAGCAGTTGTATCAGGAAGCGCGATTTATCGTTAATCGCTTGGATAAACTAGTTCAGCAAAACAAAGACCGCCAGCACGGCTACAACAAGTCGCTGGTGGTTTCGTCGCTATATACGTTGTGTGCATCCTTAGCGCCGAAAACCCTCAATGACCTGAAAAAGCGCTATCCAGATTTTACTTTTCGCTTAATTGAAGAACGGGTTGATGACATTACCCATTCAGTACTACAAGGGCAGGCAGACATCGGCATCAACACCAATCCGAATCACCCAGAATTGAACTTTGATTTACTGTTTCGCGATTACCTGTGCTTTGTTTGCCGGCAAGACCATCCGCTCGCCGAGCATAAGCAAGTCAGTTGGGAACAAGCGCATCAATACGCGTCGATTGGTGTCAGCCCCGGGAACAGTTTACGCACACTTGCCGACGAAGCGTTTCAACGCATTGGTTTAACCTATGATCCGGAGTTGAGCGCTTCGCATACCTCAACACTATTAGGGATGATTTCCAGCGGACTAGGTTCGACGATTCTGTCTTCCACTATCGGTGAGTTGAGCAACAACGTGGAAGTTCGCTTTATTCCGATTGTTCAACCGGTTCAGTACCGCTCAGTAGGGCTCATTACACGTAAAGAAACTCATCGAGAGTTAGTCGATGAGTTCAGTTTGATTTTGAAAAAGCATGTCAGCGACTGGGGCTTTGCTGAGTTTATCCCCAGTCGTTAAGCGACGTTACATTGGCCCGACGGGTAAACCTGTCAGCATGTAAATCAGGAATAGCCCGCCCCAAACACTAAATAGCACCAGAGCGTATGGCACCATCATCGCGAGGAAAGTACCAAATTTCACTTGCGGATTATATTTGGCGATCAGCGCCAGTACCATCGGAATATATGGATTGGTCGGTGAAATGATGTTGGTGGTGGAGTCGGCAATACGATAGCCCATTTGCGTAATTTGCGGGTCTACGCCAAGTAACATAAAGAGTGGGATAAATACCGGGGCCATGATCGCCCATTGCGCCGAACCACTAAACACAATCATGTTCATCACGCCAGCAAGCATCATAAACAGCGCCATCATCGCCAGCTTTGGCATCTCGACAGACGAAATCCATTCCGCACCATTCACCGCAATAAAGATAGCTAAATTAGACCACTTAAACCAAGCAATGAACTGGGCAATCACAAATACCAAGACAATGTAGCCGCCAACGCCCTTGAGCGCTTTGGACATCAAGTCAGGAATATCACTGGCTTGTTTGATCGTACCCGCTTTGACGCCGTAAACCACCGCATTCATAAAGAAGAATGCCATGATGATCGGGATAATCCCTTTTAGGAAAGGTGAAGGTACCAAACCGCCGTCTGCATTACGTAGAGGTGAATCGGCTGGCAGCAGGGCGGCCAAAAGCAAAGCGATAAACACCAAAGACGCTGCTCCAGCCCATTTCAACGCACTCTTTTGCTTAGTGGTAATTTCAAAAGACGGTTCACTATCGGCGTGGTTGGTTGTCACTTTATGCGCGAATTTAGGCTCGATGTATTTGTCGGTGATGAGCGTCCCTGTGACGACTAAAATCGGAACGGAAAGCAACATAAAGTACCAGTTTGCTGCCGGGCTAACTTCGACGTGTTCAACGATGGCAGACGCTTCGGTTGAAATACCGGAAAGTAATACATCGGTGCCAGCAATAAATAGGTTGGCGGTAAACCCAGCCGCGACCGCGACAAAACCTGCGGCGATGCCGACAATTGGGTTGCGGTTGGTTGCCGCAAAAATCAGACCTGCGAGAGGGGGAACCAAAATGAACGCAGCGTCTGAGGCGAGGTTACCGATGATACCAGTGACGAAAATCGACGCGGTGACAAACTGACGCGGCGCGTTGAGCAATGATTGCTTGATTGCACTGTCGGCCAAGCCTACTTCTTGCAATAGCCCCACCGCTAGCATCATACATAAGACCAATCCGAGTGGTTTAAACGAGACGAAGTTATTCACCGTCGATTGCAGGATGTAAACCAGACCTTCACCACTGATTAGGCTCTTAACGTGCACTACTTCACCCGTAGATGGATGGGTCACGCCGCCGCCAATAAACGAGAATAGGCAAGAGAGCAGCATGACGCTGAGGCACAGGAAGATAAACAGATAGAAGGGATGAGGGACTTTATCGCCCAGTCGCTCAATGCGGTCGATCATTGACGCGCCTGAACTCGATTTTTGCGTAATTGCAGTCGACATTGTTAGAACACTCCTTTGTGTAAAAAGGGGAGTCACTTCCCCTCATTTGTTGTTATTGCTGTTCAATCAAATTGATAAAGTAAGCGGCGCCAATCGGCAGCAGCCGGTCGTTAAAGTCGTAGGCTTTGTTGTGCAGGCCAACGCTGCATCCTTGCTCCTCAGTGCCGTTGCCGATAAAGCCGTAGCAACCCGGTACTTTGTTGAGGAAAAAGGCGAAGTCTTCGCTGGTTAGCATAGCTTCACAGCTTGGGTTAACGCGCTCAGCTCCAACGGTTTGAGCCGCTGCGTCGATCGCTCGCCGAGTTTCGTTTTCGGTGTTAACCGTCGGTGGGTGAGAAATTGGTCCGAGTTTAAATTCTGCTTGCATCCCGTGCGCCTTGGCGCTGTGAGCTACTAGTTGCTCGAGTCGTTCAACCAAGCTATCTCGTGTTTGTTGAGACAAAGTACGGAACGTACCGCTCATATGAGCTTGGTCGGCGATGGCGTTGGTTGTTTCTCCACAATGCAGCTGTGTGACCGAAACCACTAGTGGATCAAACGGGTCGTAGTTGCGGCTGACCATGCCTTGAATACCTTGGTAAATATGGGTCGCGACAAGCAATGGATCTTGGGTTGTGTGTGGTAAGCCAGCATGACCACTTTTTCCGTCGACAGTGACAAACAGACGGTCAGAGCTCGCCATTATTGGCCCCGTCTTAAATGCGAAATGCCCTTCAGGAATGCCCGGCATATTGTGCAGAGCGTAGCATTCGTCGATCGGGAAGCGCTCTAACACGCCGTCGGTGATCATGGTCTCGGCGCCACCGCGACCTTCTTCTGCCGGTTGGAATATCAGCACCGCTTTGCCTGCAAAGTTACGCGACCGGGCCAAGTAGCGCGCAGCGAGTAGCAACATAGTGGTGTGACCGTCATGGCCACAGGCGTGCATTTTACCGTCGTGGCACGAACGGTGGGCAAATGTGTTGGCTTCATGGATGGGTAGCGCGTCCATGTCGGCGCGAAGACCGATGCTCTTTCCGTCCCCGATCGAGCCGTGAATCACACCCACTACGCCCGTTTTGGCGAAATCAGTACAGATTTCATCTACGCCGTACTTTTCGAGCTCGGCAACCACTAACGCTTGAGTGTTATTTTCTTCAAAACCTAATTCTGGTTGCTTATGAATGGCATGACGGATACTAATCGCGTCGGCTAACCAAGGTTCTAAGACTTCAATAATGTTCATACATCTCCCCTTTAATTGAGAATGATTTAACACTATTGAAACAATTCAAACAAACCGGATTACTACTGAAACTATTAGCGTTGCTAATAGTTGCTTGGAGAGAGGTTAAACTAAAAGCCGCCCAATACTGAGCGGCTTGAATGACGATTACATCCCATAGGTAAATGGTTTACCGATCGGCAGCATGTCCTGATGCACTGGTGCTAATGCGCTCGCGTAGCAGCTGAGCAGTTTCAAGGTGTATTGAGTGCGAGCAACAAAATCACTGTCATCGCTATTCGCATCTTGATCGATGAGTTTATCGCTGTTGCGCACAATGAGGTGGTCAGGCAAAAAGCACACGTGGTTATTTTTGCTGCCGGTCATGCGCAATTCGCTGATCGGGTAAACACCGTTGATACTCACGCTGACACTCACCAATAGTGCTGGTTTATGTGCCAGTTCGTTTGCTGTCGTCAGTAATAGGAAGTTTTTCAGCGCTGGGGTTGCCATCCCGTGCCATTCCGGTGTGATAAAGACAAACGCGTCAGACTCTTTCAGTTTTTGCGCGATTGGTGTCCAAACATCCCACTCTTGGCTACCTTGCCAAACGCCTTCATTCCAAAATGGTAGGTTCAGCTCATGCAGATCGAGGATCTCCACTTGGTCGAATTCTTGCAAACCGTGCTGTTTGAGAAAACGAGCCACTTTGAGACTTTGTGAATTTACCCTTTGGCTGCCAGATACAATCGTTAGTTTCATAATCATTTCCTTTTTAATTTAATATCTTGTTTATTGGTGTTATGCATTTGCAGTTTTAGGACTATGGGAGGCCAAAAAGATCGAAATCAGTATTGCTCCTGCACCTAACAATTGCAGTGGTGTGAGTATTTCATCTAAAAATATGTAGCCCAACACGCTCGCCGAGACGCTACTCAGAAATCCTAGAAACGCGACGTTTGTTGCAGGAAGACGCTCGATTCCTTTAAACCACAGTGCGTAAGCGAGTACGGCGCCCACTATGGTTAGGTAGCTGTATCCGGCCAAGTTTTTCAGTGAAATGGTGTCTGGTAGACCTTCAAACCATAGCGCTGCAGGTAATAAAAGGATGCCTCCGACAAGGAGTTGCCAGCCAGTGAACGCCAATGTCGACATATTCTCCGGACGTCCCCAGTATTTGGTGAGCACCACGCCACTTGCCATGCTTAATGTACCTAGTACCGCCAGAACAATTCCTTGCGCGCTGATCTGCACCGTTTCGTTGATGACGATAAGCGCTACACCAAGCACCCCGAAGATTGCTGCGATGCAGTGGCTCAAAGCGATCTTACTTTTTAATACCAGCCCACTGAGCAGCATCACTATGATCGGCTGGCTCGACATGACCAGTGCCGCGGTTCCTCCAGGTAGGTAACTTGCAGCAAAAAACAGGCAGTAAAAGAACAGTCCGATGTTGAGCACTCCAAGGCATGCGAGTTTTCCCCACCATTGCTGGTTCGGAAAGCACCGCGTATAAGCGATGAGTAATAATCCCGCCGGAAGTGCGCGTATCGCAGACGCGAGTAGGGGACTATCTGCGGGTAGCAACTCAGTAGTGACGATGTAGGTGCTGCCCCAAACGATGGGAGCAATCGCGGTGAGCAGTATTGCTTGAATCCTTTCTGCGTTGGTCATAATACCTCCTGTAAAGTATCTTTTGTGAAAGATTGTTTTTTAAAAGTAATGGCGTTTTTTCTTTTGGTCAAGTATCTTTTTGAAAAGGTTTTTAGTTAGTGATGATAATGGGGATGATGTAATGGACGGTGTAGATAAGATTCTTCAGCAGTGGCAGCAAGCACGACCTGACTTAGATTGTTCTTCGATGGGCGTGGTTGGGCGCATTCGTCGCGCGGCAAACTTCTGGGAACAGGTCCATGGCCAAGTGTGCGGTGATGCTGGGATCAGCGCAATTGAGTTCGATATTCTGGCCACGCTAAGACGTAGCATAGACCCCGTCACGCCGACAAAGTTGTACAAAACGTTGATGATTTCGTCTGGTGCAGTGAGTACACGCTTAGAAGGCTTGGTACAAAAAGGTTGGGTGCACCGCGTAGCGAGCGAAAGCGACCGCAGAAGTAATCGAGTGACATTGACGGAAGACGGTGTTGCCTTTTTAGATCAGGTGCTTGAAGCGCATGTCGCGAGCATGGAACAACACTTAACTTGTCTTGACTCTGAAGAGAGAAGTGCGCTAGAAAGCCTGCTGAGTAAGTTCCTGCGAGCCGAGGTGGAATAACTGATCGTACTTGCGTTTAGATAAAAAGGCGGCACAATACTCGCTTTCAGGTTTCCACGATGTAGTCCCATGCTGTTAATTATCGATAATTATGATTCGTTTACCTACAACCTTTACCAATACTTCTGCGAGCTTGGTGCAGACGTAAAGGTGGTGCGTAACGATGAAATCGACATCCAAGGCATTGAGGCGCTCAATCCAACTCATTTGGTGATCTCGCCAGGGCCATGTACGCCGAACGAAGCAGGTATTTCACTGAAAGCGATAGAACACTTCGCTGGTAAGCTTCCAATATTGGGTGTTTGCCTTGGCCATCAAGCGATAGCGCAAGTGTTTGGGGGGGAAGTGGTACGTGCTCGACAAGTGATGCACGGCAAGACCTCACCAATTCGTCACAACGGTCGCAGTGTGTTTAAAAATCTGAATAACCCACTCACGGTAACCCGTTATCACTCTCTTGTGGTGAAAAACGGTACTTTACCCGACGTGTTTGAACTGACTGCATGGACAGAACTGCCTGACGGAAGCATGGATGAAATAATGGGTTACCAACATAAAACCTTGCCAATTGATGCGGTGCAGTTCCACCCAGAATCAATCAAAACTGAGCAAGGTCACGAGTTGCTTGCGAACTTTTTAGCACGCAAAACGATCTGATCGCGATCACTTTTCTTAACAAATCATTCATCTTTTTGCTGAGGTGAGCGGATTGCAAAACTATGCGATTCTCTCGAGTCTCTTTGTCTATTCATGTCTTTTTAAACCTTCTATCCCCTGTATTACATAACATTTATAAAAAATCACTTCTCTATTTTACTTTCTTGATGCATAAATAGTCATAAGCAGTGATTAATGGAAGTTGCTTTCGAGAACGAAAAGAATAAATCACTATTGAAATGGTTAATTAAATGTAAATACAATGCCGCAATAGCTTAAATGCAAAACATTATTTGCTGGCAAAGAGAGCCGGTTAAATTCGCTTATCTGCTACGCATGCGGTATCAAGAAGGAATGTGCAATGACAACGGAAATTAAAGTAGAGCGCGGTTTATTCGATGAGGTAATGGTACCTTGCTATAACCCGATGGAAATGATCCCTGTTAAAGGTGAAGGTTCACGTGTTTGGGATCAGGACGGTAATGAATACATCGACTTTGCTGGTGGTATTGCAGTGAGCTGTCTTGGCCATTGTCATCCAGTAATGGTAAACGCACTAACAGAGCAAGCTAACAAGCTTTGGCACTTAAGTAACGTTATGACGAACGAACCAGCCCTTCGTCTGGCGAAAAAGCTAACAGAAGTGAGTTTTGCTGAGCGAGTGTTCTTTGCTAACTCTGGCGCAGAAGCAAACGAAGCCGCTTTGAAGCTGGCACGTCGTTATGCAGCAGACGTTCATGGCACTGAGAAGTCTGAAATCATTGCATTCAAACAAGGTTTCCACGGTCGTACATTCTTTACCGTAACGGTTGGTGGCCAAGCGGCATACTCTGACGGCTTCGGTCCTAAGCCAGGCGACGTGACACACCTTCCTTACAACGATATCGAAGCTTTACAAGCGCACATGTCTGATCGTACTTGTGCGGTTATGATGGAGCCACTACAAGGTGAAGGCGGCATCGTGCCACCAACGCCTGAGTTCGCTCAAGCGGTTCGCGAGCTGTGTGACAAACACAACGCCTTACTGATCTTCGATGAAGTGCAGACTGGTAATGGCCGTACAGGTAACTTCTACGCTTACCAAGGTTTAGGTATCACGCCAGATATTCTAAGTACTGCGAAATCACTTGGTGGCGGTTTCCCAATCGGTGCAATGCTAACGACAGCAAAATTGGCAGAGCACATGAAAGTGGGCACTCACGGTTCTACATATGGCGGTAACCCACTAGCGTGTGCGGTTGCAGAAGCGGTTGTAAATGAAGTCACTAAGCCAGAGGTTTTGGCTGGTGTGCTAGAACGCGAAGCAATGTTCCGTGAAGGTCTAGAGAAGATCAACGCGAAGTACAACATCTTCTCAGAAGTGCGCGGTCAAGGCCTATTACTTGGCGCTGCACTAAATGAAGAATGGCAAGGCCGTGCGCGTGACGTGCTGGTTGCTGCAGGTAAACAAGGTCTCATGGTATTGGTTGCGGGTGCCAATGTCGTACGTTTCACACCATCACTCGTTATCACACAACAAGAAATTGAAGAAGGCTTGGCGAAACTGGATAAAGCGATCGCGACTTTAGTTTAAGCGCGATATCAGTTTAAACGTCAACGCAGACACCCCCGTCAAGGATCTCTGATGGGGGAATTGTTCCTACAATATAGTTAGGATCTTCTTGCATCTGGAGGGAGTATTGATGCTAGTAGTTCGCCCTATCGCGATGTCGGATTACGACGCACTGCACACTTGTGCGGTGGAGTCTGGTCACGGATTTACATCTCTACCGGTTAACGAAGAACTGTTAACCAATCGAATCAAACATTCAGAGTACAGCTTTGGTAAGCCAGATGTGGCAGAACCAGGCGATGAAGGCTACCTGATGGTTGGCTTTGACTCTGAAACGGGTGAGGTTGCGGGTACCACCGGAATCGAAGCATCTATCGGCTGGGATGTCCCATTTTACTCATATCACATTAGTAAAGTTGTGCACTCGTCGCCAAAGCTTGGCGTTAACAACGTCGTTAAACTGCTTACTTTTGGTAATAACTACACGGGTAACAGCGAAATTTGTACCTTGTTCTTGCGTGAGAAATTCCGCCAAGGTCTGAATGGTCGTCTAATGTCGAAGTGTCGTTTCCTAATGATGGCAGAGCACCCAGAGCGCTTCTCTGAAACGATCTTTGCGGAGATGCGTGGCGTTTCAGACGACGAGGGTAATTCACCATTCTGGCAATGGCTCCAAGAGCATTTCTTCTCTATCGATTTCACTCTTGCAGATTACCTGACAGGTATCGGCAAGAAAGGCTTTATCGCCGACTTGATGCCGAAACTGCCTATTTACATCAACCTGCTCAGCCCAGAAGCGCAAGCCGTGATTGGTCAAGTACATGACAACACGCGTCCAGCGCTGAAGCTGCTTGAGCGTGAAGGTTTTACCAACCGAGGCTACGTCGACATCTTCGATGGTGGCCCAACGGTTGAGTGTGATCTGCGTAATATTGAGTCGGTACGTCATTCATTCCGCGCGCAAGTCAAAATCTCTGAACATTCCAGCACACAAGACTTCTTGATGTGTAATTCATCTTTCGAGAACTTCCGTGCGACAGTCACTAAGGCGGCGTATGACGCAGAGACACAGAGCGTAATGATCGCACCAGACGTTGCAGATGCACTTTCGGTTGAAGAAGGGGATTTCGTTCGCCTTCTTCCGCAGTAACAGACGACAGAATTTAAGGATAGAAACAATGACACATTGGATTGCAGGTGAATGGGTACAAGGTCAGGGTGAAGCATTTACGTCTCTGTCGCCGTACAACCAAGAAGTGATCTGGCAAGGCAAAGGTGCAACGGCAGAGCAGGTGAACCAGGCGGTATCTGCAGCGCGTGAAGCGTTTATTGACTGGAAAAAGCGCCCATTTTCAGAGCGTGAGGCAATCGTGTTGGCTTTTGCGGAGAAAGTAAAAGAGAACAGCGAAAAAATCGCCGAAGTCATTGCCAAAGAAACTGGTAAGCCAATTTGGGAAACGCGCACTGAAGCAGCGGCAATGGCAGGTAAAATTGCCATTTCGATTCGCGCTTATCATGACCGCACTGGTGAGGCGAGCCGTGAAGCAGCAGGCAACCAAATCGTATTGCGCCACCGCCCATTGGGCGTGATGGCGGTGTTTGGTCCTTACAACTTCCCAGGCCACCTACCAAATGGTCACATTGTGCCTGCGCTACTGGCTGGTAACACGGTAGTCTTCAAACCGTCTGAGCAAACGCCATGGACGGGTGAATTGGCAATGAAGCTATGGGAAGAAGCCGGTCTGCCGAAAGGCGTGATTAACCTTGTTCAAGGCGCGAAAGAAACTGGTATCGCGCTCGCTGACGCAAAAGGCATTGATGGCGTACTGTTTACGGGTAGCGCGAATACGGGGCATGTATTACACCGTCAATTTGCGGGTCAACCGGGCAAGATGCTCGCACTAGAAATGGGTGGTAATAACCCGATGGTGATCTCTGATAAATATGGTGATTTGGATGCCACGGTTTACACCATCATCCAGTCAGCGTTTATCAGTGCTGGGCAGCGTTGTACGTGTGCTCGTCGTTTGTATGTGCCATTGGGTGAAAAAGGCGATGCGCTTATCACCAAGCTCGTCGAAGCGACACGCAATATTCGCGTAGACCAACCATTTGCAGAACCTGCGCCATTTATGGGACCGCAAATTTCGGTCGCGGCAGCCAAGTTTATTCTTGATGCACAAGCTAATCTACAGTCTCTTGGCGGTGAAAGCTTGATTGAAGCGAAAGCAGGAGAGGCGGCGTTTGTTTCTCCTGGCATCATTGATGTAACGAACATTGCTGAGTTACCAGATGAAGAATACTTCGGCCCACTTCTGCAAGTGGTGCGTTACGAAGGGTTAGACAAAGCCGTGGCGCTAGCAAACGATACGCGCTTTGGCTTATCTGCTGGTTTGGTCTCAACCGACGACCAAGAATGGGAATACTTCGTTGACCACATTCGTGCAGGTATCGTGAACCGTAACCGCCAGCTCACTGGTGCAAGTGGTGATGCGCCATTTGGTGGTCCGGGAGCGTCGGGTAACTTGCGCCCAAGCGCTTACTACGCAGCAGATTACTGTGCGTACCCAATGGCATCAATGGAAGGTCAAGAGACTGTCTTGCCTGCAACATTGAGTCCAGGTGTAGCGCTATAAGTTTTAATAATAGAGTCGCAACTATGCATTGCGGCTCACCTTGCCGGCGCATCATTTAGGTATGGGTTGTAGTGATCGTTGGCAGAACACGAAAAGTGAGCAAAGACTCGGAAAAGCGTGTTGACTGACTGGCATTTACCGTCACAGGTTGATGGTTGCTCGTTCATTATTCTGGACAACTTTTGTTGTGAACGAGCAGCCAACTTCCGCTTACCTTTAAACTCTACATCTCGTAACAAGGAGTCGTTATGACGCCCGATGTGTTATTTGAATCGCTATGGCAAGATTACATTCAACGTCTTTGCCCTTCGGCTGCTAAAGTGCATCAGCTGCTTCAAGAAGATGAGCCTCTGATTAATGATCATATAGCTTTACGTACCTTCAATATCGCGCCTCTTGGTATTGAAACTCTAGCTAAGCCATTTGTAGCTATTGGTTACAAGGCGTGTGGTGATTACGTTTTCGAAAGCAAAAAGCTGGTTGCTAAGCACTATGAGCACCCAGATCCGAAGCAACCTAAAGTATTTATTAGTGAGCTAAAAGTTGAAGAGTGCTCTCCTGAGCTACAAGAGATTGTGAAAAATTTGGTGGCACAAGTCGATGCTGACAAGCTGAACGATAGCGCATTCTTACATGGTGGACGCTTGTGGGATTTAAGCTTTGCTGATTACCAAACGTTGGCTAAAGAAAGTGAGTACGCATCTTGGCTTGCGGCGCATGGTTACGGAGCAAACCACTTCACGGTGAGCGTTAACCAGCTCAATGAATATGAAGAAGTGAAGCAGGTAAACGATCATCTGCGTACCGCTGGGTTTACCATTAATGAAAATGGTGGTGAAGTGAAGGGCACTCCTGAGGTGTTGCTAGAGCAGTCATCGACCATGGCAGATAAAGTAGCGGTTCGTTTTAGCGAAGGCACTGAAATTATCCCTGGCGGGTTTTATGAATTTGCTAAGCGCTATCCGATGGAAAATGGTGATTTGTACCCAGGTTTCGTGGCCGCTTCAGCTGACAAAATCTTTGAAAGTACGAATGGCTAAGTTTTAGGGTTAACCTGTTAAGCTTACTCATTAGTGTTCGCTGCACCCTATCTCATTTGGTCATGAGTAAATAAAAAGCCACCAATGTTGCCATTGGTGGCTTTTATAATTTTGTTCGTGTCACTCTAGTTCGAGATTAACGAGTACCGTAAACCACGATGGTTTTACCGTGAGCAGAGATTAGGTTCTGCTCTTCTAGCATCTTCAAGATACGACCTACTGTCTCACGAGAACAGCCAACAATTTGACCGATTTCTTGACGAGTGATCTTGATTTGCATGCCGTCTGGGTGAGTCATTGCGTCTGGTTGTTTTGCAAGGTTCAGAAGCGTCTGAGCGATACGACCAGTTACGTCTAGGAACGCCAGGTCACCCACTTTTTGGCTAGTTACTTGAAGACGACGAGCCATCTGCGCAGAAAGACGCATTAGGATGTCTGGGTTTACTTGGATAAGCTGACGGAACTTCTTGAAAGAAATTTCAGCAACTTCACAAGGAGATTTAGCACGAACCCAAGCTGTGCGCTCTTGGTCTTCCTCGAATAGACCAAGTTCACCAATAAAGTCTCCTTGGTTTAGGTAAGAAAGGATCATCTCCTTACCTTCTTCGTCTTTGATAAGAACCGCAACAGAACCTTTAACGATGTAGTACAAAGTTTCTGCCTTTTCGCCCGCGTGAATTAGCGTGCTCTTTGAAGGGTACTTATGAATATGACAGTGTGAAAGAAACCACTCTAATGTTGGGTCGGTTTGAGGTTTACCTAGAACCATAATATCTCACTTCCTCTGCAGGGTACGCTTGCGCTATCCATATTTTAGCTAAGCCTGAATTAGGCCTACTAGAATAAGAGCACTTTTTATATGCTGCAAGCTCTCTTGTGTTTCGGTAAGAAATAGTATCCTTTTTCGAAAACGATTTCTTGATTTTAATCGTGCCATGATTGAGATTTTGTAAGCAAAACTGTGCACATGATCACGGTATGAAAAGTAAACATCTTCGCAGGCAGGTTTTTAGCCAATTTTCCCTGTTTCGATGAGCTGTTGTAGGATAGGCCGAACTATGAGCTCCATTGCAAAGCTCATCTTACCGCCGGGTACGACAATCGTGTTGTGGCGTGACATGAATGAGCCATCAATCATGGCCAGCAGATATGGGAAGTCGACATTCTTGATACCGCGTAGGCGAATCACCACAAAACTCTCATCCAAACTAGGGATGCCTTTTGCATTAAGTGGGTTGGAAGTATCAACGGTCGGTACGCGCTGGAAGTTGATGTGAGTACGAGAAAACTGCGGAGTGATATAGTTGAGGTAATCGTCCATGGATCGCACGATTGAGTCCATTACCGCTTCACGCGAATGGCCGCGATCGCGAGTGTCACGTACGAATTTTTGTATCCACTCTAAGTTTACAATCGGCACCATGCCGATTAAGAAATCCACATGTTGAGCAACATTAACATCGCCATCGACCACGCCACCATGTAACCCTTCATAAAACAGAACGTCGCTGTTTTCGGGTAAGTCTTGCCACGGTGTAAACGTGCCTGGCATTTGATTGTAGGGAACCGCTTCGTCAAACGTGTGCAGATAACGGCGCACGCTGCCAGTGCCGTCATGCCCGAACTTACGGAAAAACTCTTCTAATCCCGGGAAGTCATTAGCTTGTGGGCCAAAGTAGCTAATGTGTCGACCTTGCTCGCGGGCTTTGCGAATTTCGATGTCCATTTCTGGGCGAGTAAAGCGATGGAAGCTATCGCCTTCAACCCATGCGGGTTTAACGTTCATCATATTGAACATTTTACGGAAGGCTTCAGATGTAGTGGTCGTGCCGGCACCGGACGAACCAGTAACCGCAATAATTGGGTGTTTAGCTGACATGACAAACCTTGTCGAAAATTACTTACCTGTAATGTGCAGTAGAGTTACTACTGCACGGTCGATATCCCACTATAGCACGTAACAATACCTTGTCATCGAGTGGGATACGGTAAAATGTGAAGGGTCTAAAATTTTGTTTTATGTTGAATATCGACGGTTTCGTGTAGCTCAGAGAACACGATAACCGCTTCACCTTTTTCCAATTGAGCTTTAACTTGATCAATTTTGTCTTGCAAAGAAACCTCGACGGTTCCGTAATCCGTTCCTTCGCGTAAGACGAATTCACGAATTAAGTTTTCCAATGTTTCCGGCGCAATGTCTTGCCATGGAATGATCATAAATACCTCTAACTTTTATGATGAGCGGCTAGTTTACTGCGTTCGTTGCTTGGATACAGCAGAAAGGTAATCTGCGGCGATACTTTCGTAATACGCGGGCAGCGCTTCCTCCAACCAAAACTTAGGTTTTAACGCCGTTCCTGTTAGGAAGCCAACATGGCCACCGTGTTCAAAGAGACGGTAATCAATGTTATCTGGCAGAACAAACTTCGGTATCACATCATCGGTCATGAACGGATCGTCTTTGGCATGGATGATCAGTGTGGGTAGCGTGATTTGCTGTAGTTTACTTAAGCCAGAGCATTGGTCGTAATAATCTTGTGCGTCTTTAAAGCCATGCAATGGTGCGGTAATCAAATCATCGAATTCATACAGCCGTGTGACACGTTTGATTGAGTTGTAGGACAGCGCCAGCTCGCCATGCAGTAGATGATGCTTTTGTAACGCGTTACGTTTCAGTGAAGAAAGCAGATAACGGCGATACACTTTTGAAAAGCCTTGTTCTATACGGTTCGCACACGCCGCTAGGTCTAAAGGCGCTGAGATAATAGTCGCTGCATTCAAAATAGGGTGGTCTTTATATTGGGCTAAATAATTCGCCAACATGTTACCGCCAAGAGAAATACCAACCGCAACTTTGGGGTTATCAGGAAAGCGTTGCTCAAGGTGCTCTAAGAAGTGGCGGGCGTCAGTCACTTCACCAGAATGATAGGCGCGAGCTTTCTTGTTTGGCTTACCGCTACAACCGCGGAAATGCATCATCACCGACAGCCATCCAGATTGAGCAAATGCATTCATTAGCCCATTGGCATAAGGGCTATAGAAGCACCCCTCTAATCCATGAAATAAAACAAAAATCGGCTTTTTTTGTGCAGGCTCTTGGGTTGGGTCCTCGCTCCACGCGAGATCGAGAAAGTCGCCATCGGATGTATCGAGGGTTTGCCAAATCGGCGTAAACAACGCTTTTTTGCGAATAAAACGCGGCAAAAGCGTTTGGAGATGCGGGTTTTTGATCCCGGCGGCTGCGAAAAATTGTGTCATACCTAACTGCTCTTATGCGGTCCTTCGGTGTCCGTTGAAGAACTTATTAATATAATCCTTTATAAAGATTATAGGTATTCTACAGAGTTATGGGCGTTTTGGTGGTTGAATGTTTGGCACCGGAATAGCAAAGGCTTGCTGCAAATGCTCCCCACCGAGTTGACGACAGTATCTCAACGTCAGTGGGTCACCATCATTTTTGAGTAGTGCAAGTGAGTTAATGCAGTCCACCAAATCCGCTTGTTGCTGCTTTTCTAGTTGCAGCTCAAACTGCAAGGTCTCACGATACAAAGCGTCATTGACTTGAGACTTAAGGTGGCGACGAAGGTCGCGAAAGGAGTGAAGTAAAGTTTCGCTCCTACCTAGACAGTCTTGCACCAAGGACCAGTCTTTTTCTTGGAAAATGAGTTGCTGCTCATCGAGCCATCTGAGCAGCAGGAGTAGGTTCACGTTACCGTGGTAGTTGTTCTGTAATGATAAACACGCCTCTTTCACTTCTCGCACACCATAAAATTGCAGACTAAACTGCCAAAGGTGTTCTAGGGTGAGTGTGTATTCAGCGTGTTGATTACTCATTGATTAAACTCTAGCTCCATCTGCTCCAACGTTTCTTGAGCAGACATCCATTCCATTTCAATTTCTTCGAGCTCAGCCTTACTAGAAGCTTGAAGTGCCAGCACTTGGTTAAGTTTAGCTTTATTTTCGGCCGCATACAGTGAGTTGTCCGCCAATTGTTCTTCAGCTTCGGCCAGTGCAGCACCTAACTTATCCATTTTATTTTCTAGTTGTGTCAGCGTTTTGCGAATTGGCGCTGTCTGTTTTCGAAACTCTGCATCGCGACGTTTTTGCTCTTTCTTCGCAGCTGCGCTGTTGGCCGTATCTTTGCTTGGCTGCGCAGCCTGCGCTTCTTTGCGTTCCGCTCTTTGTTGTTCGGTTAACCATTTATAATAGTCATTTAAATCACCGTCGAACGGAGCAACTTGTCGATCATGCACTAAATACAAGTCATCGGTCGTAGCGCGCAGTAAATAGCGGTCGTGCGAAACAATCACCATCGCACCTTCGAATGTTTGCAGTGCCATCGTAAGTGCTTGGCGCATGTCCAAGTCTAAGTGGTTGGTCGGTTCATCAAGTAGCAACAGGTTTGGCTTTTGCCACACAATTAAAGCCAACACCAAACGGGCTTTTTCGCCACCAGAAAACGGCGCAACTTTTTCTAGTGCTTTGTCACCTTGGAAGCCAAAGCTACCTAGGTAATCACGTAGCTGCTGTTCGGTTTGATCTGGTGCGATTTGCATCATGTGTTGCAGCGGCGTTTCTTCAGGATGAAGCGTTTCTAACTGGTGCTGAGCGAAGTAACCAATTTTCACGCCTTGTGAGTAAGTTAGGTCACCACCTTGCGCGTTAAGTTCACCAGAGAGCAGCTTGATTAAGGTCGATTTACCCGCACCATTACGGCCGAGTAGACCAATACGACTGCCAGGAACCAAGTTCAAGCGGATCTTCTCTAAGATGAGGTTGTCACCGTAACCTGCAGATACTTCATCCATCATCATGATTGGGTTTGGCAGCGCAGCTGGCTCACGGAATTGAAAGCTAAATGGGTTATCGAATTGAGCTGGCAGTACTTTTTCCATGCGCTCCAAAGCTTTGATACGGCTTTGGGCTTGGCGTGCTTTTGATGCTTTGTAACGGAAGCGGTCGATGTAGCTTTGCATGTGCGACATCTGCTTCTGTTGCTTTTCAAACATCGCTTGTTGTAACACCATTTTTTGTGCACGTTGGTTTTCGAATGACGAGTAGTTACCCGTGTATTCGTTCAGCTGCTGATTCTCGATGTGAATGATGCGACCAACGATCGGATCCAAGAAGTCACGGTCGTGCGAGATCAGGATCAGTGTGCCTGGGTAGTTTTGTAGCCAACGTTCAAGCCACATCACTGCGTCTAAGTCCAAGTGGTTGGTTGGCTCATCGAGTAGCAATAAGTCAGAACGGCACAATAGCGCCTGGGCTAAGTTAAGGCGCATACGCCAACCACCTGAGAATTGAGTCAAACTCCAACTCATTTGCTCTTGGCTGAACCCTAAACCATCGAGCAGTTCTGCCGCGCGAGCGCGAATGCTGTAACCACCAATGGTTTCAATTTTACCGTGTATCTCGGCAACTAGGGTTCCGTTGTCTTGTGTTTCTGCTTCAGCTAACTGCTTTTCGAGAGCGCGGTACTCGCGATCACCATCAATGACGTATTCCAGTGCAGTGCGCTCTAGCGCAGGCGTTTCCTGTGCGACCCAGGCCAACTCCCAGTGTTGAGGTTGGCTAAATGAGCCAGCATCAATTGACAGTTCATCTTTCAGTAGGGCAAACAGCGTTGATTTACCGCAGCCGTTTTTGCCCACAAGACCGACTTTATCGCCAGGGTGAATAGTCGCAGAAGCTTGGTCTAAAAGAGGTTTACCGCCACGCAGTAACTGAATATCAGAGAAGGTAATCATAAAGTTTTCATTCACTTTGCGCAGTGCGCGTTGCTTGGTTACATAGCGAAGTGGTTTCAATCGTTTTTAAAGCCACTTGGGTATATATCTAGCGGTGAATAGTAGGGGTATTGGCCGGAAAAGTCGATTGATTCGCTTTAATTGCATTATGCTGTACAAAAAAGTATAACAATTTGATAACGGATAAAAATAACCACAAGGACGACCATTTGGCTGTTGCACCGTCTATTCTCCCAAAAGTTCTGGTCATTTATGCTCATCCAGAGCCACATAACTCGATTGCCAATCAAGTGATGATAAAAAAAGCTCAGTCGCTTGATCACGTCACTGTGCACGATCTTTACGGTGTTTACCCCGATTTCTTTATTGATGTGAATTACGAACATGAGTTGTTGCTCGCTCACGATGTGATTGTATTTCACCACCCACTTTATATGTATTCATGTCCAGCCCTATTAAAAGAGTGGCTAGACCGAGTGTTAGGTAAAGGCTTTGCGTTTGGCGGAGGTGCGGCGCTAGAAGGAAAATACTGGCGCAGTGTCATTACAACAGGTGGTAAAGAAGAAGCCTTCAGCGCGAAGGGGTACAATAAATACCCACTTGAGCAAATCTTGCAACCGTTTGAACTGACGGCAGCCCTATGCCAAATGCACTGGATTGAACCTCTGGTGTTGTATTGGTCAAGAAATGTTTCGGATATTGAACGCTACGAACATGCCGAGTTATACCGTGGATGGCTGAGTAACCCACTTGAAAACTGGCAAGCGGCAGATCGAGGAGGTCAGTATGGCGATCACCAGTGAGTTTCTTCAAAGCAGTGTGGTCTTTCTTTCGGCTGCGGTTATTGCGGTGCCGATTGCTCAGCGCCTTGGGCTTGGCTCGGTTTTAGGTTATTTACTCGCTGGTGTGTTGATTGGCCCATGGGGGCTTGGCTTAATTAGCGACGTTGATGCCATTTTGCATTTTGCCGAGCTTGGGGTTGTGTTGTTACTGTTTTTGATAGGGCTGGAATTAAACCCTAAAAAATTGTGGCAGATGCGAGGGCCGATTTTAGGTTTAGGCGGTGCGCAGGTTGTGGTCACGACCGCCGTGATTGGTAGTGTCGTCAGTATGTTTGGCGTAAGCATGCAAGTGAGTTTAGTGATCGGGATGGGGTTGGCGCTGTCCTCGACGGCGATTGCGCTTAAAGTCATTGAAGAGCAAGGGCTTAATGGTACCGAAACGGGGCAATCTGGTTTTGCGGTGCTGCTCTTTCAAGATATTGCAGTGATCCCGATGCTGGCGATGTTGCCCTTGCTAGCAGGCGGGCATAGTGGTGGAAGTTGGTTGGATGTCTTCACTATTTTAGGCAGTGTGGTAGCACTGTTGATTGGAGGTCACTTTTTACTACGTCCGCTATTTCGTTTTGTCGTGATGAGCGGCGTTCGTGAGCTCTTTACCGTTGCTGCACTTTTAGTCGTGCTTGGCATTTCGGTCGTGATGCAAAAGCTCGGCCTTTCGATGGCATTGGGGACTTTTTTAGCAGGCGTTTTGCTGGCAGAGAGTGAGTATCGCCATGAGCTGGAAATCGCTATCGAGCCATTTAAAGGTCTGTTGTTGGGGTTATTCTTTATTGCGGTGGGCATGGCGGTAAACTTGGGGTTATTGGCATTACATCCTTTAGAGATTCTCGGTGCGGTGGTGGCTTTGGTCATGGTTAAGGGTTTGGTTTTGTATGCATTGGCGAGAGCTGCCCGTGTCGGAGCCAAAGCGAGAAGCCGTATGGCTGCAATTTTGAGCCAAGGCGGTGAGTTTGCCTTTGTCATATTTACCGCGGCGAGCCAAGAGGGCATTTTGTCCAAAGAGCAAGTGGCGTTTCTGTTGGTGGTGGTCAGTCTATCCATGGTGACGACTCCTCTTTTGCTGATGGGACAAAAGAAGTGGTTTGCTCATACCCTGAATCAAGAAGAAGAGGGCATGACCACGAAAGTCGTGGATCGCCGACCACGCGTTATCATTGCAGGCTTTGGACGTTTCGGTCAGATCGTCGGACGTTTAATGTATGCCAATAAAATCAAAGTGACAGTATTAGAAAGTGATGCCAGCCAAATCCACCTATTACGTAAGTATGGTTACAAAGTGTTTTATGGCGATGCTACACAAATTGACCTATTGAGGGCTGCTGGCGCTGATAAAGCGGAAGCATTGATTATTTGTACTGATTCACCTGATGAGGTGATGGCCATCGTGGACATTTGTCGCGTGCACTTCCCGAAACTTAAGTTGTTAGCCCGAGCAAGAAGCCGTGTCGAGGCTTACCAGTTAATGAGTCATGGTGTAGAGAATTACTCTCGTGAAACATTTTTAGGGGCGCTAGATCTCGGTCGCCAAGCGCTCGTAGAACTGGGTATGCATCCTTATCAAGCAAAGCGGGCAGAAGCACATTTTCGCAAGTTAGATAATGCTATGCTTAAGGACTTATTGCCTCAACACAATGAAGATAAGAAATTAGCTCAAAGAGCGAAAGAGGCCCGCAAAGAGCTAGAAGAAATATTTGGTCGTGAAATGGAGAGCGACCATCAGTCACCTAATCATTGGAAGTAGTACTTGAGCCAAGACTCAAGCTAAGGAAATAGCGTGAAAATCAAGAAACGTTTTATTGCCGGCGCTAGCTGCCCAAATTGCAGCCAGCAAGATACCCTGCGCTGGTGGATTGAAAATAACATCGAATTAGTTGAGTGTGTCGAGTGTGAGTTTACAGAGCAGCGTAAACCACAATCTGTAGAGAAAAATAAACACTCAGATCAGGAAATGATCGGAATTTTTAAGCCGGAGTAATTGAACTTCGATAATTGATCCCCATAATACACCCAGATATCTCAGTACTTAACCCCATTCAGGTTAAGTCAATTAATCTCCCTGGAGTTAGTATGAAAATTGAAAAGAACGTTGTTGCAAGCCTTGCATACAAAGTAATGATGGAAGACGGTGTCGTTGTTGATCAATCAACAGCAGAAGCACCTCTAGATTACCTTCACGGTCACAACAACCTAATCACAGGTCTTGAAAAAGAACTTGAAGGTAAAGTGGCTGGCGACAAGTTCTCAGTAACGGTAGCTCCTGAAGAAGCTTACGGTGAGCACAACGATGCGCTAGTACAGCGCGTTCCTGCGGACGTGTTCCAAGGCGTTGAGCAAATCGAAGTGGGCATGCGCTTCCTAGCTGACACTGACCAAGGTCCAATCCCTGTTGAAGTAACAGAAGTTGACGGCAACGAAGTGGTTGTTGACGGTAACCATATGTTAGCTGGTCAAACACTAACTTTCGAAGTAGAAGTTATGTCTACACGTGAAGCAACAGCAGAAGAGATCGAACACGGTCACATCCACCAAGGTGGTGGCTGTTGTGGTGGTCACGATCATGACCACGATCACGAAGAAGAAGGCGGCTGCTGTGGCGGCGGTAGCTGTGGTTCTCACTAATCATAAGCGCCTTCACTAGATAATCTTATCTAGCAAAGCTTTGAAAAGCGCAAGTTGAGTTTTCAACTTGCGCTTTTTGTTTATCTAAGGTGTAGTGCCAACCATACAAGGAATAACAGTTGGACAAAGTGATGACGAAACCTTTCTCGATTGCCATTCATGGTGGTGCGGGCACCATCTTGCGTGAACAGATGAGCGATGAGCTGCAACAATCCATCTTGGCGGATTTAGAAGCTGCGGTAAAAGCGGGACATCAAATTCTAGAAACGGGCGGTGAAGCCTTAGATGCCGTCGTAGCGGCAGTGAAAGTATTGGAAGACTCTCCTAACTTTAATGCGGGTAAAGGCTCAGTGCTGACCAACAACGAAATGGTCGAAATGGACGCTTCTGTAATGGATGGTAGAAACCAAGCGGCAGGTGCTGTTGCCGGTGTTCGTCATATCAGAAACCCAATTGAGCTCGCTCGTGACGTGATGCGAAACAGCAATCATGTGCTGTTGGTGGGTGAGGGCGCAGAGAAGTTTGCTTTTGAGCAAGGCCATGAGTATACCGAGCAAGATTACTTCTTTACTGATCGCCGTTATGAGCAGTTGCTGTCTATGCGTGAGAAAGGACTGTTTGCTTTGTCGGAATCTCGTTACCCAGATGACCGTAAGCACGGTACGGTTGGTGCGGTGGCATTGGACCAACAAGGCAACTTAGCCGCTGCCACCAGTACGGGTGGCGTGACGAACAAGAAATACAACCGAGTCGGAGATTCTGCTCTTATTGGTTGTGGTACGGTGGCCGAAAATGGCGTCGTGGCAGTTTCCACTACGGGTGTCGGCGAGTTCTTTATTCGTAAACGTGTTGCGGAAGACGTTGCAGCACGTATGCGTTACTTACAAGAAGATATTCATACGGCTTGTGAACACATTATCCAAGGTGATCTCAAACAGATGGGCGGAGAGGGCGGTTTGATTGCCATTGATGCTAAAGGTGAGATGCACTTTGCGATGAACAGTTCTGGCATGTACCGAGCAGGCATTAATACGCAAGGCGAGCTGAGCGTTAAAATCTACGCCGACGAATAGCTTCCTCTTGAGTACCTTCTTAAGTAATTAATACAACAAAGCCCAGAACATGTTCTGGGCTTTATGCTATTTGAGCCTGCATTTTAATAATGCGGTGGTGGGGTTTCTTCTGACGGATCGGCTAAATTCGACGAGTCCATATTTTTTACTTTACCTACCACATATTTCATCTGATCGAGCATCTTGGTAATTTGCAGTTGTTGCTGCGATAAAGCGCCGTTCAGATCTTCAATAGTCTGTTCTTGGAACGCAAGCTGACATTCTAAGTCATTAATGCGTGCTTCCAATTGCTGAATGATTTTTTCTGTCATGATCCGTTCTCTAACTGCCAAGCTTGGGCAATACCTGCTGAAGTAGCAGTAATTACGCGTTGTTTTGAATCAAAAGCTGCATCATACACGACCGCACGGGGAGGGCGAGTGTCTTTTTTGGGCTCCACTTCAAATCCACTCATTCGTTTTCCGGTTTGAGTATCCCATATCGACACACGGCCAGAAGGGCTTCCTGTGACTAGTTGAGTCCCGTCGTCAGAAAATCGTGCGGTAGAGAAAATTAATTGGCGTGACCAACTGCTCAACTGTGTGACTTCTTGTCCAGTTTTTAAATCCCAAACAATCGCTTGGTTTCCGCCATCAGATGTCATTGCTAATTTTCCATCTCTTTGCAGGGCCACGCGAACAATTCGTTGTTCATGTTCGAAGGTTCGTAGTACTTGTCCGGTTTCGGTGTCCCACAGATACGCTTTATAGTCATTACCTCCGGTTAGGGCGAAGCGCCCATTAGGAGAAATGGCCACTGAATTGACTTTTTCACGATGCGCAAGGAACTCCATGCGACGCCCGGTGACTAAGTTGACATAAATTGCTTTACCGTTGGATAACCCAAGCAGAACTTGTTCACCATTACTGGTGATATCAACGTCGCGAATGAGCGCATCAGAGATAGACCAAAGGCCTTCGGATTGCGTCCAGCCTAGGTCCCAAACTGCGAAGTTCATTTGGCTTGCTGTAATTGCGTAGCGACCATTGTCAGATATGCGGATATGGGAAACCACATTGGCATCGGCATCGAGTTCACCCAGATTGGCTAGTTGTTCATTTTGCTCTAGGTCCCACAACATCAAATGACGTTGTTGAGAATAGAGCAGAGCAAACCGTCCATCTCTGCTAAGTGCGAAGCTCGTCGCACCTTGAGGTTCTATCGGCCAACGCTGCACTTCACGCTCGGCGAAAAAGCAACCATTTAACGTGGTGATGACAATTAAATATAGGAATAAATGAAAAATTCTTTGCATCACATCTAATAATCCGGTTTGTGTCTTAAGACATATAGCTAGTATATTGGTATAACGATTGTCTTCACTAGTCTCATAGAAGATTTGTGCACAACAACCAATGGCAGAGCCATTATTGGGAGAATTTAATGAAATCAGTTTTAAAAGTGTCGCTACTTGCTGCAACAGTTATGCTAGCGGTAGGTTGTCAGAAAGAAGAAACTAAAACAGAAACCGCACCTCAAGCAGAACAAGTTCAAGCAGAAACCGGTAAAGCGGTTCACTTTAAAACCGACGACGACAAAGCGGCATACGCAATCGGTGTTTCATTTGCTAACTACCTAAGCACAAGCATCGACAAGCCAAGCGAAATCGGCATTAATCTTAACAAAGATTTGGTACTAAAAGGTATCGAAGACGTCTTCAAAGGCAATGCTGAATTGAATGAAGAAGAAACACGTGCAGCACTAGAATCTCTAGACAAGCGTGTTGCAGAAAAGATGCAAGCACAAGCGGCTGAGAAAGCAGCTGAAGCGAAAAAAGCTGGCGATGATTTCCGTGCTGAGTTTGAGAAGCAAGAAGGCGTAGTGAAGACAGATACAGGTCTTCTATACCAAGTAATGACACCAGCTGAAGGTGAGAAGCCAAAAGACACTGATACGGTTCAAGTACACTACAAAGGTACTCTGATCGACGGTACTCAGTTCGACAGCTCATACGATCGTGGTGAACCTGCAACGTTCCCACTTAACCGTGTAATCCCAGGTTGGACAGAGGGTGTTCAGCTAATGCCTGTGGGTTCTAAATTCAAATTCGTTATCCCGCCAGAGCTAGCATACGGTGACCAAGACACACCAAGCATTCCTGCTAACTCAACGCTAGTATTTGAAGTTGAGCTGCTAAAAGTTGAGAACGACAACGCAGAGCAATAACAATAAGCTGCGATAAGTTATTGAAAAAGGTCCGTTTAACGGGCCTTTTTTGTTCTAGGTCACTAGTTGGTGAGTTTGCTAGGTTGCTTTTCAAATTTTCTGATAAACTTACACCAATTTGTTGATTTTTCGCTCGAAGGCTTATGACAACTACAGAAACAATAAACGCGGAGATGTTGCTCGAAATGGAATCCGTTAACGTGATGCCGTTTACCGAGCACGACAAAATCATTTTAAGATCTTATGAGGCGGTCGTGGATGGTATCGCCAGCCTGATAGGTCCATTTTGTGAAATCGTTCTTCACTCTCTAGAAGACTTAAATACCTCTGCAATTAAAATCGCTAACGGTGAAAACACGGGGCGCCAAGTCGGCTCACCAATCACTGATTTAGCGCTTAAGATGCTAAAAGACATCGAAGGCTCGGAGCGCAACTTCTCACGTTCGTACTTTACCCGTGCAAAAGGTGGCGTGTTGATGAAGTCGATTACTGTCGCTATTCGTAATGGCGAAAATCGCGTGATTGGTTTGTTGTGTATCAACGTCAACTTGGATGCGCCTTTCTCGCAAGTCCTTCAGTCTTTCATGCCGACGCAAGAAGCGAAAGAAGCGGCTTCCTCGGTCAACTTTGCTAGTGACGTAGAAGAGCTGGTGGACCAAACTGTTGAACGCACCATCGAAGAGATCAATGCGGATAAATCCGTGTCTAACAACACCAAAAATCGCCAGATCGTGATGGAGTTGTACGACAAAGGTATCTTCGATATTAAAGATGCCATCAACCGTGTCGCGGATCGCCTTAATATTTCAAAACACACCGTTTACTTGTACATTCGTCAACGTAAAACCGAGGATGATGAAAGGTGAGCAAACTGACTTACACGTTAGTGGTGAATGGTCCCGTTTATGGCAGCCAGTCAGCGCGCAGTGCTTATCAGTTCGCCAAAGCGGTGATAGAGCAAGGCCATCAGCTAGTGAGCGTCTTCTTTTATCAAGATGGTGTGACTAATGGTACTGCTTTGAGTGTGCCAGCTAACGATGAATTTGATCTCAATAAGGCGTGGCAGTCTTTGGCTAAAGAGCATGGTGTTCGCCTAGAAACTTGTGTCGCGGCCGCTTTGCGTCGCGGGATTGTAAGTGAAGAAGAAGCGAATCAACATGGTTTGGTTCAGAACAATCTAGCCGATGGTTTTGAACAAGCAGGCTTAGGTAGCCTAGCTGAAGCGATGTTAACCCAAGACAGAGTGGTACAGTTTTGAGTCAGTTAACTTATCTATTTCGTAGTGCGCCACATGGCAGTGCAGCTGGTCGTGAAGGTGTGGATGCACTGTTAGCCGCGTCGGCTTACTGTGAAGATATCAGCGTCATTTTCGTGGGTGACGGGGTATACCAGCTTCTACTCGGACAAAACCCCAACAATATTTTGAGTAAAGATTACGCGCCGATGTTAAAGCTTTTCGATTTATACGACATCGAACAAGTCTTTGTGTGTTCAGAGTCGTTAACCCAGCGAGGTTTGGCGCAAGCGGATTTAGTCATTGAAGCCCAAGCGTTAAGCTCAGAACAGCTCAAAGATAAGTTACAACACGCTGGCAAGCTACTGTCTTTTTGAGGAAGGTATGTTACACATCATAAAAACAGTCTCTGCTCTAGAAGACGCCATGCCCTTATGCAGTGAACAGGATGACATCTTACTTATAGAAGATGCAGTGTACGCTGCTAACTCGCAACATAAAGCATTTTCCCATCTAAAAAACCGCAGCGTATTTGTGTTAGAGAGCGATGCGCAAGCTCGCGGTATTGCAAATCGTATCAGTCCATCGCTGACGATTGTGAATTACTCAGGCTTCGTTGAACTAACAGCAAAACAGGATAAATCCCTAACTTGGGATTGAACAAGATTTGCTGTCGACAAAGCTTTACGGATGAATTGTTCTAATTGAACAAAAAAGATCCGTATATTTCTTGACACACCTCTCACTGCTGCATAGAATTTTGCGTCCCTAACTGCATTGGCAGTTGGGGATAGATTTTTCACAAAGCTTACTTTCAAGTAAATCAGGAGCTAGTTAATGGCAACTATTAACCAGTTGGTACGTAAGCCACGTGCAAAGCAAGTTGTTAAAAGCAACGTGCCTGCACTAGAAGCGTGCCCACAAAAACGTGGTGTATGTACTCGTGTTTACACTACTACACCTAAAAAACCTAACTCAGCACTTCGTAAAGTTTGTCGTGTACGTCTGACAAACGGCTTCGAAGTTACATCGTACATCGGCGGTGAAGGTCACAACCTTCAAGAGCACTCAGTTGTTCTAATCCGTGGTGGTCGTGTTAAAGACCTTCCAGGTGTGCGTTACCACACTGTTCGCGGCGCACTAGACTGTGCTGGCGTAAATGACCGTAAACAAGGTCGTTCTAAGTACGGTGTGAAGCGTCCTAAGTCTTAATGGATTCCGTTAAGTAAGGCCAAACACTAAATTATTTTTAATTTTTTGAAAAAACTGAAAAGTTTTGGATAAAACCTGAAGAAGACAACGGAGATAAATCCATGCCACGTCGTCGCGTCATTGGTCAGCGTAAGATCCTTCCAGATCCAAAATTCAAATCTGAATTGCTGGCAAAATTCGTTAACATCCTAATGGTTGACGGTAAAAAATCTACTGCAGAGAAAATCGTTTACACTGCACTAGATGCTATGGCTGAAAAGTCTGGTAAAGACCACTTAGCTATTTTTGAAGAAGCTCTTGAAAACGTTCGCCCAGCGGTAGAGGTTAAATCTCGCCGTGTTGGTGGTTCAACTTACCAAGTACCTGTAGAAGTACGTCCGGTTCGCCGTAACGCACTTGCTATGCGTTGGTTGGTTGAAGCTGCGCGCAAGCGTGGTGAAAAATCTATGGCTCAACGCCTAGCTGCTGAAATGCTAGACGCGTCTGAGAACAAAGGTACTGCGGTTAAGAAACGTGAAGACGTTCACCGCATGGCTGACGCAAACAAAGCGTTCGCTCATTACCGTTGGTAATACCTTCTGTGCTGCGAGGTTCTCTCGCAGCACTTTTCTATACTCTAAGGTACACCTTAGTAAGAGGATACAATCGTGGCTCGTAAAACTCCTATTGAGCTATACCGTAATATCGGTATCTGTGCTCACGTAGATGCAGGAAAAACAACCACAACTGAGCGTATTCTGTTCTACACTGGCCTTTCTCACAAAATCGGCGAAGTTCACGATGGTGCAGCAACCATGGACTGGATGGAGCAGGAGCAGGAGCGTGGTATCACTATCACATCCGCTGCTACTACTACATTCTGGCGTGGTATGGAAGCACAGTTCCCTGAGCATCGCGTAAACATCATTGATACCCCTGGACACGTTGACTTTACTATCGAAGTAGAGCGTTCTCTTCGTGTACTTGATGGTGCTGTGGTTGTGTTCTGTGGCTCATCTGGTGTTGAACCTCAGTCTGAAACTGTATGGCGTCAAGCAGACAAATACCACGTTCCACGTTTGGTATTTGTAAACAAGATGGACCGTGCAGGCGCAGACTTCCTACGCGTTGTGAACCAAATTAAGAATCGTCTTGGTGCGACTCCTGTTCCAATCCAGCTGAACGTTGGTGCGGAAGATGAGTTCAGAGGTGTCATCGACCTTATCAAGATGAAAATGATCAACTGGAATGATGCCGATCAAGGCACTTCGTTTACTTACGAAGACATCCCAGCTGACATGATTGAACTTGCTGAAGAGTGGCGCAACCACATGGTTGAATCCGCTGCTGAAGCTAGCGAAGAGCTGATGGACAAGTACCTTGAAGAAGGTGAATTGACTGAAGCTGAGCTCAAACAAGCTTTACGTACTCGCACACTAAATAACGAAATCGTACTGGCTACTTGTGGTAGTGCGTTTAAGAACAAAGGTGTTCAAGCGGTACTGGATGCAGTAGTTGAGTTCTTGCCATCGCCTGTTGACGTACCTGCAATTAAAGGTGTCGACGAAAGAGAAAATGAAGTTGAGCGTCATGCTGACGACAACGAACCTTTCTCAGCGCTAGCGTTTAAGATTGCGACTGACCCATTCGTGGGCACGCTAACTTTCATGCGTGTTTACTCCGGTGTTGTAAACTCGGGTGACGCTGTTTACAACTCAGTAAAAGAGAAGAAAGAGCGTTTCGGTCGTATCGTTCAGATGCATGCGAATAAGCGTGAAGAAGTGAAAGAAGTTCGCGCTGGTGATATTGCAGCTGCTATCGGTCTGAAAGACGTAACAACAGGTGACACACTGTGTGATCAGAACCACAAAGTGATTCTAGAACGCATGGAGTTCCCTGAACCAGTTATTCAGATTGCTGTAGAGCCTCGTTCTAAGGCAGACCAAGAGAAAATGGCTATCGCGCTAGGTAAACTAGCTGCGGAAGATCCATCATTCCGCGTGGAAACGGACGACGAATCAGGTCAGACTCTGATCTCAGGTATGGGTGAACTTCACCTAGACATTATCGTTGATCGTATGAAGCGTGAATTCAGCGTTGATTGTAACGTTGGTAAACCTCAGGTTGCTTACCGTGAAACCATTCGTGGTAAAGCGGAAGTTGAAGGTAAGTTTGTTCGTCAATCAGGTGGTCGTGGTCAATACGGTCATGTTTGGGTCAAACTTGAGCCTTCTGAGCCTGGTGAAGGTTTCGTATTCGTAGACGAAATCGTGGGCGGTGTGATTCCTAAGGAATACATCAGTTCGGTATCGAAAGGTATCGAAGAGCAAATGAATAGTGGTGTTCTAGCGGGTTACCCTGTACTAGATATTAAAGCTACACTATTTGATGGTTCTTACCACGATGTAGACTCAAGCGAGATGGCGTTTAAGATCGCTGGCTCGATGGCATTCAAGAAAGGTGCACTAGAAGCACAACCTGTGATTCTAGAACCTATGATGAATGTCGAAGTAACCACTCCGGAAGACTGGATGGGTGACGTTGTTGGTGACCTAAACCGTCGTCGCGGTATCATTGAAGGCATGGACGAAGGTGTGGCTGGTCTTAAGATCATCCGTGCTCAAGTACCACTATCCGAAATGTTCGGTTACGCAACTGATCTACGTTCTGCAACTCAAGGCCGTGCGTCTTACTCTATGGAGTTTCACGAGTACGCTGAAGTTCCGAAAAACTTCGCAGATAAAATTATTGCAGAGCGTGGTTACTAATTGACGATTGAACTGCAAAAAGTTTACGACTTTTTGCGAGATCAGGGCGTCCAAATATTGCGCTAACGGGCGTTGGCGCATAAAATAACAATTTCTGGCGCGTCGTCGATCAATAATGATCACGACGAATCATAACTAGGAAGGAACACGATCGTGTCTAAAGAAAAATTTGAACGTACGAAACCGCACGTTAACGTTGGTACTATCGGCCACGTTGACCACGGTAAAACA
>NZ_JAWOTC010000032.1:0-54211 GCF_033338675.1 Vibrio sp. Vb1574
GGTTGAAAGCACCGGTCTTGAAAACCGGCATACGTTAATAGCGTATCTAGGGTTCAAATCCCTATCTCTCCGCCACTATTAAGAAGCCTCGCTAGAAATAGCGAGGCTTTTTTCATTTCCGTACATCTTTATTACTCTATCTGTGCTTGCCAAAAATCAATTCCATATGCGATCTACTTTTCGACAAAGTAATATTGGTATCGGTATTGGTTGTGATGTTTTGATTTTTGCTAAGAAGTGCAGTTGCCTCTAAAGCTGTTCATCCTCATCACTGCATGCTGTCCAGATAAGGTTGTTGGAGATGCTTTGTTAAGTTGTTGAACCATCTATTGCCTTATCGTTCTCTTAAAGCACTACCATTGCTTCTCTAGCCCCTTTTACCGGATAGACCGAACATAATAAGCATACTAAAATAGCCACTGTTTCACTGATGTATCTTTTTGTTTTGCTCAGTCTAGCGATGCGTGTGCTCTATTGCCTAAATCTAGCTACGTCTTAAAACCATACATCAACAGGCTAAAGTTACGTATTCCTGCATCTTTTAAAATTGTTTTTGGATTCTGCTGGAATGACAGGATCAGAGTAGTCAAAAGAGAAGAGTGAAAGTGAAACGATAGTGAGTTGCTAGGAAGTTGGAAATTACTTGGGAACCAATGAATTTGATAAACATATTGATGTAAGGACTAAAGGGTTAATAGCAGGCAATAAAAAAGCCGACAGTGAGCTGTCGGCTTGGTTAGATGACTGCTACTTAGTCGTTCTGGACGAGCGTGAGAGCTTTACGAGAGACTTCGTGAGCAGCTTTGGTTAGATTTTGCTTCTCTAGTGTGTCTGCTAGGAATGCATAGTCAGAGACGTCAGAGCGAAGCTTTAAGGCGATCTCAAAGTGATCTTGGGCTTCTTGCCACTTCTCTTGACGGAAATAGAAGTGCGCTAATGCGCTATGGGCAGCGGCGTTATCCGGTTCTTTCTTCACTACGCCCTCTAAGAAGACCACGACAGGGTGGGTATCTGGCAGATTTAGATCTGGCAGTAGTTGATAAAGCTCTGGGGCAGGTTGTTTTTTTAATGCTTCTTTTAGCACGGTAAAGGCTTCTGCATCAGCTTTTCGTGTGATGAGTTCTCGAGCAAAACAGGCAACGAGGTGTGTGTCTTGTTTCACTTTACGTGAGAGACTATTCCAATGGGAGATTAGCCCTTCGCTACCTTGTTGTTGCGCTACTTCATGGAGTAAGCCGCACTGCGCCTTTTGAATCAGCTCTGCATGTTCTTCTTCCGTGATGAGTTTTGCTTTGGTTAGTTGTGGCAAGAGGTCAATAAGAGGTTGCCACAACTTTAGCTGCATGTACGTTGTTTTCAGCAAGTTCAATACAATAGAGTTACTCGCATACTGACTTTTTAACGATTGCAAGGTATCGAAAGCGGACTCGAACTCGTTGTCGCGGATAAATTGTTTCGCTCGAGTCAGTTCTACTGCGAGATGGGCGTTCTCTTGTTGGCTCGCTAGCTCTAGATAGTGATCTCGTTTTGCTTTATCACCTTGGCCTTGTGCGGCTTCAGACGCAACCAAGTAGCAAAGCAGCGGCATATCGTGATGATTTGCCCAGCGAGTTACTTTCTTCTCAGCACCTTTCCAGTCACCTTCTAGAAGTTTAATAATGCCTTCATTGGTGTATCGGCGGGAATGGCGCATTTTGCGAACACTGAAGTAGTTCCATGTTGTAGAACTAGCATAAACTAACTTCTTAATCAGGTACTCAAGCAGAAAAAGACCTGCGAGTGCAGCGATAACGAAAACCACTAATGTCGTTACGCTCATCTCGATCGTTTTCTCGGCAATGGAGATGAGTACATAGCCTTGCTGACCAGAAAACTGGGTGCCAACAAATAGTCCTGCGCCTAGTACAACAAATAGGAAAATAAGACGAAACATTACTTATCCTCCATGCCTGTCATCGTTGTGACTTCACGACGTAGGCGTTCACGGATGACATCTGATAGTTGAGACTGACTTTGCAGTTTTGTTGGGTATTCCACTTGAATATTTTGCTGACTTAGTAGGTTAACCGTTTTGTTGAACTCTTTAACAGAATTATCGTCTTGGTTGAAGAAAGCTAATGCCCATTTGTCTGCTGTTTTTAGAGACGTGGTGTAAATTTCACCTTGCTCTTGGTACACCGCTTTTATTGCCGTTTCCAATTTGGCTTTGATGTTTTCTTTCAGGTAAAAGTGTTGCTCAGGAGAAAGCAGTGGAATGACGTTACCATCGCGCGTGCGGAAGGTAATGAAGTTTTCTGAAAAGTCCTTCAAAGAGGTCATTAAGTTATCTTGCCAGTTTGCGATATCTTCAGACACTTCAGTGTTTTCTACGGCTTCAGCTTCAGGTAGCAGTGCATTGGCGAGAGGGAGCTTGTCTACTTGCTGTTGTAGGGCAGTTAAGCGTAGTACCAATCCATCACGGTCAATCAGCGGGATAGTGCGAAGTTTGGTGATATCGTTCGCCATTGCTTTACGTAGTTTGACGAGGCTAGGGTCATTCAGTGCTGCAATGCGTTGGTCTGCACTTTCCATCAGTTGAGTCGCGCTTTCTACATCGTGCTCTAAGAACAATTTACGACCAGCTAATTTGACAAGGTAATCGGCTTCCGCTAATAACCAGTCGTTTGGTCGACGACCTTTCACATCGGCAACGGCGAGCTGTAAGCTTTCAATGCTCTTCTGTTGCTGTCCAAGTACCACTTCCGCTTTGTGTGTCACGGTTGTTGCTTTCTCGATGGTTTCTTCTTGTACCCGGCTGAGTTCTTGCTTCATGGAAGCTTGAGTGCTTTCTAGCTGACTTTTTAGTTGGGCGATCTGCGCTTGGTAATCGGCTTGCTGTTGATGCAGCTTGTACGCGAGGCCACCGCCAAAAATAATCGATAAGATGATAGCGACCGTACCTAGTTTGACACCACGTTTACCTTGTTTTTCTTCAAACTCGACTTTGGTTGGCTCTGCTGTTTTTGGGGGCTCGGCCGCTTGTGGTTGCTCTTTTTTAAGGTCCGCATCCTGCTGCGATGTGGTTTTTTCGACTAGCGGTGCCGATGAGGTTTCTTCGGAAAGGTTTTTATCGTTATTTTTTTGGTCGTTATTTTTACTTGTCATGCCTATATCCTGTGTAGCTAGGGCTGGAGAGCCGCCAGTAATTCTTGGTTGGATGCGCTTCCCGTGCATCTCACGCGAGTGAACCCCCTTTGAATTGCGATGTCAGCGATACGCTGACTGGGGATATACAACTCTTGTTGATTAAGCCAAGTCAATTGCTCCGACGTCAATTGGCTGCACAAATAATCCAGTTGTTCACCACTGGTGACAATAATCTGGTTAATTTGTAGGTTTTTCCATAGTGAGATACAGCTTACTGGATCGAATGGGATGAATTCTCTCTTGTAAGTCTCACTATAGTGAACTTTTGCGCCACGCCTCACCAATGCATCTTTGATCAGCTCTCTTCCGCCGTTACCACGAAGGATAAGAACTTGTTGTTGTGCCACATTGTTGAGCTCTGGCAGTCGCAATAAGTGTTCACTATCACTGACTTGGGGATAGTGTACTTTCTGTTGGGTACATTTGCTTAAATAGTGTGCTGTTTTTTGACCAACGGCAAGGTAAATAGCTTGTTTCGGCCATGACATCCCGTTACTGGCTAAGATTTGCTGTGCACATTGCACGGCATGTCGACTAACAGCGATAACAATTTGAGCTTGATGTAGATGTTTAGAGAGGTGCGTGTCCGTGAGATCGGCGACAATGTCGATCAGAGGATGGTGATATGCGGAAATGCCGTGCCTTTCGAGCAGAGAGCAAAGCGCGTTGCCTTGCTCTCCCGGCCGAGTGACCAACACTGCCATGGTTATTCGTGATCTGCGTACAGCTTAGTTAGGATTTCACGAGCGCCGTTATCTAGCAGCTCATTGGCTAGCTGCACTCCTAATGCTTCGCCATCTTTACGATGGCCACGAATTTCACCACGCACAATTTCGCTGCCATCTGGTTCGCCAACTAATGCGCGTAGCCAAATGTTGTCGCCGTCTAGCAGGGCATAGCTGCCGATAGGTACCTGACAGCCGCCTTCTAGCGTAAGGTTCATTGCGCGCTCACACAAAACGCGGTCTACGGTGTCTTGGTGGTTAAGTGGCTCAAGCAGCTTAAGCAGTCTTTCATCGTCAAGGCGGCACTCAATACCGACAGCACCTTGGCCTACCGCTGGTAGTGATTGCTCTGGTTCGATAAAGCTACGAATGCGTTCTTCAAGCTTCAATCGTTTGAGGCCAGCCGCAGCAAGAATGATTGCATCATACTCACCCGCATCTAACTTACCAAGGCGAGTGCCCACATTACCGCGAAGCTCTTTGATGATGATGTCCGGACGATATTCTTTCAGTTGGCATTGACGGCGCAAACTGCAAGTACCAACCACGGCACCTTGAGGGAGATCATCAATGTGGCTATAGGTATTAGAGACGAAGGCATCACGAGGATCTTCACGCTCACAAATGGTCACGAGGCCAAGGCCTTCTGGGAAATCGACGGGTACGTCTTTCATTGAGTGAACGGCGAGGTCTGCACGTCCTTCTAGCATCGCGATTTCAAGCTCTTTTACGAACAAGCCTTTGCCGCCAACTTTTGCTAGTGGTGTATCTAAAATCACGTCACCTTTGGTCACCATGGTTACTAACTCGACTTCCAAGCCAGGGTGAGCGGCTTGAAGGGCGTCTTTAACAAAGTAAGCTTGCCATAAAGCAAGAGGGCTTTTTCGAGTTGCAATGCGAATCGGTGTGGATTGTGTCATGATCTTCTCAATGCTGTTTGGATTTGGGTTTATCCTACCATTCTCATCAAGAAATGCTTACTGTTAGTTCGTTATCTCTGAAGGCTATGAATGGAATTACATGACGTTATGAAAATAGTGTGACTGGATTCTCAATTAGACTAAGGACTATTATTAGTAATAGGTAATAAGAGCGACACTACCGCGCGATTAATTTTGTGACTAAAGTATGGTTTTGTATCCGGAGTGATACACGGGCGTGAAGCTTTACCCGCACCAATAAAAGTGTTAAATTGATCACGTTTTTAAGCCGTTTTGGTTTAAAACGTCAGCAGATTTTCGTGATTGTTCAACCAAGGAATTCCCCTTGCAGGCTTACACCCAAAAAATCATCCAGCGACTAGATAATTTGAATCAGCAGCGAGTTGATCGCGCGTTGGCGCTTATGGATTCGCAAAGCCAGCAAGTCTTCCACTTGATTCCTGCCTTGTTGAACTACAACCATCCTGTAATTCCTGGCTATTATGATGCCGATGTCCCGTTTGGTGTGCATGGGCTTGAACTAAATAGCATTCAGCAACAATTCATAGATGATATTCAACTTGCCATTGGTCAGCCGCTCAAGACGGTAGAAAAGCCCGCTATATTGGGTTTATACACCATGGGCAGTACCTCCTCGATTGGTCAAAGTACTTCCAGTGATTTGGATATTTGGGTGTGTATCTCGCCCGATATGGATTGTGACGAACGTGAGTTATTGACCAATAAATGCTTACTCATCACGGATTGGGCACAAAGCAAAGGCGTGGAAGCGAACTTTTTCTTAATGGATAAAGAGCGCTTTAGAAGCAATCATTCTGAAGAGATGACGGGTGATAACTGTGGTTCATCTCAGCACTTACTTTTGCTAGATGAATTCTATCGTAGTGCGGTGCGTATTGCCGGACAGCGTTTGTTATGGCAAATCGTGCCGCCAGAAATGGAAGAGTGTTACGACGAGTACGTTTCTCAACTGTGCAGTGATGGTTACATCGACTGTAGTGAATGGATCGACTTTGGTAAATTGAACTGCATTCCTGCTGAAGAATACTTCGGCTCGAACTTGTGGCAGTTATACAAAAGCATCGACTCTCCCTACAAATCGGTATTAAAAGCCATCTTGCTAGAAGCTTACTCGTGGGAATACCCGCATACTCAATTGTTAAGCATCGACACTAAACGTCGTTTCTTTGCCCATGAGCCTGATCTCTATGGCATGGATGCGTACTACTTAATGTTGGAAAAAGTAACCCGTTACTTAGAGCGAATTCAAGACGATACACGTTTGGATTTGGTGCGTCGCTGTTTCTATCTCAAAACCCATGAAAAACTATCTCGTGAGCCGAATGTTGGCTCAGTAGCTTGGCGTCGTGAAGCGCTGAGCGATATGATTGCAAAATGGAATTGGGATGCCAGTGTCGTTGCAGAGCTCGATGACCGCCGTAATTGGAAGGTTGAACAAGTGAAGGTGGTACATCATGCATTGCTGGATGCGTTGATGCAAAGCTACCGTAACTTGATTCAATTTGCGCGTCGTAACGACATCACTTCTGCTATCAGTCCGCAAGACATCAGTATTTTGGCCCGTAAACTCTACGCTGCTTTTGAAGTATTGCCGGGCAAAGTAACGTTACTAAACCCACAGATTTCACCTGATCTGCACGAGCCTGACTTGAGCTTTATCGAAGTGAAAAAAGGGGGAGTGAACAAGTCTGGTTGGTACCTCTATAAACAACCACTTATTGCGCACCGCATTTTGGGGCAACCATATCTAGAGCATCATGAATACTTGAGTAAGTTGGTTGCTTGGGCATTCTTCAATGGCTTGATTACTGAATCGACTCGTTTACATGCCGTGGTACGTGAAGCGCAGCTAGATATTGATAAGTTTTACCAAATGGTGAGTGACTTACGAAATACTTTTGCGTTGCGTAAGCGTCGTCCATCTATGCAGGCGCTAGCGAGTCCTTGTGAAATAAGCCAGCTTGCGATGTTCATCAACTTTGAAAATGATCCGACGTCTGAACTTTCTGGTCGTTCGTTGAAAGTGGATGTTAAGAACACCGATATTTTTAGCTTTGGTCCAGAACATAAAAATTTAGTCGGCAGTGTTGACCTTGTTTACCGTAACTCTTGGCATGAAGTGCGTACGCTGCATTTCAAAGGGGAAACGGCGATGCTGGATGCACTGAAAACCATTTTGGGCAAAATGCACCAAGATGCGTTGCCACCAGAATCAGTGGATGTGTTCTGCTATGCGAAGAACATGCGTGGTGTGATGCGTAATATGGTTTACCAGCTTTTAGCTGAATGTATCGACTTACGCTTGAAACCAGTAGAGCAAGAGAAACGTCGCCGCTTTAAAGCGATGCGTCTTGGTAACCAGACTTATGGGTTGTTCTTTGAACGTCGTGGTGTGTCGGTGCAGAAGCTAGAAAATTCCATCGATTTCTACCGCAGCATTTCTACTAACAAACTCAAAGGCTCGCCGCTGTTAATGCTCGATCGTGAGCAAGAATATCAAATGCCGGAAGCGGTGGATGGGTTTGCCAGTGAAGGTCTGGTGCAGTTCTTCTTTGAAGATAACGAAGATGGCTTCAATATTTATGTGTTGGATGAGTCAAATCAAGTAGAAGTGTATCACCAATTTAGTGGCTCCAAAGATGAAATGATTTCGTCTGTAAACAGTTTCTACACGTCGGTAAAAGACGATAGTCGCGTCGCGTCGAAGTTTATTAATTTTAACCTGCCTCAGTACTATCAAATTATTCACCCTGAAGAGGGGAATGCGTATATCATTCCTTACCGTAATGACGGTTGTTCACCGAGTCGCCCGACCAAAACTGTGAACGCGTAATTAAACCCTTATCAATAAACAAAAAGAGCACTTCGGTGCTCTTTTTGTTTTGGTGACGATTGACCAGTATTATACCCAATCAATGGCTTCGCCCGCGTGCTTTTCACACTCTTGCTTCACCATTTCAAATAGCTCCATACCCGTTTTTGAGCAGGTCCATTTATCTTCAATAAGTTTGAAGTGGAAACCACCAGATTTGGACGCTAGCCAGATCTCATGCATCGGCTCTTGGCGATTAATGATGATTTGGCTGCGGTCTTCAAATTCCAATGTCATTACGTTGCCAGTGACTTCGTAATCAATGTCTGCGCCTGAATCATCGATGGATTCTTCGATGATTTGCATCTGCGCATCCACCAGTTGATGAAATTCAGTATCGTTCATCCGTCTATCCTATTGCTTTTCCTGAGTGTGGTGCGATTATAGGGGGCATTGATTCAATAATCACGATATGCGAAATGAAAAAATTAGTTACTGTGTTGTTTGTGATGGTTGCCGCGACCTTAGCGGGGTGTGGTCAGTCTGGCTCACTATACATTCCAGATGACACTCAACAGAATGAGCAATCACAATAAATAACCGCACCTTAGGGTGAAATTAGGGTTCAGCAGTCGAATAAAATAAGGGAAGCGAATTTTGGATTACTTCAACTATCAGGATGATGGCCAGCTTTGGGCCGAAGACGTCCCACTTCAAGCTCTTGCAGAGCAATATGGCACTCCTCTTTACGTATATTCTCGAGCCACGCTAGAGCGCCATTGGAAGGCGTTTGATAGTGCTGTGGGTCAGCATCCTCACCTGGTTTGCTACGCGGTGAAAGCCAACTCAAACTTAGGCGTATTGAACACGCTAGCGCGTTTGGGATCGGGTTTTGATATCGTGTCGGGTGGTGAACTTGAGCGTGTGATTGCCGCAGGCGGTGATCCGAAAAAAGTCGTTTTCTCTGGTGTTGGTAAAACACCGGCAGAGATGAAGCGCGCTCTTGAGCTAGGTATCAAATGTTTCAACGTTGAATCTGAGCCAGAGCTAGAACGTTTGAACAAGGTTGCGGGTGAGCTTGGTGTGATTGCGCCAATTTCTCTGCGTATCAATCCAGATGTCGACGCGAAAACACACCCTTACATTTCGACTGGTCTTCGCGACAATAAATTCGGCATTGCGTTTGATCGTGCGCCAGATGTTTATAAATTCGCGCAAAGCCTGCCGAACTTGAATGTGCAAGGCATCGACTGCCACATTGGTTCTCAGCTGACCAATATAGACCCATTTATCGACGCGACAGACCGTTTATTAGCTCTGATTGATGATTTAAAAGCACAAGGCATTAACATTCGTCACCTTGATGTCGGCGGCGGTTTGGGTGTGGTCTATCGTGATGAATTACCACCTCAGCCTTCTGATTACGCCAAAGCGTTACTAGGCCGTCTTGAAAATCACCAAGACTTGGAGCTGATCTTTGAGCCAGGCCGTGCAATTGCTGCGAACGCAGGTATCTTGCTAACGCGTGTTGAGTTTTTAAAACATACTGAGCATAAAAACTTTGCGATTATCGACGCTGCAATGAACGACTTGATGCGTCCTGCGCTATACCAAGCATGGCAAGATATTGTGCCAGTTTCACCGCGAAAGGGTGAAGCTCAGACTTACGACTTGGTTGGTCCTATTTGTGAAACCGGCGACTTCTTGGGTAAAGATCGCGCACTCGTTTTGCAAGAAGGTGATCTACTCGCGGTTCGTTCAGCAGGTGCCTATGGTTTTGTGATGTCTTCGAACTACAATACTCGTACCCGAGCGGCAGAAGTGATGGTGGACGGTAAACAAAGCCACTTAGTTCGCCAGCGTGAGGAGCTGACCAGTTTGTGGCAGCTGGAACAGATTCTACCGGAGTAACACACAACAAATGCATTTCCACTTTTCCAAAATGCACGGTTTGGGCAACGACTTCATGGTCGTCGACTGTATTACCCAGAACGTGTTTTTCTCGCAAGACCTGATCCGCCGCTTGGCGGATCGTCATACTGGCGTTGGTTTTGACCAATTGCTTGTGGTAGAGGCCCCTTACGACCCTGAAACCGACTTCCATTATCGGATTTTTAATGCCGATGGTAGTGAAGTTGAACAGTGTGGTAACGGTGCACGCTGTTTTGCCCGCTTTGTTCGCTTGAAGGGGCTGACCAATAAATACAGCATCAGCGTGAGCACCAAGAAAGGAAAGATGATTCTCAACATCGAAGATGATGGGGAAGTGACGGTCAACATGGGCGTACCAGAGTTTGAACCGAACAAAATTCCTTTCAAAGCGAAGCAAAAAGAGAAAACTTACATCATGCGAGCAGGCGACAATACCTTGTTTTGTGGTGCTGTGAGCATGGGTAACCCGCACGTAGTGACCGTGGTCGACGATGTGGATACGGCAGAAGTGGAAACTCTCGGTCCGCTGCTTGAGTCGCATGAGCGTTTCCCAGAGCGCGTCAACGCTGGCTTTATGCAGGTGATGAGTCGTGACCATATTCGTCTTCGAGTTTACGAGCGAGGCGCAGGAGAAACGCAAGCTTGTGGTAGTGGTGCATGCGCGGCAGTCGCGGTTGGGATTCTGCAGGGCTTGTTGGATGAAAACGTTAAGGTTTCTCTACCTGGTGGTGAATTGCGAATTGCATGGCAAGGTCCTGGCAAGCCGTTGTTTATGACCGGACCTACAACGCATGTATTTGATGGTCAATTGTCTTGCTAGTTGAAGAAAAAGGAAACGGTTTGTCTCAAGTAGAAGCAGATGCCTTAACGGCTGAAGTCGTGGCCGAGTACCTCAAAGATCATCCAGACTTTTTTGTGCAACGTCCGGAGCTTGTGGATCGTTTATCTTTCCCACACTCAGACTTAGGCGCGGTATCTTTGGTGCACATCCAAATGAATCGTCAACGTCAGCGCATTGAAGAGTTAGAGGAAGAGATCACTACACTAATGTCGCTTGCGGCGAACAATGATCGCACCTTTTACGAATTTATGGATTTGCAGGGGCAGATTCTAAAGTGTGGTGACTTTAAACAAGTCATTCATTCTATCGAAGATAAAGCCAAAGCATTGGGCTTACGTGCGTTTGTTCGATTGTTTAGTCAATGCGACGCATCAATTCAATTGAGTAAGGAAAGTTATCAACGCTTTGCGACCACTCACTTAAATGGCAAAGATGCGTACTTAGGACGTCTTCGCAAAGTGGATCGTGAAGCTTTGTTTGGCAACATGGAAGTGCCGGAAATGGGTTCCTATGTGGTACTGCCGCTCGTGAAACAGCAAACACTGGGCGTGCTTGCTTTTTCTAGTGAAGATGGCGGCCATTTTCAGCCAGATATGGATACCTTGTTTTTGCGTCACCTATCATTAGTAGTGGCACATCTCGCTCAAACACTGGTATGGCAAAGTTACGATGACGACAACTCCCAACACTCCTCTGCCAAATAGTCTGCAAAAGCCTCTTGAGCGCTTCTATGAATTCTTACGAAGCGAAAAGGGGCTTAGCCTACATACTCAGCGCAATTACAAACAGCAGCTAGAAACTATGGCGCAGCACCTAGCTGAAATGGGGCTCAAAGATTGGTCTCAAGTGGATGCTGGTTGGGTGCGCCAATTAGCAGGTAAGGGCATGCGAGAAGGCATGAAAGCCAGCAGTTTGGCAACGCGCCTCTCATCGCTGCGTAGCTTTTTCGATTTCCTTATTCTGCGTGGCGAGATATCGGCTAACCCAGCCAAAGGGGTTTCAGCACCTCGCAAAAAACGCCCGTTGCCCAAAAACCTCGATGTTGACGAAGTGAGCCAATTACTTGAAGTCAACGAGGACGACCCGCTGGCTGTGCGCGATCGCGCCATGATGGAGCTGATGTATGGCGCCGGCTTACGTTTGGCTGAACTGGTGGGTGTGGATGTACGTGACGTACAACTGCGTAGTGGTGAGCTTCGTGTTATTGGTAAAGGCGATAAAGAACGTAAAGTGCCGTTCTCTGGGATGGCAACCGAGTGGGTCGGGAAGTGGTTACGCGTTCGTGGTGATTTAGCCGCTCCAGGTGAGCCCGCCTTGTTTGTATCTAAGCTTGGAACGCGTATTTCGCATCGTAGCGTGCAAAAGCGCATGGCTGAATGGGGGCAGAAACAGTCTGTCGCAAGCCATATTAGTCCGCATAAATTGCGTCACTCATTTGCGACACATATGCTCGAATCAAGCAATAACTTACGTGCGGTGCAGGAGCTTTTAGGGCACGAGAACATTTCGACGACCCAAATCTACACGCACTTGGATTTCCAACATTTGGCGCAAGCCTACGACCAAGCCCACCCACGCGCACGTAAAAAGAACGGGGAGTGAGCCGAAGTATGAAATTTTATCGCCGTATCGAGCCTATTAAGGCAATGACCTTTGACCTAGATGATACCCTCTATGACAACTATCCTGTGATAGTTCGCATGGAGCGTGAGTTGCTATCTTGGCTCAAGCACCATCATCCAGCGGTTGCTCATATGAACAAAGCGGATTGGTTTGCTCTCAAGCAGCGTGTTGTGCAGCAACAACCCGAGCTGAAGAGCGATGTCACTTTATGGCGTTTAGTGCAACTTCAGCAAGCCTTCTCCCAAGTAGGCTACGACGAAGACGCAGCACATGCCGCCGCGAAAGCCGCAGTAGACGTTGCGTTGGACTGGCGTAACCGTTTTGAAGTGCCGCAGCAAAGCCTCGATGTACTGGAGGAACTCGCGCAGCACATCCCGTTGGTAGCAATCACCAACGGTAATGTGGATTTAGACCGCATCGGTCTTACGCCTTATTTCCAACAGGTACTTAAAGCAGGACCAGATGGATTGGCGAAACCCGCAACCGATATGTTTACTAAAGCGAAGCGATTCTTGGATATTCCTGCGGAGAATATTCTGCATGTCGGTGATCATCTAACCACGGATGTGCATGGTGCAAAGTTGGCTGGTTTTGCAGCCTGTTGGTTTAATGATATGAATAAAAATGTCATTAACCATTCAAAAACACGTACTTTACCTGATATTGAAATCAATAGTTTGCAGCCGTTACTCACACTTTTTTAATTGCTTTCGCATTAATCCATTCTAATCTCATTTTGTGTCTAGAAAAGCAGCGCAAAGCCACGTAAATTATTCTCTATTAAATAAAAATAGTAACGCCACACGTCGTGGTGAAGATAGTGTTACGGCAGTGGTAGGTCCATGCGAGCTTTTTCAAAACTGGTTCACGATGTCAGTCAACTGAATGACTTTTTAGTCACTTTTCCGACTTCCTCAGATAAACAATATTTAGTACAAATATTGTCGACGCAATCGCGCGAAATTACGACCACACTTGCAGACGCCGTTTTGTCGTCGCTGCCGAATGCTCATGTTATGGGGCATAGTACGCGTAATGTGATTCTGGAAGGGGAGATATTTACCTCTGGTTGCCTAGTGAGTGTGATTGAATTTGAGCAAGCCACGCTGACTTCTGCGGTACAAACATACTCTTACTCCCCTGATATTGATGGCGGGGAGCTCAAGCGCTCTCTTCTAATGCAGCATAATTCACAGGTGATCCTCAGCTTTGCTGTGCAAATTGAACGACGTGACTATCCCTTGTTTCAAACCTTCGCCAGTGAAGAAGTAGTGATTTCTGGAGGGTTGGCGCAGAGTATTGACGATGGCTGCTGGGTGCTATATCAAAACCGAGTTTACGATAACGCTGTGGTTGCCGTAGCTTTGCACAGTGATACTTTGAAGCTATGGACTGATGCGTATTCGGAATGGAACCCGATTGGCATGCCACACAAAGTCACTCATGCAAAAGGAACGCGCTTGTATTGTTTAGGTGAGAAGAAAGCGCTGGAAGTATACAAGCGTTACTTGGCGGATGGCCATGACGTGACGCTGAGTCAACTGCTCAGCTTTCCTTTGTATCGAGAAAGCTTAGGGCGAAAGGAAGTTTGTACGGTAACGGAGCTACACGCTGATGGCAGTATGAGCTTCGACAGGCCCTGGTGTCTTGGTGACGAAGTGCAATTTTGCTATAACCATCCCTCGTTAACGCTCGAGCAAGTGCGGCATGGTGTGGTTGAGTTAGCCATGCACCAACCTGAAGTCGTGATGATTTTTAACTGCGCGTCACGGTTAGACTTTATTGACAGCAGCGACGAAGTCCAAGCATTCAAAGATATTGCGACGACGTTTGGTAGTTACTGTATGGGGGAGCTGCATGGTGGTATTGGTCAGCCCGAAATTCTTCATCACAGCCTGACGTATTTAGCGATGCGAGAGGGAGACGAAGTGCAAACATTGAACTTGCCTAAGTCGCCCGTTAGCTCCTCTATTTCACCGCTGTTTAGCTTGATTCGAAATGCGATCGGCGATCTCAACCATATGAACGCGCATATGGGATATCAACTCGATCGCCAAACGCGCAAGTTACAAGAAAGCTATCGACGCGACAGTCGCACGGGATTACAAAACCGGGTCGCATTGCAAGAGCGGCTGAGTAACATCGATTTGGATGAGCATTTGTTGACTCTAAAGCTACTTAACTTTAGTCATATCAACGAAAAATACGGCTACCGAGTGGGAGATCAATTACTCAAAGATCTCTCAATGCACTTTACGAATCGATTACGAAAGCGTTTTGGCATGCCAACGGCTTTGCAGCTTTATAGTATTGGGGTTGGTGAGTGGGCATTCATATTTAAAGCTGACCAAAGCAGCGAAACCATCAAACAGCACTTTACGCGTTTTGCTGACGCGGTAGAACAAACTAATTTTGAGCCAATAGGCCTACGTGAAATAGATTATCTTTCTATCTCGCTATGCGGCGGCTTAGTGAGTCGCCGAGATTTTCCATCCGCTTCAGTGGATGAGCTCTTACTCAAAGGCATCGAAGCGAGACGCTCCGGTGTACGCAGTAATACTCATATCTGTAATGCGAAAGATATTGAAGTCAGTGAGGATGTGCGTAAAGAGCAACTTGGATGGCTAAGTTGCGTCAGTAGAGCCATTCTCAAACAGAACATCATCACTTATAGCCAACCCATTGTGCATGCTGGTAGCCACAAATTGGCAAGCCAAGAATGTTTGGTTCGTATTCTGGAAGCCGATGGAACGGTGATTGCGCCAGGGCGTTTTCTGCCAATTATCTCTGATACGCATCTTTACACTCGACTAAGTCGGCACATGATTCATTCTACGTTGCATTACATGCGAGATAAGCAAGGTGACTTTTCTATAAACTTATCGCCGCAAGATTTGCTCAGTGATAAAACTTTAATACTTTTAGAGCATGAAATTAGCCAGCTAAATGACCCAAGGCGAATTGGTTTAGAAGTGCTGGAATCTGAGCAGATCAAAGACTATGGCCGAATGATAGAAGTGTGCAGTCATTTTAGAAGCTTAGGGGCGCGTATCATTGTTGATGACTTTGGGTCCGGCTATTCGAATATCGATGAAATCCTAAAGTTGGAGCCAGAAGTCATAAAGCTCGATGGCAGCTTGATTCGTGATATTGATAAAGACTTAAAACAGCGCAAGATCGCTTCCCAGTTGGTGCGTTTGTGCCAGGTGTTTAACGCGGAGACGGTGGCGGAGTTCGTCCACAATCAGGAGGTGTGTACCATTGCACAAGACATGGGGGTGGACTATTTGCAGGGTTACTATCTTGGCAAGCCGACTCGACTGTTTTAATGATGTTTCACGTGAAACTTCTTGTCGTAAAAAACGCAGCGTAGGCTGCGTTTTTTGTTTGGTTCTTCTACTGAGCTTAATGGTTAACGCTTAAGAGCGTGTCCACTCTTTTCAGCTTGGAACAGAGCGAGGTAATGGGCAAAAAAGCGCTGCATTTGTTGTTGGTTGTTTTGTTCTCCAAGTTGCCCGAGCAAATGTGCAGCGACTTCAAACGTACACAAATTACCTTGTTGTTGGTTGCGTCGCAGCTGATATTGTGAGTCCGCCGACGCAGACAATCCCATAGTAGGGATACCTTCTAACCAACGGCTCTTATTTATCATCTTGCGCGCCTCTTGCCAGGTGGCATCTAAAATAATAAACAGCGGAGTTTTGGTTTGTTGCTGGCTTTGGAGTACCACATGTTCGAGTGTGATACTTTCTTCACAGGGGAAGAGCAACACCGGATACCGCGACGGATCAGCTAATAGAGTGAGCAATTCTGCTGGTGGCTGTTTGCGATCCCAGATTACTCGCTCAATGTTGAGTTGGCACTGCTCTAGTAGCTGGCCGGTATTAGTATCACGCTTCAGTTCATTCGGATGCATTAACAGCAGGATGTTGTGCTCACTGGTAAGTTTCGGCATTAGCGAGCACATACAATTGAATTGAAAACCGCAGGTTGGACACGGTTGTGACATTACAGACGAACTCCTTCGCGCACCGGGCTTATCCCATCAGAGAACAGACGCACACCACTGACTTGGTTCGGCGTTGCCGTTGGCGCCATGCTTGGGTTGAGTGGGTAGCTAACCCCAGTGTATTGCATCACGTGTTGAGCCGCTTTAGCTCCGCCACCGCTGACATTAAAAATCAGATCTCGCCAACCATGAGAGGTTTGTTGGCCGAGCATAATCGGGCTTTGCACTAGTGTAATGCGGCTATTAAAGCGCCATTCCTTTTCGTGATGTTCAAATATCAGCAATGTACAGCCTCCGGAACCACACCAATCCAACTGTACCAATAGCTCTTCGTTACCATCGCTGTTGAGGTCGTAAGTTAGCCAACGGTATTGGTTATTGTTGGGGGTGGTTTGATGGATAAAGAAGTAGTTGCGCACCGCGGCATCTACTTTTGAATCAAACTCTGCACTAGAAGGGACGTCAGCACTACCGATGGGGTTGTTGGTGCGTTTTTCGGTTGGTTGCATGATGCCTTCATCACGAACGATGGCAGGATAAAGGACTAAACCACCATCGGCGATTGGGTATACTAAGTTACCGACTTTTTCTTTGGTCGCTTTGAGCTGATTGCCTTCTCGAGTAAACAGTCGTTCTGACATTAGCCTTTGCTGTTGATGATGCGTCATGACTACTTGAACCTGAGACGGACTTAACTGTTGCCAGTAACCACGCTCGATTAATGGTGCTTGTCCATTGGCGTAACGATATTTTGTTGTGGCGCTGTGGTCTGGGTTTAAGGTCATTTGTACTTCAAAGCCTTGTGATTGGGTTGAGGTCGCGACATAGGTATTAGCCCAGCCAAGCGTTGCATCGACGTTTGCAGCCATACCACAACCTTGATACGTCTCGCCATCATGTTTTAGTGTTGCTTTCCAGCCATACAAAGAATCGCTCATTGTGTCTGAGCAGAGGTTTTCTGTTAAGCGAAGCTCACCACCTTGCAGTTGATAAGTGCGCTGGCGAGGTTGAAGCTGACTGCTGTTAATCGCTAATTTTGTGGTTTGTTTGCCGATTTGCTGGAATGTTAGTCCATTAGCCTCAAAGCTTGCCGACCAAGAAGGCTCATTACCAAACACGCGAGTTGGTTTGTTTGGTTGCTGACAACGGTTTGGGTTTTCCGTTGTGAGGAAGTTCACTTGTTCCACGACAAAGTTAGCATCGAAATCAGCAGAAAACCCATCGATGCCCGGTGGGTTGAGGTGGCCGATAACCTCGCCATACATAGTCTGGTAAGGCTCGTTATTTAACTGAATTGCTTGTTGCATTTGCTGTGGTGATAGTTGCAACCAATATTGCTTGTCGCTGCCACAAGGCATGATGTATTGGCTCTCGTGACCGACGATCACTTTTCCGCGCAGCATAAAAGTTTGAGGTTGAATGGTTTCAGGCTTATCTAAGGTTGCTGGTGGAGAGGTTGGGTCAGCGGCACCAGATTGTGGCGACTGTGAACTACATGCTTGCAGAACCAGCAGGGTGGCAAGCGCCACTGGGTTTTTCAAAGCCTTCATGTTATATCTTCCTTATTATTGTTACTCAATCGGCATCGGATGGCATTATGGCATATTGGTTATTTAAAACTGAACCAGATACCTTTTCTATTGACACGCTTCGAACCCAAAAGGTTTCATGTTGGGAGGGAGTTCGTAATTATCAGGCGCGCAATATGATGCGTGACCAAGTGAAGGTGGGCGATTTAGTCCTGATTTACCACTCTTCTTGTAAACATGTTGGCGTGGCAGGTATTGCTAAAGTTGTGAGAGAAGCCTATCCCGATCATTTCCAATTCGATCCCGAAAGCGATTATTACGATCCAAAGTCAGACCCAGACAACCCGCGTTGGATTATGGTGGATGTCGAGTTTGTACGTAAAATGGCGCGAGTGATTCCGTTGTCGGTGATGAAAGCGATGCCAGAACTTGAGAACATGCCGTTGGTGAAACGTGGAAATCGCTTGTCGATTATGCCCGTGACAGAAGAAGAATGGGACGCGATTCTTGGCAAAGAGAAGCTGCCAAGTCAGCGATAAAAGAAAAGGGCTGCGAATGTGCAGCCCTTCATAATTTGGAGTATTGAAGCTTACAGCAAGTGTTCTTGTAGGTAGTGTGCAACCGCATCTTCCGCATTGCTGCCAATCACTTCATTATTTGGTAGAGCTTTCATCACTTTTTCGTGTGATGTACCCATAACTAGCCCTTTACCTGCCATCGACAGCATTTCTACGTCATTCATGCCATCACCAAATGCTACGCAGTTTTCTAACGTGAGGTCGAGTTTTTTCGCTACCGCTTCAAGAGCATGGCCTTTAGACACGCCAGCGCTCATTACTTCCAAACACCAAGGCGTTGAAAATGCGATGTTCAGCTTATCACCAAACTGCTCACGTAGTTTGTTTTCAAATACGACCAAACGTTCGTGGTCTTCTCCTGGATGCGTGAAGAAAACTTTCGCAATACCGTCAGTTGGGGCGTGGTCTTCATCAAATAAGACGTAAGTGAATTCATCGTGGAAGTCACGTAACGTTTCATCATCCTTGTTCATCAACCAGCTATCATTTTGATACATGTGAATAAGTATTTCTTGATCATGTTTGATCGTGTCGATCACGCCTTGTACCAGTTCCGCAGGGACATTCTCGCTGTACATTAGCTGATCTTCCTGGTCATGCACTCGGGCACCATTCGACGTGATCATATAAGCTGGAATGCCAACTTGGCGACGGATGCTCGCAACGTCTACGTGGTGACGGCCGGTTGCAAAGACAAAGGTATAACCCTTTTCATGCAGCGCTTTTAGCGTCTCTTTTGAGTAAGCACTGAGCTGATGGTTTGGTGCGAGTAACGTGCCATCCAGATCAGAGGCAACGATTTTGGTGATCTCTTTGCAAGGTAGCGATGTGCTCATGAAGTCCTCGTAAACGGTTTGGATAGTGTGGAACAGGTGAATTGCAAACGGAGTACAGCAGACTGACTAGATCGTACTGCTCCGAATGCGGGGGAACTTGGGCCCGTAGCACTATGCGGTTAAACACTGTGTCAAAGTAGCCAAGTTCAAGCAGTGTACGCCAAAATGAGGATGAAAAAGAGGGTAAATCGATGTGTAGACATTTCCTCTTTAATCTTAGTCGTGAAATGGTCGCCTAGAGTTCTTATTGTGCTTGTTCGTTTGATGGCGATTTAGGGTCATTCATAAAGCGGAAAATCGCATCGAGCGCTTGATTACGATACTTGTCGGTCTCGAATAAGATTTCATGCTGTGCGCCTTCGATGGAAAGCAGCTCCGCGTGCGGGTTGGTTTTCCGCAATTTATCAATAAAACGCTTTTGCGCGAGGTTGCTAACAATCCGATCGTTTCCGGCTTGGATTAGGATTACTGGTATTTTGACTTGGCGAGTTAATAAAAAGCACTGCTTAGCGGCCATGAGCCCTTGCCAAACCCAGCGAGTGCTTGGCCCACCGACTTGCAGTTCCGGTTTTTCCGTATATAGGTTTCGGAACCATTGGTAGCGGCCGTAACTTTGGCTAAGTGGGTTATCTTCAAAGGGCTTAGGGAAGTAGGCCTGATGTCCTGGTGCATAGCGTGGCAAAGTCGATACCGCTGACATAATTTGTGTGACCGGAATCGCTATTGGTGATAGGTACCATGGCAGGTTAATGCCAAACATGGGCGCACTTAGAATCAAACCAGTAAAAGGGTGTTCTGGGTGAGTTTGCAGGTAACGTGTGGCGATCGCGCCGCCCATAGAGTGCGCGATGATGAAGCATTGTTGATATTCGCTAAGGTCGTGTTTTTTTACGACGATGTCCATATCATCAATATAATCAGTAAAGTCATAGACGTGACCCATATCTGAGTCAGATAATAAACGATCTGATAAACCTTGTCCGCGGTGGTCAAAGGAATAGACATCGAAACCTTGGCGGTAGAGATCGTAAAACAGCTCTTGGTATTTCCAGGAAGACTCAATGCGTCCATTTACGATGAGCACGGCTTTTTTATGCTCTGGGTTGGTTAGCTTGCACCAGTAAATGTTCTTTTTCTCAGTCCCTTTAACAAAGCCCTCTTGGCGAGTTTGCCAAAGTGCTGCGATCGGACCACCAATTGCTTGCTCAAATAATGTCTCTTGAGTATAAGTCAAAGGTGAATGGTTAGTCGCCATTAGTTGATTACCTGAAGATACGTTGTTTACGCGATGTATCATCGAAGAATTAGTGAGGAAATGCAATGGATACCCATGTCTGGTTAGCTTATGTAGTAACAGCAATCGTTTTTAGTTTGGCTCCGGGCTCTGGCACGGTGAACTCAATCAGTAATGGTTTGAGTTACGGTACCCGTAAATCACTGGGTGCCATTATTGGCTTACAAATTGGTTTAGTTATCCACATCGCGCTGGTGGGGGCGGGTATTGGTGCGCTTGTCGCGCAGTCAGCAACCGCATTTTCTGTCATTAAATGGGTTGGTGCCGCTTATCTGGTTTGGTTGGGGATTCAGAAATGGCGCGATACATCAAGCTTAGTCGCAGCTGAAAACCACAACGAGATGTCAGGCACGGCGCTGTTGTACAAGGCAGTGTTGATTAACCTCACCAACCCTAAATCGATTGTTTTTCTGGTGGCGTTGTTCCCGCAGTTTATTGACCCGGCAAAAGACCAAATCACGCAACTGTTGGTGCTTGGCGTCACTACGGTCGTGATTGATGCGTGTGTAATGTTGGGTTACACGAGCTTGGCAGCACAAATGGGACGCTTTATTCGCTCCGATAAAATCATGGGAAAAATAAACAAAGTATTCGGTTCAATGTTCATGGGTTGTGGTGCATTATTAGCAGCTGCAAAGTCATAAGCCATTTATAGGTCCTTCTTTAGCATGAATACAACGTATGTCGCTCGCCAGCCGATCTTTAACCGAAAAAGACAGACGCTGGGTTATGAATTGTTGTTTCGAGACGGGGAGAGTAACGCATACCCTTCACATATTGATTCAAATCGAGCGACATACCGACTGATCGTCGAAAACTTCCTATCACTGGGTACTAACCCAGTGATTGCCTCTTCAAGATGCTTTATTAACTTTCCTCATCAAAGCTTGGTGCGACGTTTGCCGCGCAGTTTGCCGAAAAACAAAATTGTCATCGAAGTGTTGGAAACGTGCCAACCTACGGATGAGCTTCTTGATGCGATTCGTGAGTTTTATCGAGAAGGTTACTTGATCGCTTTGGATGACTTCACCCTAACACCAGAATGGCGTCGTTTTTTGCCATATGTGCATATTGTGAAGCTCGACATTATGGCGATGGGGCTCGAAAAGGCCTGTGAACTGGTCAAAACACACCTGGCCAAACGCGTCAAATACCACTTTTTAGCAGAACGTGTTGAAACCGCAGAAGAGTTTGAGCAAGCGAAAGCGGCTGGCTTTAAATTTTTCCAAGGTTATTTTTTTAGCAAGCCACTCGTCTCGCAGACTAAATACGTCAGTCCTGAGCAAGTGTTGGCATTGCAACTGTTTCGTGAAGTTTGTGCTCCTGAGCCTGACTTTACTCGTATCGAGTCCATCATTACGCAAGATGTCGCGTTGTCATATAAATTATTGCGTTTTGTAAATACGCAAGCGCCGAATTTGGCTGTCGAAATCAGCTCTTTTCGTCAGGCATTGATTTATCTTGGCCAGGATAACCTTAAGCAGTTTGTCTCTTTGGTTGTGGCATCGTATATCTCCAGTAACAAGCCTCGAGAGCTGTATCACCTTTCATTGCAACGAGCTCAATTTTGCCAATTGATGTCGCGCTATCAGCCATTCTCTCACCTCAACGAGCAAGGTTTCATGGTTGGTTTGCTGTCGATTCTAGATGCGCTGCTGGATCTTTCGGTGGAATCTTTAGTTAGGCAGTTACCGCTTAGTCATTCAGTACAACAAGCGCTATTACATCGCAAAGGGGTTTATGGTGCACTTATTTCCCTCGAAGAGTGCTACGAGCGTGCCGATTGGTCAGGGGTTGAAAAAATCACGATGCAATTGGGGTTGCCTTTAGAGGAAGTGAAGCTCTCCTTAGGTGAAGCGGCTCGCTGGAGTCAAAGCATCGCGACTGCATAATTTCTTGTCTTATCTTTTATCTCTTTGAATCTCTCTCTTTACAATCAAGCTGTTCGTTAGATGTGAAACTTTTATGACGATGGACGGTTTCCTCTTGACGATATATCTTAATTAAATAAACATATACGCATATCCATATATAGGTATGTTCATTATGCTTCCACATCAGTTTTTTAAGCTGTTATCCGATGAAACACGCGTACGTTGTTTAATGCTCGTGGCCCGTGAAGGTGAAACTTGCGTTGGTGATTTGGCGTTTGCTCTACAAGAGAGCCAGCCGAAAGTTTCTCGTCATCTTGCTCAGTTACGATCCAGTGGCATCTTGGTGGATAAACGCCAAGGACAATGGGTGTATTACGAGTTATCACAGCAATTACCAGGTTGGATGCGAAAGTTAATTGAAGACTTAGTGGCATCAAACTGTTTGAAGCAGGAATACCAAGACGACATCACACGCTTACACGATAAAAGTCGTGAGGCTTGCTGTTAACAGCGAATAGAGATTCAAGGTAGAAGATTAGAGGGTAAAACTATGACAATTAAAGTAGGAATTAATGGCTTTGGCCGAATTGGTCGCTTAGCGCTGCGAGCGGCATTTGATTGGCCAGAATTGGAGTTTGTGTTAATCAACGATGTCGCAGGTGACGCCGCTACGCTTGGTCACTTATTAGAATTCGATTCAGTGCAAGGTCGTTGGCATCATGGAGTTCAGGTCGAAGGCAGTGAGCTCGTCATCAACGGCAAGCGTGTCGCCACGACTCAACAACGCGATATCGATGCGGTGAACTGGTCTGATTGTGATGTTGTGATTGAAGCGACAGGCGTACATCGCAAAACATCATTCCTAAACAAATACCTAGAGCAAGGCGTGAAACGTGTCGTGGTAAGCGCACCTGTGAAAGAAGAAGGTATTGCGAACATTGTGGTGGGCGTGAACGACCATATTTTCGACCCTGAAAAACATCGTATCGTGACAGCAGCTTCGTGTACGACTAACTGTATCGCACCTGTGGTTAAAGTCATTCATGAGAAATTGGGTATCGAACAATCTTCTTTTACGACCATTCACGACCTGACGAATACGCAAACTATTTTGGATGCGCCACACAAAGATCTACGCCGTGCAAGAGCATGCGGCATGAGCCTTATCCCGACCACGACGGGTAGCGCGAAGGCGATTGTCGAAATTTTCCCAGAATTAAAAGACAAAATTAATGGTCATGCGGTTCGCGTACCTCTAGCAAACGCATCGTTAACAGACATCATTTTTGATGTGAAGCGTGATACCACAGCAGAAGAAGTGAATGCACTGTTAAAAGAAGCATCTGAAGGTGATTTGAAAGGCATCCTTGGCTTCGAAGAGCGTCCTTTAGTTTCTATCGATTATAAAGGCGACCAACGTTCAACCATCGTTGATGCGCAATCAACCATGGTTGTGGGTTCTCGTATGGTTAAGATTTACGCTTGGTACGATAACGAAATGGGTTATGCAACGCGCACAGCAGAGCTGGTTCGTAACGTTGGTTTGGCTTAAAAAGGGGGTCACAATGTCTCATCCTACATGGCAATTAGATTTGGACTCCGGTGCTTTAATCTTAACATCGTGCCCAGGAACGAAAGGTGTCGATTTGCATGCGTCGTTAGAACAGTTGAAAGAGCAGGGTGTTCAAGCGGTCGTTACTGCATTAGATGATAGTGAATTAGCTGCGAAGAATGTCTCTGCATTGGGTGAAGCCACTCAGCAACTGGGTATGAAATGGTTCCAGATCGAGATTGAAGACGACTGCGCACCAAATGAAGAATTTGCGACGAAGTGGCAACAAGCCAGTCCGGAACTGCACGCGATTCTTGCTCAAGGTGGCAAAGTTGCGATGCATTGTATGGGTGGTTCGGGGCGCACAGGTTTGTTCGCTGCTCACCTACTCCTAGAAAAGGAATGGCAGTTAGAAGATATCGTGCGAGAAGTGCAGGCATTGCGCCCTGGTGCATTTACAAAACCTGTGCAAGTTGAGTACATCGAACGCGTGGCTCAAGACGCTTGATCAGCTTAAATAGCTTTTGGTTCATTATGATCCAAAAGCTAAATTCGAGCTTCTTTAGGATACGACTGTTTACAAGAAAAGCCATTAATATTAACTAATGCATTGTTTTTAAGGTGTATTTTGCTTTTTATTGATGTTGGGGCATTTTTTGAAAATCACAGCAACATTGTATTGGTCAATGTTGCTGTACAGGTTAGGAAGTATTTAGAACATGATGATCTAAATGCTTCTATCGCTGTACATATGAGGTCAATATGATTTCTCAATTAAGCAAAAGTATTCGTCAGTACATGTTAGTGACGTTTAACTATTGGAACTTTACGGTGACCGATGGCGCACTGCGTATGCTGGTGGTGCTCTATTTTCATGACTTAGGTTATTCCACGTTAGCTATTGCCTCACTGTTTCTTTTCTATGAATTTTTTGGTGTGGTGACAAACCTGGTTGGTGGTTGGTTGGGCGCAAGGTTAGGCCTAAATAAAACCATGAACATTGGTTTAGCGATGCAAGTGTTTGCGTTGCTGATGCTCGCAGTACCAAATGCATGGCTGACCATTCCTTGGGTGATGGCAGCGCAAGCTCTGTCGGGGATTGCCAAAGATCTGAACAAAATGAGTGCTAAGAGCGCGATTAAAACGCTAGTACCAGACGAACAGCAAGGTGCGCTCTACAAATGGGTAGCGATTTTGACTGGCTCGAAGAATGCACTCAAAGGAGCGGGCTTTTTTGTTGGTGGCTTGCTGCTGTCTTGGGTGGGTTTTCAAAACTCGATGTTTATTATGGCGGGTGTACTTACATTAGTGTTTGTTTGCAGCATGATCTGGCTAGAAGCGGACATGGGTAAAGCAAAGAGTAAACCTAAGTTTCGCCAAATATTCTCCAAGTCTGAATCGATAAACATTTTATCCGCAGCACGCATGTTCTTGTTTGGTGCTCGTGATGTGTGGTTTGTCGTTGCTCTGCCTATTTATCTTGGTAGCGTGTTTGGCTGGGATCACTTGTGGGTTGGTAGCTTTCTCGCAGCGTGGGTCATTGCTTATGGGTTTGTGCAAGGCTTTGCGCCGCGTATTACTGGCAAAGCGCAAGGTCGTGTGCCTGATGGTAGTGCAGCATTGGTGTGGGCAGGAGTCCTAGCGTTAATTACGGCTGGTATTGCTTATGGTGTGCAAATCGGTTGGCAGCCTGAATTGGTGATTGTGGTAGGTTTGATGATTTTTGGCGCTGTGTTTGCCATTAACTCTTCGCTGCACTCGTACTTGATAGTGAGCTACGCTAAAGGCGATGGCGTCTCGTTGGATGTCGGTTTTTACTACATGGCCAATGCGATGGGACGTTTGATTGGCACGGTATTATCGGGTTGGATCTACCAAGAGGCTGGTCTTGCAGCGTGCTTATGGGTTTCTTTTGCTTTCTTGGCACTGACGACGCTGATTTCAATTAAGTTGCCAAAAGCTGATGTTGCTACTGCGTAACTATCCCCAGTATCGCTATCTGTAGATGGTATAAATGGCTCCAAATCGGAGTTTTTTTTGTTTCTTATGCGCCGTTTGCTGTAATCAGATTGTGTCGGTTTGGCATCGAGAGTGAATACTGATGCTTGGTTTTTGGTTCTCGTTAAGTGATTAGAGTGGTGATGAAATCCCCGTTGTAGGTCATTGTTGAGTTAGAAATAAGCAAAAACAGATTGTTAACCATTTCACTGGTTGAGATTTACCCTATGCTATAAACGATAAGCGACTCAAAGTAGGGAAAGGTATGAGAGAAAGGGTTCTGTTTTTTGATTTATTGCGCTGCTTCGCAGCGGTAGCAGTGATCGCCATTCACGTCTTGGCACCGTATCGAAATGAGTTAGGAGTGATTCCATTTGACCAATGGCTGACAGCGGTAGGCGTGAATAGCGTAACCCGCTGGGCAGTGCCAGTTTTTATTTTGATCACCGGAGCGCTAATGTTCAGTGACACTCGACCATTTGACGGTAAGTATTATATCAAAAGGCGTTTGGGCAAAGTTTTAGTTCCATTTCTTATTTGGTCGATGTTTTATGCATACCTTTCAGGTTGGACTTCTCAAGGCTTTGATTTTGAAACCGTAAAAGAGGTATTAAGCAATAGCCCATTCCACGCAACGTATTACCATCTCGGCTTTTTCTATTACTTTATACCACTGTATTTTGTGATTCCGCTGTTTCAATGGATGGTACGCAACGTGGATGATAACGTCTTGTATACCTATCTCGCATTTTGGCTTTTCACCAGCACACTGTTCTTGTTCAAGATTGATGGCCCGTGGAGTAATCAGATGTGGCTTTATATGGGTTACCTTCCACTGGGGTATGTTTTATTTCAAAAGGTACCTTTGAATCGCTCTATGGTGACCTTATTTGTTGGGCTAGGACTCGTGGCGTTGGCAGTGACCTTTACGATGGTTGTGACAAATAGCTTAGAGGCGGAGAAGTATACGGTTGGGCGCTGGCTCTCTTATAAAACACTGAATGTGATTCTAGCGGCTTCGATGATTTTTATGATCGGGCGTTACTTTGGTGAAGGCTTATCACCAAAAGTACAAAAAGTGGTTAGTGTGATCAGTCAGCACAGCTTAGGGATTTACTTACTTCACCCTATTTTCTTATGGCCGATGAAAGAGTTCGGTTGGTACACAGGACATCCTGCGTGGGTGATTCCAGTCTGGATCGTTCTAAGTGGAGCTGGAGCCTTGGCGATGAGCTATCTCTTTTCTCGTTCTGCCAAGACTCGTTGGTTACTGCCTTAACGTTTGATAGCGAAGTGAAGGAACTTGTTGCCGCGATAGGTCAGTGTTCCCTTATCTCCAGGGTTGAGTGCATGGTAGTAATGCACTCCAATTTGGAATTCACGCTTTGGACCGATAGAACCACGTTGAACGTAAATCCAATACTCTTGATCGTCTTGACCTGGTGGTGCGTTTGGTATGTCTATCGCTTGTTTATCTAAAACCGTTACCTGCGCGCTTTGCTCTGGAGCGTCTTCGCCCACATAGTGCTTACTATAAAAACGGAAAAACACCCACGCGCCCAAGGCAATAAGGGCGAATAGGGCGAAAATAAGTGAGATTGGCATATTAACCTCCAATGTTTTATCGGGTCCCATTCTACAGAACTCGCTGACGAAACGATGAGTTGAGGTAACTTATTCATAATCTAATGAAAGGGACATGAATTTTATTCGGCGCACTTCACGGTTTATCTCAATGGGGACGCGATGAAATTGTTGCTTCATCTGTAAGCTACGTCACTAAAGCTGAACTAAGCAGCTTTCACTTGTCTGGCTATATGAGCTCAAGGGCACAAATTGAAAGTAAAATTGCACTTAACGGCTCGAAAAAGCTCTAAATTTATAGAAGAATAAAAATAATGAACATAGGAAGGGTCTGGTAAGGAGGGTTACGATGTCAGAGATTGAAAAAGTAGTCATGCGTACCCGAACGATCGAAAAACTTTTGCGTACTCAGTACCATGCAGAAGGGAAAGGGTTGCACCAACTTATTAATAGTTGTGAAGAACGTTTACCGCATGACGTGATAGCAAAGCTTCGATTCATCGCAACCGTGCGTAACAAAGTGGTGCACGAAGACGATTACAAGCTGGATGATCGTAAAGGCTTTATGGCGGCATGTGATGCTTGTGAAAAAGAGCTGACACCAAGAAGCTCTCGCTTTATTTGGCGTACAGCAATTTTGCTAATGACGTTGATTACGCTGGCCGCTCTTGGTTTCTACTATATGCACTGGGATATTTTGTCTAAGCACATTCAGTAGAGCTATACAGATAAATAAAAAAGGACGCATTTGCGTCCTTTTTTATTTTAAATCATTGGGTTAGTACATCATTGGCAGTGTCATTAAACCCACAACCACTGCAATCATAACCAGCCCTTGTTTTTGAGAAGATGAAATCATAACACTACCCCTTAATCTTTGATGAACTCGATGAATTTAATATAGCACTGTTTTTGGGGTTTGATCAACATATGCTCGTTAATCTTTTCAAAAATCACACTTAACTTGTCTGGTTTTACGTGATTCTGACTAATGAAACTATGTTTTTTGTGCTGTATTTAAAGTGTTCACATTGTTTTATTTCTATCCTTTTTTGTTTTAAGTATATGATTTTATAATGTTAAATGGTTTGTGATGTTGGCTTTGTAATTGTTTTTTGTTTCGAATGGTATGTTGGGTGTTTATTTTGTCTGTATTTCTCAAAAATTGAGAAAATTAAAAAATGTGCTATGAGGTTGCATCGTCAAATCGAAAGCATGGAGTGAGATTTTCTTACCTTATGAGAAAATATGGGCTTCAAAAGTGTTTAGTGATTTTATGGTTTATGAAGTCCGCACTTTTATCTGTTATTGAAATTATGGTTTTATTTATCATTGACTTACTTTTCTTGTCTGATGTTTTTTTTACTGAATTAAGGTCGGTTTTCTTAGTTTTTACCCCTAGTCATCAGTGGTTTCTCCTCTCTTAGAGCGCTACTAAGACTATTTTCTATTTTGTGTCTGTTATTTATTCTTGTTGCCTGCATTACATACATCCTGGTGGTTTAATCGTCAGTTTGTGAAATGGCGGCTTACCTGGAGCACTTATCTGTTTTTCAGTTAAATAGTTTTAGAAAGCGTTGGTTATTGTGTCGTGTGATTTGATGGGTTCGGCTGATGAGCAAAGCTTGGCCCCAATGTTTAGTGGCATCATTCAGGCTCATCGGCTTTATTATTACGTAGGCTGAGGGTTACAAAATGTTTCGAATCGCTAGCGAGATCCAACTTTCGTAGATTGTGTCTTTACATCAAAACTGGTCTACCTAGACTAGCGGCGAGTTTAAGTAAAAGGTGTATACTGCATGTGGAGTTGGCTGGCGATAGGGCTATCAGGTGTGTATTCCGTGTTGGGAGCAAAGCAAGCTAACCCGACACAATCCCTCGTGTTTAAAATCTTTACTCTGCTACTTCTTCTTGTGTTGGTGTTAACTCAAGGTGCATCCGCAACATATACCTACTGGATTGCGGGTGGGCTTATTGTGTCTATGGTGGCAGATACGCTGCACTCGTTTAAAACTCGTAAGCTAATCTATTTTACGGCTTATCTGGTTGCCCAGGTATGCTACAGCAAGTCATTTTGGGTGCAGCTTAATGGTGAGATTGTCTGGTGGCTGTTGGCCCTGCTGCTTGCAGCGAGTATCGTGGCGTTCTTTTTGTTGCTACCTCAACTCGACTCTCTGGTATTCCCTGTTGTGATCATGGGGATGATGCTGGTTCAACTTGCTTGGGCAGCCGGTGAAGTTTGGTTACAAGTGCCGAGTTACGCCAATGCTATCGGCTTTAGCGGAACCTTAGTTCTCATCTATTCGGCGCTGGCATACGCGATACACGGTTATCGAAAACCGATGAAACACGCCTATTTGTGGGTGAGTGGCAGTTACTTTTTTGCTCATGCCCTCATTGTTGCCTCAATCATTTACTAATTTAAGTCAAAGCAGCTCTTGAGGATTTCAGTAAACTGAACGCATTGTTCTTAATAACTGGAGTCAATAATGAGTGAAATCCATGCTCACGAGCTGCTAAACCTACTTAGAGAAACACCAATGGATCGCGAAGCCCTCACACAGCACTTTGGTGCTAGCGTTCGCTTTCACACCTGTAAACTGAATGATCTAGACTTAGATGCATTACTAGCATTTTTGCTCAAGCGCGACAAAATTCGTGAGCTTGAAGGTAAGTTTGTGGTCAATATGGCGCGAGTTTGCAATCACTAAACGGCGGCTAAGATCGAGGGTGACTATGGTGTTTTCACCCTCAGTCATATACTCATGTTGTCAGTTTGCTATACACTGGCCGCCATTTTTTAGGTGAGGCCAGAATATGGACATTCTTTCTGCAGCGACCATGCTGTTTCTAATCATGGACCCTCTCGGTAACTTGCCGATTGTGTTGTCTATTCTCAAACATATCGATCCCAAGCGTCGTCGTAAGGTATTGATTCGTGAACTACTGTTTGCCTTACTGATTTTGATGTTGTTTCTGTTTGCAGGACAAAGCATCTTAAGTTTTTTGCATGTCCAGCCAGAAACGCTCAGCATTTCAGGTGGCATTATTCTCTTCATTATTGCGATTAAGATGATTTTCCCGAGTGCTGGCAGCATCACTGGACTGGCAGCAGGCGAGGAGCCCTTTATTGTTCCGATGGCCATTCCTATGATCGCGGGCCCTTCAGTGATTGCAGCCTTGCTTTTACTGTCTTCGCAACATCCAGAGAAAATGTTGGAAATGTCAGCATCAGTCGTAATTGCGTGGGGCGCAACATTTTTTATACTGATGTTTTATGGCTTCTTTAATCGCTTGTTGGGTGAACGTGGCTTGAAGGCGGTAGAACGCTTAATGGGCTTGTTACTGGTGATGATCTCCACTCAAATGTTCTTGGATGGTGTAAAAAGTTACATTGGGTGACGAACGAAACGCAGAAAAAAAGCCGCTCACAAGAGCGGCTTTTTCGTATCTGAGCGATTACATCATGTGTTTACGACGAATATCGAGTAGGGCAAAAATACCAAAAATCAGGATTGAATATTTTTCCCAACTGCTCATTTTTATTTTGTCGCCAAATGCACCAATGAAGATGGCCATTTGTAAACCGTGCATGATGAACAAAAAAGCGGTCATGATGTATAGCGCAATCGCGGCATTGCCGGGAAAGGGCATAAAAATATTTAGGATTAATACTAACCAAACAAAGGCGATAGCCGCTTTGGCCAGCATAATTAGTGCTTTCATTTAAGTATCCTTTTAAATCGAGGCGTTATGCGGAGGTACGTTCGTACAGACGATAGCTCACTTGGCCTGCTGTTTTTTCTCGATGTAATTGCCAGTTTTCTGGTAAGTCGGCAATATTGAGTTCTTTTTCTGTTTCAATATAAATCATCGCATCTTCCGCGAGCCAGCCATTTTGTTCTAGCAGAGCCACGGTCTCATCCAATAGACCTTTGCGAAACGGTGGGTCAATAAACACCACATGGTGAGCAGAACCCGGTTGCTTCAAAAAACTCAGTGCGTCGGTATTTACCACTTGGATGTTGTTCGCGTTAAGAGAGGCAACATTCTTTTGTAACTGTTGGAAAGCTTGTGGGTTTAGCTCAACCATGGTCACTTGCTCTGCTTGGCGCGAAGCTGACTCAAATCCCAAGCCGCCAGAGCCAGCAAACAAGTCGAGACATTTTGCCTGTGGTACATCTTGAGCTAACCAGTTAAACAGCGTTTCTTTGACGCGATCTGTCGTGGGGCGTAAGCCTTCAGCATCGTGTACAGGAAGTTTTCTGCCTCTCCATAAGCCACTAATAATGCGAACAAAGCCCGTTGTTGGCTTTTTTTGTGATGAGTTTTGCTGGCGACGTCTTACCATAGATTTTTTGACCGCTAATAAAGTGATACTATATCTAATCGCCCAAGCAATGAGCTTGGAGATTGGATACAGCCCAGAATATTCAAGATGACAGAGTGTAACACTAATAAGATTAGAATTACCTAATCGGAAAGTTTTCAGAACTTTGTCATTAGCCTTTTTTAGACAGATAATAATCTTGTCAAAAAAGAGTCATTAATAGATAAAAGAACAATCTAGGATAGCCCCAGATGACGGAAAAAAAGAAGCGCGGATTACTTTCGTGGCTAGGTTTTGGTGACGAAGAACAAAGCCCAAAACCAAAAACTGAAGAAACAGTAAAAGAAGAAGCAGTGGAAGCGCCTTCTGAAGAGCAGCAAACCGAAGCGGTTGCTGAGCAAGCGGAAGCAACGCCAGAACTTGAAGAAGAAGCGAAACAATCAGAGGCTGCCCCAGCAGAAGCAGAAGCAGAAGCAGAAGCAGAAGCAGAAGCAGAAGCAGAAGCAGAAGCAGAAGCAGAGGAGCCAGAAGTCGTATCGGCCGCGCCTCGTGTTCAAGAACAAGAAAAGCCAACAGAAAGCTTTTTTGCTCGTCTTAAACGCAGCCTAAGCCGAACAAAAGCAAATATTGGTGCTGGCTTCTTCGGTCTGTTCAGCGGTAAGAAAATCGATGAAGACTTATTTGAAGAGCTAGAAGAGCAACTGCTTATTGCTGATGTGGGCATGAATACCACAACAAAAATCATCAACAACCTGACAGAAAAAGCCACACGTGGCGATCTGAAAGACGGCGAAGCCCTTTATGGTTTGTTGAAAGAAGAAATGGCTGAGATTCTTTCTAAAGTTGAACAGCCACTAGAAATCGATAGCAACAAAACGCCTTACGTCATCTTGATGGTGGGTGTAAATGGCGTGGGTAAAACCACGACCATCGGTAAGTTAGCGAAGCAGTTCCAAACTCAAGGCAAAAAAGTGATGCTTGCAGCGGGCGATACTTTCCGTGCCGCAGCGGTTGAGCAGCTACAAGTGTGGGGTGAACGTAATAATGTTCCTGTGATTGCTCAACATACTGGAGCAGACAGTGCCTCTGTTATCTATGATGCGATTGAAGCGGCAAAAGCACGTGGTGTGGATGTGGTGATTGCTGATACAGCAGGTCGTCTACAGAACAAAGCGAACCTAATGGAAGAGCTGCGTAAGATTGTACGTGTGATGAAGAAAATTGATGACTCTGCACCACATGAGATCATGCTAACGCTTGATGCAGGTACAGGACAAAATGCCATTAGCCAAGCGAAACTTTTCAGTGATGTTGCCCCTCTAACCGGGATTACTTTGACTAAGCTGGATGGTACAGCCAAGGGCGGCGTAATTTTCGCTATTGCTGATCAGTTCGGTATTCCAATTCGTTACATTGGTGTGGGTGAAGGTATCGAAGACTTGCGTCCATTTGAAACTCAAGAGTTTATTGACGCACTGTTTAGTCGTGAAGAATAAAAAGAGTTAGAGGAAATCAACGGTGATCAAATTTCAGCAAGTAAGCAAAGCTTACCGAGGTGGTCGACAAGCACTGCAAAAAGTCGATTTTCACCTGAGGCGCGGTGAAATGGCGTTTTTAGGCGGACATTCCGGGGCTGGTAAAAGTACCTTGCTGAAATTGATCTGCGCGATAGAGCGACCAACCGATGGCAAAATCCATTTTAATGGCCACGACATCACGCGTATTCCAGGCAAAGACATCCCTTTTTTGCGCCGCAATATTGGGATTGTTTTTCAAGATCATCGCCTATTGATGGATCGCAGTGTGTACGACAATGTCGCTCTACCAATGCGTATCGAATCGATTTCTGAAAACGAAATCAAACGCCGTGTTTCTGCGGCGTTAGATAAAACGGGCTTACTCGATAAAGCTCGTTGTCTACCTAGTCAACTTTCTGGTGGTGAACAGCAGCGCGTCGGTATTGCCCGTGCTGTGGTTAATCGACCAACGTTGCTGGTGGCTGATGAGCCTACGGGTAACCTTGACCCAGAATTATCCAACCGTGTGTTGCGTCTATTCGAAGAATTTAACCGTGCGGGCGTGACTATCCTACTTGCCACGCACGATGTGGGGTTAGTAAACACTCGCCCACAGTATCGTCATTTTGAATTGAACCAAGGCTTCCTAAGTGAGGTAGAAGACTATGGCAGGTAACAAGCACTCCCAAAAGAAGGGGAAAGGCCGCAGTGCCAAGCGTGCGAATACCGATGGTTTTTTCTCTGTCCACGCAAAACAAGCTAAATCCTCTTTTAGCGCCTTATGGCAACGACCACTAGGCAACATTCTGACTCTAGCGGTCATCTCCATGGCACTTGCCATGCCAGCTTGTTTGTATCTATTGGGGAAAAACGTTGCGGGGGCAGCGGAAGATGTCGCTTCTCCTTCACAAGTTAGTGCTTACTTAGTTGAAGGCATGCCGGATGCACGAGTGATGGTTCTCAAAGATCAAATTGAAACTTGGCCTTTGGTAAAAGAGGTAGAATATATTTCACCGCAACAAGGTCTATCTGATTTAAGCCAATATGCAGGGTTCGACCAAGCTATCAGCCTTTTAAGTGGCTATGCGCTACCTGGTGTGTTGGTGATTACGCCAGATTCGGAGCTAAAAAGTGATATTCAGTCATTAGCCAAAGACGTTCGAGAGCAACAAGATGTGACCGACGTGAGACTTGACGAAGACTGGCTGGCGCGTCTTGATGCCATCAAAACTCTCGCGAGTATTATTGTCATTACCCTGACAGTGCTGATGCTCGGTGCGGTATTTTTAATCGTTGGCAATACATTGCGATTTAATGTGCTGGCGAATAAAGAAGAGATTCAAACCATGAAACTGATCGGTGCGACGGACAGTTTTATTCTGCGCCCTTACTTGTACACAGGTATGTGGTTTGGCGTGTTAGGTGCCACTATTGCGTGGTTGGTAACGGCTTTAGTGACCATTGTCATGAATAGTGCGGTGGAAGACCTTGCTGCGTTGTACGATAGCCAGTTCCGCCTGATTGGTCTAAGTTGGGATGAATCTTTGTTATTAATCATCATTGGGAGTCTTTTGGGATGTATTGCGGCGCGTTTTTCTGCGCAACGACATTTAAAAGAAATTGAACCAGTTTAAGTGATGGCGGTCTTATTACTTGGATTTCATTAGCACTAGCTAATTTTGAACCCTTGCTTAGACCAAATGTTTATGGATAATTGCTTCCCCTTCTTGAAACTTGTTCATTTTGAGTTCAAGATATCGAAGCTAAATTGCAATGTAATGCTCCAGATCAGAGATTGATGAGGAATTGAATGACAAAAGAAGCGTATCCGATGGCTCTAGTCACGCAAGATAGCCTTGATAGCTATATTCGCTCAGTAAACAGCTACCCAATGCTGACTGCAGACGAAGAGCGTGAGCTGGCAGAACGATTACACTATAAAGGTGAGATTGAGGCTGCAAAAGGTCTAATTCTTTCGCACCTACGATTCGTTGTTCACGTTGCTCGTGGTTACTCTGGCTACGGTTTGCCAATGGCGGATCTTGTGCAAGAGGGTAACATCGGTCTAATGAAAGCCGTTAAGCGTTTTAACCCAGAAGTAGGGGTTCGCTTGGTTTCTTTCGCTGTCCACTGGATCAAAGCAGAGATCCACGAATACGTGCTACGTAACTGGCGTATCGTGAAAATTGCGACCACTAAAGCGCAACGTAAATTGTTCTTCAACCTGCGTAAGTCGAAAAAGCGCTTGGGTTGGTTTAACAACGGTGAAGTAGAAACCGTTGCGCGCGAGTTAGGTGTTGAGCCTTCTGAAGTTCGCGAGATGGAATCACGCTTAGCGGCGGTGGATTCAACCTTTGATATGCCAACTGATGAAGACGACAGCTCAAACGCTTACACAGCGCCGATGCTATACCTAGAAGACAAATCGTCTGATGTGGCCGACAACATTGAAGCCGCCAACTGGGAAATGCATACCAACAATCGCTTGGGTCATGCATTAGCGAGTTTGGATGAGCGTAGTCAGCGCATCGTGCGTTCTCGTTGGTTAGATGATGAGAAAGCAACATTGCAAGACTTAGCTGATGAGTTCGGTGTTTCTGCCGAGCGTATTCGCCAGCTAGAAAAAAATGCAATGAAGAAACTAAAATTGGCTGTGGGTGAATTTTAATTTCCACTGCTAATTGAAAGTAAGATTTTCATAGAAAGCCGAGATCATGTGATCTCGGCTTTTTTATTGTCGATCGAAAATCGATAGCGTTTGCGATCCGGATTTTATGTGCTACCTGTGTATAACTCTGTGAAGTAATTATTTATCAACTGTTCGAAACCCGGACAAAATAAGGGATTCAAGCACTTTTCCATCTGGGGATAGTTATAGATATACACACAGTTAGATCAGGATCATCACTACATATTGTGGATCAAAAGATCCAAATACACTTTATCAACGCAATTCACAGCTTTATCCACAAATGGTTGGAATGTGTACACTTTTGAAAAGCCTGATTATCCATGTGTCTAAGTTTGCCGTTGGATAGGTTACAATAGCGGCAGTATACCCAAGCAGCTTCAAATATGGATTTTATGCTGTACCACGGGTGCTGATTAGTACGTTAGGTTCGAGGTTGCTTGGGTATATTAATAAGACAATGAGAAAGTAAATGGATCAGTTTAAGCATATCGATGTACAAGGTGCGCAAGCGCTGCTCGAGCAGGGTGATGCGAAGCTTGTAGATATCCGTGACCCTCAATCGTTTGCCGTTGCACATGCGGAGTCCGCGTATCACTTAACTAACGATACGATCGTTGCGTTTATGGATGAAGTGGAGTTCGAACAACCTATTCTAGTGATGTGTTACCACGGTATTAGTAGCCAAGGTGCGGCGCAATATTTGGTTAACCAAGGCTTTGAACAGGTGTACAGTGTAGATGGTGGCTTTGAAGCCTGGCATCGAGCAGAACTACCGATAGTGAGAAGTTAATGAAGAGATTGGTAACGTTAAATAATCCACGTATGGCGCAAGCCTTTATTGATTATATGGCCTCTCGCCAAATTGACATCGAAATGATGCCAGAAGGGGATGGGCAATTTGCGCTGTGGCTGACTGATAGCCAGCATGAAATAGAAGCGGAAGCCGAACTTAAGCTGTTCCTTGCTAACCCGTCTGATTCAAAATACAGCGCCGCCTCGTGGGACGTTGCCGATACTCGTAAGAGCACATTTCATTATTCCAGCCCGAGTATCATGAGCATGGTCAAAGCGAAAGCTGGCCCCATGACTTTACTGATCATGACAGTCTGTATCATCATCTACTTGTTACAAATGTTTGGCTTTGGCAATGGCGTGTTTAAGTTGTTGCACTTCCCGGCTTTTGAGGGGCAACAATGGCAAGTGTGGCGATGGCTAAGTCATGCGTTACTGCACTTTTCAGTAACTCACATCGTGTTTAACTTACTATGGTGGTGGCAGTTGGGTGGCGACATCGAACGTCGTCTCGGTTCCGGTAAGCTATTGCAACTCTTTGTGGTGTCGGCAGCGCTTTCAGGGGCTGGCCAGTTCTATGTTGAAGGGGCTAACTTCGGCGGCTTGTCTGGCGTGGTCTATGCACTGCTTGGTTATTTGTGGATATTGGGTTACCGCTTGCCACATTTAGGCCTTACGCTACCCAAGCCAATTATCGTCTTTATGTTGGTATGGTTAGTTCTTGGTTTTGTGCAGCCATTTATGGCGATTGCAAACACCGCTCACTTAGTTGGGCTACTGTCGGGGATGGCGATTGCGCTGTTTGATTCAGGCAAGATGAAATACCAACAGCAAGCCTAAAGCAGATGAAATGAAAAGACCGCTTAAGAGCGGTCTTTTTTTATGTTCAAAACGGATTTGGGTTTATTGATAAAGGTATTTTGTAAACAACAAATCGGCAATGATGGTTTTACCTGTTTCAGGCAAAAGCGTTTCGTTGAGGGTCGTCACTAGGGTTTTGCGCAGATCTTCTCGGCCAGACAGGGACTTAATCGTATCTTCTGTTTGCTTACCCAGTAATTCAATCACTGCATCGCGAATCAAAGGTTGGTGATGCTCAACAACTGATAAATCTTGTTGACTCATTACCATGATGTCGATGCGCACTTGCACATAACCTAACTTTTTGCCTTTGGTATAAAAGTTAGTAGTGAGGTCAGGCTCTAGGGTAAAGTATGCCAACTTAGGTCCAGCTTCTTCCGTTTCAGCCCAACTTGGTGCGGCGAATAGTATGGTTAACGCAAAAATAATTTGGGCTATATAACGTTTGTACATATTTCTAACTTTTCTTTCTCTGGATCGCGATATTCGAATCGCTTCAGTCTTGATACAATGGGCCGTCTATAACAAATAACGGAACTTACGGTTACATACATTACTATGGACGGTAAGTTGTTGCTTTATTGTACGCATAAAGCCTCCAATTGAATACTAGTATGAATCAGCCAACATCACTCTATCTTGCTTCTTTATTGGAAGTAGAGTGGCAAAACCCCGAAGAATTCGAATTTCCAAATGAATTTGCCAAGCACTGGCTTGAAGAGCAAGGGTCTTTGTCACGTCGTTTAAAACAGCACTGCCAAGCGTTAACGGTAGAATTGCTACAAAATCAGATCGTCACTGCAGCGACATTAAAACAGGACGAAAGCCAGTTATTGTCCGAACAAGATTGCTTACTGAGAGAGGTAATTTTGTGCGGTGACAATAATAACTGGGTTATTGGGCGGACATTGATTCCTCGTTCAACCTTAGTTGATCAGCAGTATGATTTGGCTCAACAAGGGGATATCCCATTAGGACTAACTGTGTTTAGCGCAGATAACGTTGAGCGGGACTCTTTGCAAATGGGATGGGTAGCCGTACCAGAAGGACGTTTGTTAGCACGACGCTCAAGGTTGTGGATGAATCACAAACCGATGCTAGTCGCCGAGTTATTCTTATCTAATTCACCAGTTTACGCTAAGGAGACAGTGTAAATGTCTGCAGAAAAAGCCAAAGCATATTGGCAACTGATGCGCATGGATCGCCCGATTGGTTCACTGTTACTGATGTGGCCAACGATTTGGGCGCTAATTATCTCAGCCCAAGGGATGCCAAGTTGGGATGTATTCATCGTGTTTGTATTGGGTGTTTTCCTAATGCGTAGTGCGGGGTGCGTGATTAATGATTTTGCAGATCGCAAAGTCGACGGCCATGTAAAGCGTACTAAGCAACGTCCACTGCCATCAGGGAAAGTGACAGCAAAAGAAGCGATTGGATTATTTTTGGTTTTGGGTATCAGCTCGTTTTTGTTAGTGCTGACCATGAACCCGCTGACGATTCAGCTATCCTTCGCTGGCATTGTGTTGGCGTTCATCTATCCATTTATGAAGCGTTACACTCATATTCCACAGCTATTTTTAGGCTTGGCTTTTAGCTGGGCGATTCCAATGGCGTGGGCTGCACAAACTGGGGAATTACCATTGATTGTTTGGTTTTTGTTCCTCATTAACGCTTTGTGGACCATTGCGTACGACACTCAATATGCGATGGTAGACCGAGATGATGATCTAAAGATTGGCATTAAATCGACGGCAATTCTGTTTGGTCGTCATGACAAGCTTATTATTGGTGTGTTGCAACTTATTACACTCGCGATGTTGGTTTGGTTAGGGCAGTTCTACCAATTGGGACAAAGTTACTACTGGACCCTTTTGATTGCAGCGTCGTTGTTTGTTTATCAGCAGCACTTAATTCGTCACCGTGAGCGTGAGTTGTGCTTTAAGGCTTTCCTTAACAACAATTATGTTGGCATGGTGATAGCGATAGGGTTACTGGTCGCATTTTGGTAAGCGAAGAAATAGAAAAAGGCATCCGATTGGATGCCTTTTTTCTTATTGGAAGAAGGTAAAACGGTTACGACCGAAGTTGGTGAATACTCTCTTCGATCGTCAGTTTCACTTCTGGATAAAGCAGAGTGAACAGTAGCCGTGCAAATTGCTGCGTTTTCTTCGTGTCACAGTTACCATCGTTATCGAGGTATTTTTGCTGTTTGAGCGTATTGAACATCGCGGTAAACACACCTTTATCGAAGAATTCTGGCGCATTAATACCGTGCAAACGCCCTAGGCGCTGAGCAATATCTTGGCTCTTCTGCTCTAGGTCCGATTTACCGAGTTCAGGGTAAGCAACAAGCAAGTTCATCGCGATAGAGTAGCGTTGCAGCGTTTCAGTTATCGTTCGACCTAACAGAACCAAAGGCTGGTTGTTCGATTGATTGATCTCTAGCTTATCACCATCAAGACTAATCATTTTCTGATCGGCAAATTCATGCAGTGTTTTAACGACCAATTCATCTAACTCGTCTTCTTGGTAACTTAAGAACAGCTCTTTCTTCAAGAATGGGTAGATTTGCGCGACATTCGCTTGAATCTTGGCTACCGAAAGGTTGCGCTGACGAATGAGCATTTGGGCAATTAATGACGGCAGAGCGAACAAGTGAATGATGTTGTTGCGATAGTAAGTCATCAGGATCGATTGGCTACGGTCCAGCGAAATGATGTCACCCATGCTATCGGTTTCAATCACGAACTTATCAAGCGAAATTGCATGATCGACCAACTCCTCAGCACTTTCGGTAGGGATAGTGGAGGTGCTTGAGTACGGGTTATTTTTGAGTAGCTTTAAGTAACACTCGATCTGATTGATCAGCGAGTCACGAGAAAGTGCACGTTGACGAGAAGCAAGCAGTGCGGTTGCACACAAGGTCAACGCGTTTGCTGCCGCCGCATCATTGATGTGCGTCATCATCTTATTAGCAAGGTCGTTGACCACAGGATTCATCCATTGTGGTTTGTTACCACCCATGCTGTCGATGTCTTTCGTCCACTCAGGAGCATGCTCGTTCAAGTATTGGTTGAGCTGAATTGGCTCACCGAAGTTCACATAGCCCAAACCAAAGTTACGCAGTTTACGCAGAGTACGCAGTACAAGCCCTGCGTTTTCTTTCTCTTTGCGTTTGCCACGCAGCTCTTTCGCGTAAGTGCCTACTTCCATTACGTGCTCGTAACCGATGTAGACCGGCACTAGTGTTACTGGGCGGTTTAGACCACGTAGCATTGCTTGGATGGTCATAGCCAGCATACCCGTTTTCGCTTGCAGTAAGCGACCTGTACGTGAACGACCACCCTCACTGAAGTACTCGACTGAATAGCCTTTGGCAAACAGCTCAGCTAGATACTCACGGAAAATGGTTGAGTACAGTTTGTTGCCTTTAAAACTACGACGAATAAAGAACGCCCCACCACGACGGAAAAGAGGACCGGCCGGGAAGAAGTTCAAGTTAATGCCTGCCGCAATGTGCGGAGGCACCATGCCTTCATGGTATAAAACATAAGACAAAAGCAGGTAGTCCATGTGACTACGGTGACAAGGAACGTACACAATTTCGTGGCCGTCTTGCGCTAAACGACGCACAGTCGAGGCGTTATTGATGTGCAAACCTTGGTATAGTTTTGTCCATAACCAACTCAGGATGCGGTCGCCGTTTTTCACCAGACTATAGGAGAAGTCGGCAGCGATTTCATCCATGATGTCGTGGGCTTCTTTACGTGCCTTATCAATCGAGATGTTTTTGCTCTTGGCTTCGTCAGCAATCGCCAGTTCAATAGCTGGAGACTTTAGTAAACGAGCAAACAACACTTGGCGTTGTGGCAGGTTTGGGCCTGAAGCAGCCAGTTTCTGGCGTGAGAAGTGGATACGCGCCACGCGAGCCAGTTTGTGCGCAATTGCGCTGTCGGTACCGTGGGAGTCTGCCATATAACGCAGAGATACCACGGGACTAAAGCGAACTAAGCAGTCGCGTCCCGCCGCCATTACCGCTTTGGCTTTTTGCGGACCATTCATCGGTTGAAGGTAAGGCTTTTGGTTCTCTTCTTTACCTGGCTTACGACCCCAAAGCACGGTTGCAGGGATCATTTGAACATCCAACTCACTATCCAGCTTGTGCAGTTCCAGTAAGTCAGTGAACAGAGAAACAGAATCGGTTGGGACATCATTATCGTTGTTCATCACAGTTGGACGCGCAGCGATAAAGACGAAACGGTTCAGCGTTTTGCCATTGATTTCCAGCGGGCTGAGCGGGTCGGGTAGACCAAGGCTCATGGCTTGTTTTTGCAGTGTCAGCAAATCCACGTTCGAGCGGAACGGCAGGGCATATACAATCGGTTTAGTTAGGTCGATGTTCAGATCTTCAATCGGGTTCGACGGGATTGCGGTGCCCTTTACCAGTACCGATAAAGGTAGTTTTAGTAATGAACGTGAAAATGATTGTCCAGAAGACATAAAGTTCACAGCCTCAATAGGTATTCAAACAGGCCTAACCTTATTTCAGTTTCCGCTTTGCATGTCTTCTCTATAAAAAGAGATGAGTACGGCAATAGAAATAAGCCTAGGCGATAAAATTTAAGCGCTGCAAGGATACCAGAAACTGGTCAAACCTTTTAATTTTATTGGCTGTAAATTAGTCGAACCCCTAAGTTATTGCTTTGACTTGATTAACTGAAAAGTCGGTGTTTTAAACGAATAAAGAATGAACTTAATTGGTAAGCTGAAAGCTCCCCACAAATAAATTAAAAAACAACCAATTGGGTTTTCATTTGAGCATTTACTGGATATACTCACAGTTAACTGTATAAAAAGACAGGTGAGACATGAAGCCGTTAACGCCACGCCAACAACAAGTCTTCGATTTGATTAAAAGTAAAATCGACGACACCGGAATGCCACCAACTCGTGCAGAGATTGCGCGTGAGCTTGGCTTCCGCTCTGCGAATGCCGCAGAGGAACACCTAAAAGCGCTTGCTCGTAAGCAAGCAATTGAAATTATTCCAGGCGCTTCTCGTGGGATTCGTATCCTGCTTGAAGACGCAGCCAATGATGAGCAGGGTTTGCCATTGATTGGTCAAGTTGCAGCGGGTGAGCCAATTCTGGCTCAAGAGCACGTAGAGGCGCACTACCAAGTCGATCCTGCGATGTTCAAACCGCAAGCGGATTTCTTACTTCGTGTAAATGGCGAGAGTATGAAAGACATCGGGATTATGGATGGCGATTTGCTCGCGGTGCATAAAACCCAAGACGTGAGAGACGGTCAAGTTGTCGTTGCGCGTGTTGATGATGATGTGACTGTGAAGCGTTTGGAGCGCAAAGGTTCAACCATATTACTGCATGCTGAGAATGAAGAGTTTGCCCCAATTCAAGTGGACTTAACGTCTCAGCACCTTACGATTGAAGGTTTAGCCGTTGGTATTATTCGTAATACCGATTGGATGTAAGTGTATTTAAGCAGCCCAGTTGATCTGGGCTGTTTTGTCTTTTCTCTTTTTCTACTTCCTCCAAAAGCTTGCTCATCATCTTAACCTTGTTTTTTTTGACCAATTTATAAGCTTGATAATGTAATTGATATTCATTATCATCTTTATTAATGTCTATGTTTTCTCTCTGGCGCAGGAAATGCCCATGTCTCAGTCTAAACATCAAGTTCCTAACCATTTATTAAAGCCACTGTTATTGCGTAGCCGTGAAAGCATGGTCGACAATGGCTTGGTGTACGATCCGATAGCTGCTAAAGCGTGTTTGAGCTGTAAGATGGCGCCGGACTGTTTGAGTGGTGATATTGCGCAGAAGCAATTGCTGCACGTGACGCTGACTCAGCTTTGTGACCAGCAGGTTAGTCACTTCTTACAGCAGTATCCCGATGCTTGGATAATCAATGTCGGAGCGGGGCTGGATACCCGCTTTTATCGTTTGGATAATGGACGCTGCCATTGGATAGAGTTGGATGTGACGGAAAATTTGGTATGGCGTCAGCGCTTGTTCCACAAAAATGAACGCTATGAACATCGCTGTGGCAGTGTGGATGAAATGTCGTGGCTAGAGACGTTAGCCATTCCAGAGCAAGCACCAGTACTCATTTTATGTGAAATGGCACTGCTCGATTGCACAGAGCGCCAAGTCGCGAAATTTATTCAAACCTTGGGTCGACATTTTGTTTCTGCTGAACTGTGTATGGTGCTGGCAGGAGATTTAACGGAAACCAAGTGGGGGCAAAAGCTTGGCTCTGATCGTTATGCTCATGGCTTTGAAGCGCCTGCAGCACAGATATTGCAATGGTTACCATGGGCACAATGGGTGAAAGCTTTCTCGCCATTCGATAGATTCTGTTCTCGTTGGAAAGCTTGGCAGCGTTGGCTTAATAAGATTCCAATGTTGAAGCATCGCCTCACGCCAGTCCTCGTTCACATCAAGTGGTAATTGGCTAGTCGTTAAGCGCTCAGGTACACTCGTCGATCTTACTGATGAGGTGCCTGTGACAAATTCAATCTTCTCTCCTTTATCTAACCCAAAAGTTCATCGCCAAGTCTTAGCTTTAGCGATACCTATGGTGCTGTCGAATATTACTGTTCCATTGCTCGGTTTGGTCGATGCTGCGGTGATTGGTCATCTAGACCACGCTTGGTATTTGGGTGGTGTTGCGTTGGGCAGCACCATGATCAGCGTGACGTTTTGGCTGCTTGGTTTTTTGCGTATGTCGACTACTGGGTTGGCGGCGCAGTCCTATGGGGGTGAAGACCGAAAGCAACTTGCCTTGGTGTTTATGCAAGGCTCACTTATGGCGCTGCTGTTTGCGTTAGTCTTCCTTATTGCCCATACCCCGATAGCTGATTTGATCTTTGGCTGGAGTGACGCCAGCGCAGAGGTAAAACACTACGGCATGCAATATTTCTCTATCCGTGTGTGGAGTGCCCCCGCAGCACTAATGAATTTTGTGTTGTTGGGGTGGCTGCTCGGAACGCAAAATTCCAAAGCACCAATGTGGATGGTGATCATCACCAATGTCACCAACATCGCTCTCGATTTGTTATTTGTGATGGGCTTAGGTTGGAAAGTTGAAGGTGCTGCGCTTGCATCCGTGATTGCTGATTACTCAGGCATGGCGTTTGGTTTGGTCTGCGTGTGGAAGACATGGCAAGCACGTCAGTTGCCGTCACCCAAGCAATTACTTGCTGACACTCAGCATGGGTTAGGGCGCTTCGTGAAATTGAATCGCGATATTTTCTTGCGCTCTTTGTGTCTGCAAGCGGCTTTTAGCTTTATGACGTTCCAAGGTGCGAGCTTTGGTGATGAGGTTGTCGCTGCAAATGCGGTTCTGATGAGCTTCCTGATGATTATCTCGTATGGCATGGATGGCTTTGCTTACGCAATCGAGGCCATGGTCGGGAAGGCGATTGGTGCCAAAGATAGGCAACAATTGAGTGCATCGCTTGTCGGCACTTTCTTTTGGAGTTTGGTTATTTGCTTAGGACTGACCGCGCTCTTTGGTTTGGCGGGATCGCAGTTGATCGCCATGATCACTTCAATTGAGGTGGTACAACAGCAAGCAGCGGTGTATCTACCTTGGCTGGTGGTGATGCCACTTGCGTCGATGTGGTGCTTTCTATTGGATGGCATTTTTGTCGGTGCAACCAAAGGCAAAGACATGCGCAATAGTATGTTTGTCGCGACCAGCAGTTTCTTCGTTGTCTTTTACTTATTCGCCGAGTGGGAAAATCACGCGCTGTGGTTTGCAATGATGAGCTTTATGTTGATGCGGGGTATTGGTTTAGGGGTTATCTTTCTCTACCAATGGCACAAGGATACCTTCCTAACACAATGTTGATATAAAAACAGCAGGTCCAAGCCTGCTGTTTTTCTGTCTGCTATCAAGAAGCATAGATTAGAACAAGCGGTTCAAACCATTCAACGCAGCGACACGATACGCTTCGGCCATTGTTGGATAGTTGAAGGTGGTATTGACGAAATACTCGATGGTATTCGCTGAGCCTTTTTGCTCCATAATGGCTTGACCGATGTGGATAATTTCCGCAGCACGTTCGCCAAAGCAGTGAATCCCTAAAATTTCTTTGGTTTCACGATGGAACAATATCTTCAAGCTGCCGATGTCTTTCCCTGCGATCTGTGCACGAGCTAGATGCTTGAACGAAGAGCGTCCTACTTCATACGGTACTTTCGCAGCTGTTAGCTCTTGCTCGGTTTTACCCACAGAGCTAATCTCTGGGATGGTGTAGATACCCGTTGGAATATCATCAATCAGGTAGTTTTCTGCCTGACCTTTCGTAATGGCTTGTGCGACAAATCGCCCTTGGTCATAAGCGGCGCTTGCAAGGCTAGGGTAACCGATGACATCGCCTACAGCGTAAATGTGTTCGATATCGGTTTGGTAGTTACGGTTTACTTTTAGTTGTCCGCGAGAGTCCGCTTCCAGACCCACTGCACCCAAATTCAACTTATCGGTGTTACCTGTTCGACCATTCGCATACAACAAGCAGTCTGCCTTCATCTTCTTGCCAGATTGTAGGTGAATAATCACGCCATCTTCTGTGCCTTCGATTTTTTCATAGGTCTCATCATTACGAATTACTACACCGCTGTTCCAGAAGTGGTAAGACAGCGCATCTGACACTTCGTTATCCAAAAACTCCAACAAGCGGTCGCGGGTATTGATAAGGTCGGTTTTCACTCCAAGGCCGCGGAAGATAGAAGCGTATTCACAACCGATAACGCCCGCACCGTAAATGATGATATGGCGAGGGTCGTGTTTCAGGCTCAAAATGGAATCACTGTCGTAGATGCGCTCATGCAAGAAATCTACGTCGTTAGGCTGATACGGGCGAGAACCCGTCGCGATGACAAACTTATCCGCAGAATAGATTTCTTCTGTACCGTCGCTTTGCATCACTGCAATTGAGTAGTTATCGATAAATCGCGCGGTTCCGAACAAAAGTGTGCATGAGTTACGGTCATAAAAGCCCTGACGAAGTCGAGTTTGCTTATCAATGACCGATTTAGCATGACCTAAAATGTCAGAAAATGTTGCATGAACGCTGGTGTTGTTTCGACAAAATAGCGGGTTGCTATTAAATTCGATGATGCGGCTAACGGCATGACGCAGTGCTTTTGATGGAATGGTACCCCAGTGAGTACAACCGCCGCCGACACTGCTTTCTTTCTCGACAATGGCAACATTCAGTCCCGCTTTGGTTAATCCCATTGCAGCCCCTTCTCCGCCAGGGCCACTACCGATTACGATCACGTCATAGTGATTAACATGCGCCATGATGCCTTCCTTGTTATATTTGCTTAACATTGCTTTAGCGCGATTTTAACTCATTTACTCTATTGGTACACGTAATGCCTGTTAGAGAGTGGAAGTGATCACGCAGAATCGACCAAAAGGGTGATTTGGTATGTTGTATGTCTATAAATTGCATCGAGAACATTGCAATTAGATGCATGCCAATAGTAACGTTCTCGGCGCTCAGAGCGAGCGAAGCAACATATCTTTCTCCGTAGGAGCAAATTGCGTTATATTGAGGCTCTTGTACCCTACAGAAAAAGAGCAAGTTAAGAATGAAATCGATGGGAATCCGCGCACAGCAAAAAGAGAAGACACGTCGATCATTGATCGATGCGGCATTTAGTCAGTTAAGTGCGGATCGCAGCTTTTCCAGCCTTAGCTTGCGAGAAGTCGCCCGAGAGGCAGGGATTGCACCGACTTCTTTTTACCGCCACTTCAAAGATATGGATGAGCTAGGCTTAACCATGGTCGATGAAGGCGGTTTGCTACTACGTCAACTGATGCGTCAGGCGCGTCAACGTATTGTGAAAGAAGGTAGCGTAATTCGTACCTCGGTCGAAACCTTTATGGAATTCATTGAAAGTAGTCCGAACGTTTTTCGTTTGTTGTTGCGTGAGCGCTCCGGCACTTCTGCTGAATTTCGTACCGCTGTTGCTCGAGAAATCCAGCATTTTGCGGCAGAATTAACCGAGTATTTAATGAGCACCGGCGTGACCAGAGAAGAGGCGTATACTCAAGCAGAAGCGTCTGTGACTTTGGTTTTCAGTTCGGGGGCTGAAGCTTTAGATTTAGATCGACGTGAGCGCGATGAACTCGCCGAGCGATTGATCATGCAATTGCGAATGATAGCCAAAGGGGCCTATTGGTATCGCAAAGAACGTGAACGTAACCGATTAAAAGGCGGGATAGAATAATGTCGAATGGAAATAAATCTGAAAAGAAAACGCTGATTTTGGCACTGGTTGCAGGTATGTGTGGTGATGCTTTGTTGTCATGGTTGACCATGAGTGAAGTATCGTTTTCAATCTTCCCATTGATTGCACTCGTACTGGCTGTACAAGCTCTTTACCAAGAGTACCTAAATAATCCGGTATCAGAAGATATCCCATTAGTTGGCTTGGCGTGTTTCTTCGTAGGTGCGTTTGGTCACTCTGCGTTTATTAAAGCGCAATACCCAGAAGCAGGCTCAAACTTCTTTGCGATCATGGTTTCAATGATTTTACTCGCATGGATTGGTAAGAAGCTAGGTTTTGTCAGCAAGAAGACTTCTGCGGAATAAGCAAAACGAATCAAATTAAAAAAAGCGAGCCATTGAGCTCGCTTTTTTTGTATTTGACGCGGTGGGTTACGCTTTGCGTTCCAATAGCACGCCCGCTTCCATGTGGTGGGTATAAGGGAATTGGTCAAACAGAGCAAAACGCGTTACGTTGTGTGTTTCGCATAGAGTGTCCAAGTTCTCTTTTAGAGTCTCAGGGTTACAAGAGATGTACATGATGCGCTCGTAACCTTGCACCATTTTACAAGTATCGACATCCATCCCAGCACGTGGTGGGTCGACAAAAATCGTATTGCAGTTGTAGCTCTTCAGATCTACACCTGCATCTTGTAGACGACGGAATTCACGCTTACCTTCGATCGCTTGAGTAAATTCCTCTGCTGATAGACGTAGGATTTGTACGTTATCAATCTTATTGGCAGCGATGTTGTACTGTGCAGATACCACAGATGGCTTCGCTAGCTCAGTTGCCAGTACGCGGTCGAAATTCTGTGCCAACGCCAGCGAGAAGTTACCGTTACCACAGTAAAGTTCTAGTAGGTCACCAGTGCTTTCTTGGGTACAGTCGACCGCCCATTCCAGCATCTTCTCTGCGACTTTGCCGTTCGGCTGAGTGAAGCTGTTCTCTACTTGTTGGTAGATGTAGCTTTGACCATTTACATCGAGCTTCTCGATCACGTAGTCGCGGTCTAGGACAATCTTCATCTTACGAGCACGACCAATGATGTTTAGATTGAAGCCTTCATCATTTAAACGCTGTTTAAGGGCTTTCGCGTTTTCAATCCACTCTTCATCAAGTTGGCGATGGTAAAGGAGTGAAACCAGAATCTCACCACTTAGCGTCGATAGGAAATCCACTTGGAACAGTTTACGACGTAGTGAGTCGTTGTCTTTCATCGCTTCAACCAATAGCGGCATCAAATCGTTGATCAGACGGCTGGCTGCTGGGAATTGGTCTACGCGGTATTTCTCACGAGTCTCTTGGTTGAACATGATGTAGTACAGGTCTTCACCTTCATGCCAAACACGGAACTCAGCACGCATACGGTAATGCTGCTCTGGTGATTCAAACACTTCCAGTTCTGGCACGTTGTATGGCGCGAACATATCAGTGAGACGTTCGACTTTTTCAGCCAGTTGTTCTTGGTAGCGTTGTGGGTTTACATCAAGAGTAGCCATGATCTTACCTTTTATGGTGCATTCAATTTAAGAGCGCAGATTTTATTCAATCTCAATAGGATGTCCAGTTTTGTACTGGAATTGATTTAAAGATAGTGCGTACAGGCAGAGTAGAAAGCAAAATCAATCAAAACGTTACAACTTCTAAGGGCAATATTGGCTGGACAAATAATCAATAGCTGAATAATATTTGCCTCAAGTTGGTGCTATCTAGCAATCTAGATGGCTGAAATGGGAATCTGGTGTGAATCCAGAACTGACGCGCAGCGGTAAAAGAGAACGAACGCTCATCAGACACTGCATTAGTTTATGTGGGAAGTCGAGCAAGTAGGCGGTACACCCGTGCTCTTGAGTCCGAATACCTGCCAACAACTGAGCCACAGCACTGGACTGTCATGATGACAGGGCTCGGAAGGAATTACGCGATTTAGGACAATACAATGAGAAAATCCGCACTGGCGATCACTTTGGCATCGCTGCTTTCACCTGTCTCTTATCTACAGGCCCAAGAAACCTCCACTGACGAAACCATCGTTGTTACTGCAAACCGTTTTGAGCAAGCCGAAAGCCGTACGTTGGCAGATGTCGAAGTAGTTACTCGACAAGACATCGATCGCATTCAAGCGAAAACCCTACCAGATGTATTGCGTCGCCTTACCGGAATTCAAGTTTCACAAAATGGTGGTCGTGGTCAGTTAGCGTCTTTATTTGTTCGTGGAACCAGTTCCGACCAAGTTTTAGTACTGGTTGATGGCGTACGTTTTGCACGAGCAGCGAAGGGCGCTGTGGACTTTAACCAAATCCCACTTACTTACGTTCAACGTATTGAGTACGTGCGTGGTGCGCGTGCGTCACTTTACGGCTCAGAAGCGATTGGTGGCGTGATCAATATCATCACCATTGCGCGTGCTGACGAAGAAGGAACGAAGTTAAGTGCGGGTTTAGGCAGCTTAGATTACCAGGAATTGAGTGTGGCATCTGGTATTAAAGTCACAGAGAGCGGCCAGCTAAATATCGCGCTTGGTAGTGAAAGTGATGATGGTTATAACGTTCGTCCTGTACTGGGAGTTAATGACGGCGATCGCCATGGCTTTGATACAAAGAATGGTCTGCTAGGTTACGTGCACAACTTCAATGACCAGTGGTCTGCATTTGGTAACCTACGTGCTTACGAAAATGTTTATCAATATGACAGCAGCTACGGCAGTCGCGGTTACTACGAAGCAGAAAAAGACGATCTTTCTGTCACTCTGGGCGGTAAGTATCAGTCTGATAATGTGATGTCAGAACTGCAAGTAACGGCACAGAAACAGAAGTCTTGGAACTATGAGCAAGCAAAAGGCAAACACTCAGGTACTGAAGATGAACTTGAGCAGCAAAATGTCCAGTGGACCAACAGTTACTTGCTAAACAACAATACGACGTTGGCTGGTGGTATTGATTGGCGCAACGAGTCTTATAAAGACAAGAGTGCGAATAAAACGTTTGATCGGACTAATGGCGCTCTGTTTGGTATGGCAACCACTAGTATTGATAAAGCAATGCTCGAGGGCAGTGCTCGCCTTGATGATAACGAAGAATACGGTAGTGAGTTCACTTACAGTTTAGCGGCTGGTTACCAGTTTGTACCAGAGTTTGGGGTTAAAGCCTCTTTTGGTACTGCGTTTAAGGCTCCAAACCTATATCAACAGTATGACCCAACATACGGTGAGAAAGATCTGAAGCCGGAAGAGTCAGATGCTTGGGAGCTAGCATTCAGCGGTGATGTCCAAGGCGTTTTTTGGTCCGTAACGGGTTATGACTATAAAATCACGAATCTTATCGATTACCATCCAACCACATACAAATATTTGAATGTCGATGGTGAAACACATATCCAAGGTGTGGAGCTTGTTGCTGAGTTTGATACAGGGATTGTGCAGCACCAGTTGAGTGCAGATTACAAAGATGCTGAAGACGATAAAGGGCATCAGTTGCAGCGCCGCGCTAAAGAAATGTATAAGTGGAATGCTTTAGTGAGCTTCGATAAAGTGGATTGGTCGGTTAGCTATCAGTACGTCGGTAAGCGTTCAGATGTGGATTACAGCACTTGGCCTTCACAAGATATTACGCTTTCTTCTTACTCGTTGGTTGATACGGCGGTGACTTACTATCCGAATGAGTCGACCTCTATTAGCGCTCGTATCGATAATCTACTTGATGAAGAGTATGAGATGGCAAAAGGTTACCCCGCTGCAGAGCGAGCGTACTATATCAACGTTGGCTACGAATTCTAATCGTGAATGAGCACAAACCGCCTTCGGGCGGTTTTTAATATTTTGTGGTGGAAAATCGAATGAAGAAACCCAAGCGAGTGGTGATCAGTTGGTCCAGTGGTAAAGATTCGACATTAACGCTTGAGCGCCTTAACGAGAATCCAAATTATCAAGTTGTCGGTTTGTACACGACTTACGTAGGGAAAGAAGTCCCTTTCCAAGCAACTCCGCTTGAAGTCGTACAAATGCAAGCAGACTTACTTGCGCTTCCGCTCATTACTATCGAGCTACCTGAAATCTTTCCAAGTAACGACATTTATCAATCGACCATCGTTAATGCATTACAAAGTAGTGGTCTGAACATAGAAGCTGTCGCATTTGGTGATATGTTTTGTAATGGCATTGCCGATTACCGACGCAGCTATATTGAACCTGTTGGCTGGGAATGCGTCTTTCCTCTATTAGGGGAGAGCAGCGAAAAACTAGCGATGGAAATCATAGAGCGTGGTATTCAAACGATGTTAATCACCATCGACGGAAGAGTTCTCCCTCCAGAATGGTGTGGTCGCTGGTATGACAAAGCCCTAATAGAGTCATTACCAAGTCAAATTGATCCCTGTGGGGAAAATGGTGAATTTCACACATTGGTCACGTCTTCGCCATCTTTTCAAGGACATATCGAGTTGACGAAGCGAGATGTAGAATCTGGAGATAGATTCAGCCGTCAAAGATACCATGCTAAAGCATTGCCAAAACAAATCTACGCAGTATGATCGCAACGTTTCTGTTCTTTAGGTAAGGCTCGTGCGAGTAGCAAGTAAGAAAAAAGTCCTAGTTTTTGACTCCGGTGTTGGTGGCCTTTCTGTATTCCAAGAGATACATCGCCTATTGCCCCAGCTAGACTACTTATACTTATTCGATAATCAGGCTTACCCTTATGGTGAACTCGATCAGGCTGTACTCATTTCACGAGTTAACCAACTGGTCTCTTCATTAGTCGAAGAACACCAAGTCGACATTGTTGTCATTGCTTGCAACACGGCGAGCACCATAGTGCTTCCTTCCTTACGCGAAAATTTATCGATTCCCGTTGTTGGTGTTGTCCCTGCGATTAAACCCGCATCGCTTTTAGCATCAAAAGGAGTAGGGCTGATCGCCACTCCGGCGACAGTAACACGCCAATATACTCACGAGTTAATACGGGACTTTGCGCAAGGTAAACCAGTTGAGCTGGTGGGATCAACTCGCTTGGTAGATATGGCCGAAGAGAAATTGCGGGGCAACAGCGTTTCTCTCGACGAACTGACAAATATCCTGCTTCCCCTTCGCGATAAAGTCGATGTTGCGGTGCTCGGTTGTACTCACTTCCCTTTAATCAAAGAGGAGATTCATCAAGCTTTGGGTGGGGACGTTACTTTAATTGATTCAGGCGCAGCGATTGCACGTCGAGTAAAAGCATTGCTATTAAGTGATGAAATTGAGGATACAGAAGAGGGAAGTAAGTCGATTTATGCCAGTGCAACTCCTTGGCAGGAAGATGCACTGAACATTTGTTTAAAGAAGCTAGGTTTTAATCCTGTTCAGGTTTACCACCATCCGGATGTTTAGGATCGTTCGCAATTCTCACTTTTAGCGTTCTCTCCATATATTCCTTTTCATTAAGTTTAGCGATAGCTGGCTTGGCATCTGCCGCAGCCATCACTACAAAACCAAACCCTCTTCTTTTTCCAGTACGCTTATCTTTCATTAAGCGTACCGCATAGACCTGTCCATATTCAGCAAACAAATCGCGAACATGACTCTCATTGGCCTTATAAGGAAGGTTGCCGACATACAGCGTTTTAGTTGAAGGATCAGGATCCGAAGATTGAAGAACAGGTGTTTTGCTAGAAAATGAAAAAAGAAAAGCAGTAGCGATAACACCAATGAGGAAGCTCAAGGCTGGTGGGATGATGAATTGAGAGAAGATGATTCCCCCAACGATGGCCAGCCCAACACATAAAATCAGATTTTTTTTAGACGTCATTTTAATTACTACACATAGTGATAAAGAGATCGATTGTCCATTAACAGAATAGACACATGAATCTTACGTATATGGTTGGTGTTTTTCCAACCAATTGCTGTGATATGTCTCAAATGTGACGAAGAAATATGCAAATATCGCACTTTTGGATAATTTGTGACCGGTTGGTTTTTTATTTGCAAAAAACGCTTGTACTAATTTCTCAACCCCCTATACTGCGCATCCACCGACACGGAGTGAGACGAAAGTCACACAGCGAGTCGAGAAGAGAGAAAAAAGAATTTGAAAAAAATGCTTGACTCTCTCACGGTGTGAAGTAAGATACGCCCCCCTAACGACGAGCAACTAAGTTGCTGAAAATGTTAGAAAAGCTCTTTAAAAATAAGAACCTATCAATCTGTGTGGGCACTCGTTGATGATAATCCAATTAGATACCTCGGTATCAAATTAGGTTTCAATGAAACGAAGTGACCATTGAATCTTCGGATTCAGCACAGTCAATTCAAACATTACTTATGTAATGTTCAGTATTCATTGAGCCGAACAAAATCTTAAATTGAAGAGTTTGATCATGGCTCAGATTGAACGCTGGCGGC
>NZ_JAWOTC010000033.1:0-52802 GCF_033338675.1 Vibrio sp. Vb1574
CTTTAAAATACAAAACGCCCGATGAAGTACATCGAGCGTTTTAGTTAAAAAGTGTCAACCCATATCAGGACGGGTCAATGGACAGTACGAGATCAGAAAGTGAGTGTCCACTTCGCGCTGTCCCAACGTTCTTGTTCTTCCTGTAAATCCGCGTGAAGTAATTTATTGTTTTCTAGCCATGCTTCATCTGTGCAGGTGAGAATCCATTCGTCATTTTTGATAGATAAGGTGATATCAGGCAATGGATCTTCATTACGCTGCCCATTTAATACGATAGAAAGTCGTAATACTTTGATGAGGCTTATAACGTCACTCTGTTTATAGAGGTTGAAATCTGGTAGTTCTTGCAATTTGAGCGCTTTACGCTGGAAGCGAGCTAATGTTGCAAGCACTAATTGCTGCTCACGGTTGAAGCCTTGTAGGGTGGAGTGCAACAGAATATAAAAAGAGTGGCGATGGAAACTACGCAAGTTGATACTTAATCCGACTTCATGAAGCAACGCTGCCCACTCTAGTAAGTCAAATAACTCACTCTTTTTCTTAATGCCTAGTTCAGAGCGTACCTGACATAACATCTCACGTGCATGCCCCTTAACACGAGCGGCATGCTCTAAGTCGACTCGGTGCTTGTTGGCTAAATTTTCTGTGGTGCGCATGCGAATATCGGAGCGTGCAAAACGTTCTTCCATTTCGTACAACAGGCCTTCGCGTAGAGCACCATCGGAGAAAAACATTTGCTCAATGCGAAGCGCTTTGAAAATCGCGGACAAAATCGCTACGCCTGCTGCGAATACGGGTTTACGTTCTTCTGTTAGACCCGCCAGTTCAATATCTTCAATGGAATCAAATTTACACAGAGTTTCGATAAGTGTATCCAGTCGACTCGCTGTGATCAGGCCATCTTCAAAACCTAATCCTACTAGCACTTCTTGAATCGCCTTGATGGTTCCTGATGAGCCGAGAGCAATATCCCAGCCCTTTTTACGATATGTTGAAGCGATGGACTCGAGTTTTTGTTCGGCAGCTAACATCGCCTTGCTGAAGTTTTTTCCTGACAGTTTGCCGTTTTTAAAGTATTGCTCTGTAAAACTGACGCATCCCATCTGTTTACTGTTGAGAAGCTCAGGCTCAAATTCTTGTCCAATAATCATCTCGGTACTGCCGCCTCCGATATCGATGACTAGTTTGGAGTTGGATTCTACTTGAGTGTGCGCGACGCCTAAGTAAATCAGGCGGGCTTCTTCTTCTCCAGGGATAATTTCTATTGGGAAAGGCATCACTTCTTTTGCACGCTCGATGAAAAGGTGGGCATTTTTAGCGCGTCTTAGTGTGTGTGTGGCGGCGATACGTACATTTGACTCATCAAGCCCTTGCAACCTTTCAGCGAACATGGCTAAGCATTCTAGCGCACGCTCCATTGCGGCGTGACTTAAGTTCAATTCACTGTCGAGTCCTGATGCTAAGCGAACACGTTGTTTATGACGACTAACCAGTTGTAGGTCACTGCCAACAACTTTGGCCACCACCATATGGAAACTGTTTGAGCCGAGGTCTATCGCGGCAATGTAGCGAGTATCTTGTTCAAGTATTTGAGGCATCTGAATTTTGTTTTCTAGTTTGCTTTTCTATATTTTTAAGATAGTCATAGATAGCGATTTGAGAGCGAACTTTTTTGCGATTACCTCGTGGTACGTAAGCGTTACTCATTTCTTTATCTATTAAACGAGCCTTTACTGTATCGGTAAAATGGATATTCGTTATATCAATAATTCTCTGTTTCAAACGTGGATCACGGACTGGTACTGCTACCTCGATACGGTGATCAATATTTCTTGTCATCCAGTCTGCGGAGGAGATATAAACTTGCGGATCGCCATCATTGTGGGTGATCACCACGCGAGGGTGCTCAAGAAAGCGGTCAACAATACTGATGATGCGAATATTGTCGCTGATCCCCTCAATGCCCGGTACTAATGAGCACATACCTCGAATGATCATGTTTATTTTTACACCGGAAGTACTTGCTCCATAAAGCTTATTGACGATGCCTTTATCGACTAGGTTATTGACCTTGATCGTAAGAGCGGCTTTTTTCCCTAGCTTGGCATTCGCAATTTCATTATCAATTAAGCGGTAGATTTGGGTTCGAGAATTACGAGGAGATACCATAAGGTGATTGAACTTCACTGGTCGGTATGGATTCTCAATGTAACCGAAGACATTACGGACTTCATTAGTGATTTCTTGATCTGCCGTAAGCAGGGAGAAGTCGGTATAAATTCGTGCCGTCTTCTCATGGAAGTTGCCTGTGCCGATGTGTGCGTAGCGAATAATTTCTTCACCTTCGCGGCGGCTAATCATCAGTAGCTTTGAGTGAATCTTAAGACCAGGCGCACCAAAGATGACGTGCACACCCGCTTCAGTTAATACTTTTGACCATTCGATATTGGCTTCCTCATCAAAGCGAGCTTGCAGTTCGACGACCACAGTGACATTTTTGCCGTTGTGCACCGCATCAATTAAAGAGTTCATCAAGCGAGAATCTTTCGCGACGCGATAAATGTTAATCTTGATACTAAGTACTTTGGGATCGAAGGAGGCTTGGCGCACTAACTCACTAATGTGGTCAAAAGTGTGGTAGGGATAATAGAGCAGAATATCTTTCGCTTTAATCGCGTCAAAGCTGTTGGCATAACCTTCGAAATCGGCACATTTCATTGGCGGGAGAGGTTTATTTTCAAGATATTCTCGTCCAACATTTGGAAAGCCGATGAAGTCTTTAAAGTTGTGATAGCGTCCGCCGGGGATAAGGTTATCGTAGTTAGAGATATTAAGTTTGTTACACAGAAACTCTAACATTTGAGGCGGCATATCGCGTTCGTAGACGAAGCGAACGGGCTTTGCTGTCAGTCGCTGATTGACACCCTCTGACATTTGTTCAAGCAAGCTGTACTCGATTTCATTGCGTAAATCGTATTCAGCGTCACGCGTCATTTTCATCGCATAGCCGCTAAGCTCATCATAATCAAAAAAGCCTTTGAACAGCTCGTCCAAACAGTGGCGGATAATATTATCAAGTAAGATGATGGTTTTTCGACGCTTTCCTTTCTGTTCTGGTACCATCACAAAGCGGGGAAGGTGATCGGTCGGAATTTCGATCAGAGCGTATTGGTAATGTTCTTCTTTACGCAGTTCTACGGCGATGTAAGCGTACTCGTCTTTGAGAAATTGCAGAACATCAATCTCGTCTTTCATTAGGAGGGGAGTGATATGCGGCATTACCTCTCTACGGAAGTATTTCGCGATCCACTTTTGTTGCGATTCATCCAGTTGCTGTTCGTTGACCAAGAAAATGCGACGTCGCGCCATTTCTCGAATCAATTCGCTGTAAAGCTCATCAAATTGTTCGTTAAGCTTTAGTGCTTTCGACTGCATTTTGGTTAACAGTCGTTTAGGGCTATCACTGCCACCGCGCTCTTGGCTGATTAGGATTCTGCGCTTCACGTCCGCAAAGCGTACTTTGTAAAATTCATCTAAATTGTTGGAAAAGATCCCAAGAAAGCGAATACGTTCGATCAAAGGGACGGTTTTATCGGCAGCTTCTTGTAATACTCGTTCGTTGAAAGACAACCAACTCAGTTCTTTTTCTATATATAGTTTTTCTGCGCTCATAACCTTACCTAGCCAAAAGTGAAGTAATACGTACTCATCTTGGAAAAATGGATGAGTGAGAACATTATGAGATTTTCATTACAGATTTATTTCATACCACGCATTGCATAAGAGTTGTATTCTTTTCAGGTGTTTAATGTGATCTGTAATATAATTGTCATCTTAACGACATATTCTAGTACTAAGTCAAAAAAGGTAGAGATTTAAATGGCACAAGCCGAGTTTTCATTGCAGGAAAAAGATAAGAAACGACTGATAAAAGATCGTTTAGTTCGACTTGCAGTGACATCCGGTGGTGTCGGCGTACTTGCGGCGCTTATTTTGATCTTTGTCTACCTCGCCATGGTGATCATTCCGCTTTTTTCTGATGCGGAGATCAAAACCAACCAAGCCATTCGAGCCACTCATATTGAAACACCACTTGCGATTTCAGTGGATGATTACGCTCAGCTCGCGTTCGTTCTAACCCAAAGTGGTGAGATTCAATATTTGTCGATGGACGATCCTACGAAACCTGCGGTGTATACACAGCAAATCGCCCAGAAACCCGTCGCTTTCTCTCAATCTGCTCCTGGGCTAGGTTGGTATGGATTTGTTGATGGGCAGGGTAAAGCGAACCTTTTCAAGCCAGAATTTAATGCCACATTGAGAGAAAATACACGTCCTCCGGAAGTGATTGAGCTAGACACCAGCATGGATCTGACACTAAGTACGCCTCAAGATCCTGTGACTCAGTTTGTATTTGCAGCTTCGACGCCCTTACCAACGGTTGTTTGGCAGACGCAAAGCGGTGAAGTGAAAGCTCGCTGGCAAGTGGCTTCGTCTTTGGGTACGTCTCCTACAACGATCGATTTTACGTTCTCTTCAGGCTTTAATACGCCTCAGCAAATGTTGTTGACACCTGACGGTGAAACGCTTTATTTGCGCGATGGCTCTGAGTTGATCGTGTTAAAGAAAACCGCACGTAAATTTGCTGTGCGAGAGGTGGTCGATCTCACTCAAGGTGATAAGAAGCATTCCGTTCGTACGATAGACTTATTGGCTGGTGCTTACTCGCTTTTGGTGACGCACAACGATGGTCGGGTGTCGCAATGGTTTGATACGCTGCAAGAAGAAAAACGCACGTTAACGCATATTCGTGATTTTAAATTGGCATCAGAGCTTAAGTATTTGTTGCCGGATTCTCATCAAAAAGGATTTTATAGCTTTTACACCAACGGCACGTTGCAAAGCCATTATACAACCAGTGAAAAACTGGTGTTGTTTAAGCGTGCGTATAATCAAGCGCCCGCAATCGCAGCAATGTCTAACAATGAACGCTACTTAATCACTTGGCAAAATAATGCGTTAAATGTTGCGGAAGTGGACAATGCCTATCCGGAAATTTCATTGTCTTCATTATGGCAAGAAGTGTGGTACGAAGGGTATCCTGAGCCTGAATTTGTGTGGCAATCGACTTCGGCGAGCGATAACTTTGAGGCTAAGTTCAGCCTAGTACCTATTGCGTTTGGAACGATAAAAGCGGCGATGTTTGCGATGCTGTTTTCAGTACCGCTCGCAGTGCTAGGTGCTATTTATACGGCTTACTTTATGTCGCCACGCATGCGTCGTGTCGTAAAACCGTCGATTGAGCTAATGGAAGCACTGCCGACGGTGATCATTGGTTTCCTCGCGGGATTGTGGTTCGCGCCTATTGTCGAAGATCACCTGATTACGATCGTCGTTATGCTGTTTGTTTTGCCCTTGAGCACCATGATTATGGGCGGGCTATGGGCATTAATACCGCAACCTTTGCGGAATCGTCTGCCTAATGGTTGGCATGCTTTAGTGCTCATGCCTGTCATATTGGTACTGATTGGGTTTGGAGTGTGGATTTCGCCTACGATTGAGCAGACGTTCTTTGGTGGCGATATGCGCTTATTCTTAACCGAGCATGGTATTGGTTACGATCAACGCAATGCATTGGTGGTGGGGCTAGCGATGGGGTTTGCTGTTATCCCGACGATTTTTACCATTGCCGAAGATGCTATTTTCTCTGTACCGAAGCATTTATCGGATGGCTCTTTGGCATTAGGGGCCACGCCTTGGCAAACTTTAATCTATGTTGTCTTGCTTACTGCAAGCCCAGGTATTTTTTCTGCCATTATGATGGGCCTGGGACGCGCTGTTGGCGAAACCATGATTGTGTTAATGGCAACGGGCAATACGCCATTAATGGATTGGAATATTTTGGAAGGATTGCGCAGCCTGTCGGCGACCATCGCCGTTGAGTTGCCAGAGTCGGAAGTTGGAAGTTCGCATTATCGCCTGCTGTTCCTAGCTGCATTGATTTTGTTTGTGTTTACGTTTGCAGTAAACGCGCTTGCGGAGTGGGTTCGTCAGAGACTGAGAGATAAGTACCGTGCGTTGTAATAATGGTTTGAATAAAGAGCGAGTAATAACGTGTTAAATTGGATTCGTTCTGGCGCACCGTGGATATGGCTAACAGGCGGTGCAGTCAGCATCAGTTTGTTGTCGGTATTAGGGTTGTTACTCCTTATCGGCTGGAAAGGCCTGACTTACTTTTGGCCAGCGCCCTTGTATCAGTGGAATGTTGCAGCGCTGACTCCTGTACAAGGCGAAGTGCTACATGAAAATACTATTCTGATTGGTCAAGTGTATGAGCGCAGCTTTGTACCGAAGAGTTATTTGCCTGAAAGCGCAGCACAACAGTTAGAAGACGATGAAGATTTTGCCACGCGACTCAACATCAAAATCGCTAACCGAGAGTTGTATCCCGCCGATTTTATCTCCGTATTGCAAATGCAGTTGGATGAGCCCACGACGCCAAAAGAGTGGGCGGTGATAGAGCGCAGTAGCGGTGGTTATTTCTTTGGTAAGCTGGTGGCGTTTCAAGATGGCGATAATATATACACCAGTGATATTCAATCGGTACTAAATAAAAAGCTTGATGATGCAGAAACTCTGCGCCATGAGATTGATTCTTTGGTGGTCGATCAGCTTAAAGAGCTTGGTTGGAAGCTAGAGCAGTTGCGATTAGAAAAGCGCAAGCATGAATTGAATGACACGCTGACAGAAAGCTTCTTAAAGGAAAATCAGACGAAAAAAGAGCAGATAGAAAAAGCGCTTGCGACGTTAGATTTGCAACTTGATGGTTTACGACTTCAGCTCTCTGACTACGCCTTGATTGCCGAGGATATGACGGGGTCACAAGTATCGATTCCGCTCGAAGATATTTTGGACTACTGGTATCCAAACCAAATGTCACTGCCTGATAAAGTCATGCATTGGGGAAAACAGGTTTGGAAGTTTTTATCTGAAGATCCAAGAGAGTCAAACTCCGAAGGAGGCGTGTTCCCTGCGATATTTGGTACGGTTTTCTTAGTACTCATTATGTCGATCATTGTGATGCCACTTGGGGTGATCGCCGCTATCTATCTACATGAATACGCTAAGAATAACGCTCTAACCAGAGTGATTCGTATTGCAGTTATAAACCTAGCGGGTGTTCCATCGATTGTTTATGGCGTGTTTGGTTTAGGCTTCTTCGTTTATACGATAGGTGCCTCTATCGACAACGTATTCTATGCGGAGAAGCTACCGGCACCAACCTTTGGTACGCCGGGTTTGTTATGGTCTGCACTAACTCTTGCCGTGCTGACGCTTCCAGTTGTGATTGTGACTACTGAAGAAGGTTTAACTCGTATTCCGAGCTCAGTACGACATGGTTCTCTGGCGCTTGGTGCAACTCAGTTCGAAACACTATGGCGTGTGGTTTTACCTATGGCGACGCCAGCTATTATCACAGGTTTGATCCTTGCGATTGCACGTGCAGCTGGCGAAGTAGCGCCACTGATGCTGGTGGGGGTCGTGAAATTGGCATCCAGTTTACCGGTTGACGGACAATTCCCTTATGTGCATTTGGATAGAAAGTTCATGCATTTAGGTTTTCACATTTACGATGTTGGCTTTCAAACCTCCAACATCGAAGCGGCGCGACCATTAGTTTATGCTACCTCTTTCTTACTCGTGACAGTGATTGTCGGGCTAAACTTAACAGCAATCAGTATTCGCAATAATTTACGAGAAAAATACAGAACGTTAGGACAAGATTAAGTATGTTTAATTTTGATAGTACATTAGGTTATGAGCCACCATTGGATGTTCATAATTTAACGGATGAACAAACAGCCATCTCAATCGAGAACCTTAATCTGTTCTATGGTCAAACTCAGGCGCTGCATGATATTTCGATGCGAATTCCCAAAGGGCGAGTCACCGCTTTTATCGGTCCTTCAGGGTGTGGAAAGTCGACGTTATTACGTTGCATCAATCGCATGAACGACTTAGTGGAAGGGTGTCGAGTCACAGGTAAAGTGCGTCTCCACGGCAAGAATGTTTATCATCCTAATGTCGATGTTGCGACACTTCGACGCCGAGTGGGGATGGTGTTTCAAAGACCCAATCCATTTCCTAAGTCTATTTATGAAAACGTAGTTTATGGCTTACGCTTACAAGGTGTAAAAAACAGCCGCAGTTTAGATGACGCAGTGGAGCGATCCTTGCGCTCGGCGGCGTTGTGGGATGAGGTAAAAGACCGCTTGCATGAGAACGCATTTGGCTTATCTGGTGGTCAGCAACAGCGCTTGGTCATTGCACGTGCGGTGGCGATTGAGCCGGAAGTCCTGTTATTGGACGAGCCAACATCAGCGTTGGATCCAATCTCAACTTTAACTATTGAAGAGCTTATCAATGAGCTGAAGACTCAATATACTGTCGTTATCGTTACCCATAATATGCAACAAGCGGCGCGGGTGAGTGATCATACTGCATTCATTCATATGGGTAAGTTAATTGAATACTCTGACGCGGATTCGATCTTCACTTCGCCAATGAAGAAACAGACCGAAGATTACATTACGGGTCGCTACGGTTAAGTCGCGACTCTATACGGAATAAGGAACATCATGCACTTTGGACGTCATATTTCAGGACAATTTAACGTAGAGCTAGAATCGATTCGTACTCATGTATTAACCATGGGGGGCTTGGTAGAACAGCAGCTTTCGTATGCTATTCAAGCCTTGCATAAAGAAGACATCGAACTGGCGCGTAAGGTTGTGCGTGACGATCATAAAGTGAATGCGATGGAAGTCTCGATCGATGACGCCTGTACACGCATTATTGCTAAGCGTCAGCCAACGGCAAAAGACTTGCGCTTAATTATGGCTATCATCAAAACGATCACTGATTTAGAACGTATCGGTGACGTGGCGACACGTATTGCTTACGTTGCCATTGAAAGCCCATCATCAAAAGAACGACAATTCCAAGTGTCGTTAGAGCCTCTCTGCCGTCAGGCAATTAATATGCTGCATCAGGTTTTAGACGCGTTTGCCCGTATGGATGTAGAAGCGGCAGCAGAGGTGCACAAACAAGATGACAAACTAGACGCCGAGTATGAAGCGGTGATTCGTCAGTTGATGACTTACATGATGGAAGATCCAAAAAATATCCCTAATATTCTGCAAGTGATGTGGTCTGCACGCGCGATTGAACGCGTGGGGGACCGCTGCCAGAACATCTGTGAATACATTATTTACTTTGTGAAAGGGAAAGATGTACGCCACCTAGGTGATCAAAGTATTGATGACGTACTGAAGTAACTGACTTCAACAAATAGACCAGCTTTTAGGCTGGCCTATTTATTAGAGAGAAGGAAAGCACGTTAATATTTATCAGGAACGAAGGTCTGATCATCAATGGGCGCTCTGACGTAACCTTCTTTATTGAGTTCAGGTAATTCGATGGGTGAGTACTCAAGTGCTTTGTAATCAATCTGGCTTAGTAAATGACTGATACAGTTCAAGCGCGCTTTCTTTTTGTCATCTGAAGGGACGACCCACCAAGGGCAGTTTTTCGTGTCTGTATAGGCAAACATCTTATCTTTTGCTTCCGAATACTCCGCCCAGCGATGACGTGACTCTAAATCCATTGGGCTGAATTTCCAACGTTTGATCGGCGTATTAATTCGACCTAGAAAACGTTTTTCCTGCTCTTCGTCTGAAACCGAAAACCAATACTTAATCAGAATAATCCCAGATCGTTGCAACATTCTCTCGAATTCAGGGCAAGAGCGTAAAAACTCCTCGTATTCGTCTGGAGTACAGAACCCCATGACTTTTTCGACACCTGCTCGGTTATACCAACTTCGGTCAAATAAAACGATTTCACCAGCAGATGGTAAATGAGCGACGTAACGTTGGAAGTACCATTGCGTTTTTTCTTTTTCTGTCGGTGCAGGCAGAGCCACTACGCGACAAACACGCGGGTTTAGCTTTTCTGTAATTCGCTTTATCACTCCGCCTTTGCCCGCAGCATCACGTCCTTCAAACAGAACCACCACTTTTAACCCTTTGTGTTTGACCCACTCTTGAAGTTTTACGAGCTCAACTTGAAGGTTTTTGAGCTCCTTTTCGTATTCCTTTTTCTTCAATTTAGACATACACATTTCCTCACTCCTTGATAAACAATATGTTAGCACTCAAAAGCTATGCGCGTGAGGTTACGGTGGTCTATTTGAGAGCTGCTACGACATCGGTAATGGCTTGTGTACTTGTGATGGGGATTAAAAAATCATCGACATCGGATGCGCCCATTTTGCTTTGTTCAGCAACAAAGGTCATTTGGCTAGGGCGTGTGGTTTTGCCTGACAGATGGATTTCAGGAACTTGAGTGTCTTCTACTAGCTCACGTACGTTACTCGCATTAACGCCAGCACCCGCCATGATTGCTATGCGTCCTTGGGCTTGCTTAACCAAAGCTCTAAGCACATCGATCCCTTGTGGTGCTGAAGGCGCAAGACCGGAGGTTAAAATACGTTCACAACCTAAGCTGATCACTTCTTCCAAAGCTTTTTCAGCGTCACGACACTGGTCAAAGGCACGATGGAAGGTCACGCCTAAGCCAAGCGCTTGAGCAAATTCACACAGCGTAGCCGCGTAAGGCATATGAATATCACCGTCTTGAGTGAGCACGCCGAACACGGCACCGCTCAAGCCTGATTGGTGAACCGCTTCAATATCCCAACGCATCATTTCGATCTCTTCTGCATTGTAGAAGAAGTCACCTTGGCGTGGGCGGATCATGGCATAAACTGGAACACTAGAAAGCTTAGCCGCTTGCTGCATAAAGCCATAACTGGGTGTTAGTCCGCCTAAAGCCAAAGAGGAGCAAAGTTCAATCCGAGTGGCGCCGCCAGCAATGGCGTAGTGCAGAGATTCAATATTATCAATACAGACTTCTAGGTGAGTAACCACGTTCATTCATCCTGCTAACGTTACAAATAAGTGTTGTGGCTAAGATATTAACAGGGCCAGTAAGCAGAATCTGTATGGAGGGGATGATAAATAGAGGTAAAGTTTACGCTAAAGCGTTACCTCATTTTGGCGGTTTATCTGAAGGAAAAAGAAAGCCCAGAGCAGAGGCTCTGGGCTTTGATAGGACTTTACTTAGACTGATTGGCGTTTGCGGTTTTCCGCATTAGCTTATTGCTTTATATACATCCAACCATCACACCCGTTGAGCTAGGGTGAAGGTCTATTATTTTTTGCCTAGGTCAGCTGCGTGCTCAGATAGGAACGCTGCAACACCTTTTGGAGATGCGTCCATACCTGCTTTACCTTCTTCCCATTGTGCAGGACATACTTCGCCGTGCTTCTGGTGGAAGTTAAGAGCGTCAACCATGCGTAGCATTTCGTCGATGTTACGGCCTAGTGGTAGGTCGTTAACTACTTGGTGACGTACAACGCCTTCTTCGTCGATTAGGAAAGAACCACGGAAAGCAACGCCTGCTTCTGGGTGCTCAACGTCGTAAGCTTTACAGATTTCGTGCTTAACGTCAGCAACTAGTGGGTACTTAACTTGACCGATACCGCCATCTTCGATAGCAGTGTTACGCCATGCGTTGTGAGAGAACTGAGAATCGATAGAAACACCGATTACTTCAACACCTTTAGCTTGGAAGTCAGCTAGACGGTTGTCGAATGCGATTAGCTCAGATGGGCAAACGAAAGTGAAATCTAGTGGGTAGAAGAATACTACTGCTTTCTTACCTTTAGTGAACTCTGCAAAGTTGAAGTTTTCAACGATTTCACCGTTACCTAGAACAGCTGCTGCAGTAAAATCAGGGGCTTGACGACCTACTAGTACCATTTTTTTGCTCCTAAAAAGTATGGTTAGCTCCAAACCGAATTCAGTTGTGTCGGTTTGGTTCGTGTTTGTACGAGACAAACTATAGTACAGATTGTAGTATTGAAAAAAGCGAAATAAATAGATTGAGTTAATCGAAAAAAACGATAATAACAAAACTCTTAACTCGATCACTGGAACGGCGGTAGATACAAATACAATTATGAATAAATGGCCCAGTTTGAAGCAGTTACACTATTTAGTCACACTGCATGAAACAAGACATTTTAGTGACGCTGCAGAGCGTTGTTTTGTCAGTCAGTCGACTTTAAGTAAGGGTATTCAAAACTTAGAGGAGTTGATTGGCTGTCCATTATATGAAAAGAAAGACAAGAAAAGTCCACTGGTTTTTACCCAAACAGGAGAAATGGTAGTAAAGCAGGGGCGAGAGCTGTTAGCAAAAGGGCAAGATTTGGTCGAGCTTGGACGTATGTGCCAAGGCGACGATATGCAAGGCCAGCTAAAAGTAGGATGCATACCAACAATTGCTCCGTTTTTACTGTGTGATTTGGTACAAGAGGTGAACTACCGTTTTCCACAACTGAATCTTTTATTAAGAGAAGACACGACGACAAACTTACTTCAAGCGCTCAGACATGGTGAGCTGGATGTGCTTATTTTAGCGTTACCAGTCGAAATTGATGGGATGGAAAGCCGAGTAGTGGGTAAGGATCCGTTTCGAATGGTTATAAGCGCTAATCAAGCCCAATCGGTCCCTGTGCCGATTCGTTACGCGGATTTACCTGATGAATCCGTCTTTCTACTAGAGAAAGAACATTGCTTAACGGAACATGCGGTATCAGCGTGTAAATTAACAGACAAAGAAAAAATCAATCCGTTTACGGCAACCAGCCTCCATACACTGGTGCAAATGGTTGCGAATGGTTTGGGAACAACGTTCATTCCTCAAATGGCTATCGACCATGGCTTGCTGCATAACCAGAATTTAGTCGTGATCGATCCTCCTGGTAAACAAGCTTATCGCGAAATCGGCTTAGTTTGGCGTCCGAGCTCGTCAAGAACGAAAACATTTAATCAACTTGCAGAAGTCGTTTCAGAGCTGCTTTAGCTATTAGTATTAGCCCTTACTTCTCCATTATTTATCTAAAAGCGCACTGGAAACAGTGCGCTTTCTAGTATTTTATTCTGCTGGTAAACTTTGACTTGTAAAATTTTACAGCTCTTCTTTGATGAAGATTTCATAAAATAGTGAAATTTCACAATGTTAATTTTACACAAAGCCCTGCATACCTTGTTTGACTCCTGTTTAAATCCATCTCTTCAGCCCTTGTGAATACAAGGTGTTTGTTTACCTGTCAATATTCATACGCTTGTTTGAAATTATAAAGCGACTTTAAATTTAATGTAATTTTATTACGTAATAACTTACAAAGTAAGGCGCTTGATAGATGGTTTTTACCTTGCGGAATAAAACTTTGAATTTTCTGTTTTGTTTATATTAGGGGTTTCACTAAACCCTTTGTTGATATAGCTTATTTAAAGGCGATACGACTTATGTCTAGATTGAAAATACACGTAGCATTACGCAATCTATCGGCATGGCTAGACGAGTTGAACACAAAGTTAAAGGATGTAATTTGTTGTTCATAACTTACAAATGTAGCTTTACGCTGACTGCCCAAGATTGATAAAGCACGTTAAGGATGAATGATTATGCTTGCTCAGACAGAACAAAAAACACAACAACTAAAGCAAACCCAAGGCATGCTTGAGGTGAATGGAGTCGTTGCTCCAGAACATCAAGCAATTTTCCCTGTTGAAGCCCAAACCTTTTTATCTCTACTGTGTGAAAAATTTGCCGGACGTGTTGAACAGTTGCTGGAAGCAAGAGAAAAGAAGCAAGCACGTATTGATGCTGGTGAGCTACCAGATTTTCTACCAGAGACACAAGACATCCGTGAAGGAAGTTGGAAGATCCTAGGAATCCCACAAGATCTGCAAGATCGCCGTGTGGAGATTACCGGACCAACTGACCGCAAGATGGTGATTAACGCACTGAATGCGAATGTAAAAGTGTTCATGGCAGACTTTGAAGATTCAATGTCTCCTGCATGGAGTAAAGTGCTGGATGGTCAAATTAACTTGCGCGATGCTGTTAATGGCACCATCAGTTACACCAATCCTGGCAATGGCAAACATTATCAGCTGGAAGATGACCCAGCGGTGTTGATCTGCCGTGTTCGCGGCCTTCATTTAAAAGAAAAACACGTTACGTGGCACGGTCAGATCATTCCAGGTGCGCTATTCGATTTCGCTCTGTATTTCTATAACAACTACAAAGCGTTACTTCAAAAAGGCAGCGGCCCTTATTTCTACCTTCCAAAACTGCAATCGCATCACGAAGCGAAGTGGTGGAGCGAAGTGTTCCATTTCACGGAAGACTATTTCGGTTTGGATACAGGCACCATCAAAGCGACTGTGCTGATTGAAACCTTACCAGCGGTATTTGAAATGGACGAGATTCTGTTCTCGCTTAAAGAACACATCGTTGGTTTGAACTGTGGTCGCTGGGATTACATCTTTAGCTACATCAAAACATTGAAAAAACACTCAGACCGAGTACTGCCAGATCGCCAAGTGGTAACGATGGACAAGCCATTCTTAAACGCTTACTCGCGATTATTGGTACGTACTTGCCATAAACGAGGTGCTTTCGCGATGGGAGGAATGGCCGCATTTATCCCAGCTAAAGACCCGAAAGAGAATCAAAAAGTATTAGACAAGATCCAGACTGACAAATCGTTAGAAGCTAACAACGGCCACGACGGTACTTGGGTGGCTCATCCAGGTTTGGCTGACACTGCTATGGAAGTCTTTAGTGCTGTGCTGGGTGAACGCACCAACCAGTTGGATGTGAGCCGTGCAGAGGATGCGCCTATTACAGCAGCCGAACTGCTTGAGCCTTGTGAAGGCGAGCGCACTGAAGGCGGAATGCGCCACAATATTCGCGTTGCGCTGCAATACATCGAAGCTTGGATTTCTGGCAATGGTTGTGTGCCGATTTACGGACTGATGGAAGACGCTGCAACGGCAGAAATCTCCCGAGCTTCTATCTGGCAATGGATTCAACACGGCAAGTCGCTAGACAACGGATTAAAGGTCACTAAAGAGCTGTTCGAGCTCTATCTAAAAGAAGAGATTGAAGTCGTGAAGCAAGAAATTGGCGAGCAGCGCTACCATGCGGGTCGATTTGAAGAAGCAGCAGACTTAATGGCAAGGCTCACGACGAGCGATGAACTGACCAACTTTTTGACAGTTCCTGGTTATGACTACCTGGATTAATAAAGAATAACTGTAACACCAATAACGTGAAGGATTTTCAAGGCAGATAGGGAAGTACTGCCTGAGAACGGAAACTCAACGCACACGCATAAAGTGCAAATTATAAAGAGGGATAGACCAATGACTAACTTAACTCGCCGCCAACAAATTGAAGCTCTGGAAAAAGACTGGGCAACTAACCCACGCTGGAAAAATGTGAAGCGTACTTACACTGCCGAGGAAGTGGTGGAACTGCGTGGCTCTATGGTGCCTGCAAACACAATTGCACAACGTGGTGCAGACAAACTTTGGTCACTGGTCAACGGTAGTGCGAAAAAAGGTTACGTAAACTGTCTTGGTGCGCTAACGGGGGGTCAAGCGGTTCAACAAGCTAAGGCAGGTATTGAAGCGATCTATCTGTCAGGCTGGCAGGTAGCGGCGGATAACAACACCGCTTCGACGATGTATCCAGACCAATCTCTTTACCCAGTAGATTCTGTACCGTCAGTAGTAAAGCGTATCAACAACTCATTCCGTCGTGCAGACCAAATTCAGTGGGCTGCTGGTAAGACGCCTGAAGATGAAGGTGGTATTGATTACTTCCTACCTATCGTAGCGGATGCTGAAGCGGGCTTTGGTGGTGTGCTTAACGCTTACGAACTAATGAAATCGATGATCGAAGCCGGTGCCGCAGGCGTTCACTTTGAAGACCAGTTAGCATCGGTGAAAAAGTGTGGTCATATGGGGGGTAAGGTATTAGTTCCTACGCAAGAAGCGGTACAAAAGCTCGTTGCAGCTCGTTTGGCTGCTGACGTAGCGGGAACAACAACATTAGTTATTGCTCGTACTGATGCGAATGCGGCGGATCTCATTACTTCAGATTGCGACCCATATGATAAAGACTTCATCGAAGGTGAGCGTACTCAAGAAGGTTTCTACCGCGTTCGCGCGGGTATCGACCAAGCTATCTCTCGCGGCCTGGCTTACGCACCATATGCAGACTTGATTTGGTGTGAAACGGCTACGCCATGTTTGGAAGAAGCACGTAAGTTTGCAGAAGCAATTCACGCTGAATACCCAGATCAATTGTTGGCGTACAACTGCTCGCCTTCATTCAACTGGGAGAAAAACCTAGATGCAGAAACCATTGCTAAGTTCCAACAAGAGCTTGCAGACATGGGCTACAAGTATCAATTCATCACGCTAGCAGGCATTCACAACATGTGGTTCAACATGTTTGAACTGGCGCACGCTTACGCTCAAGGTGAAGGTATGCGTCATTATGTTGAGAAAGTTCAGCGTCCTGAATTCCAAGCAGCTGAAAAAGGCTATACGTTTGTTGCGCACCAACAAGAAGTAGGTACAGGTTACTTCGATAGAATGACCAATACTATCCAAGGTGGTAACTCTTCAGTGACAGCATTGACAGGTTCGACCGAAGAAGACCAATTCTAATTGGCAGAGAAACACTTCCTTAATCAGCGTCAGTAATGGCATTTTGAGCGGCAACCCTGCCGCTCTTTTTTCGTTTAACCGGTGTAAAAACGAAACTTACAACAAAGAGAATACGCTTGCGTACTACTCTTCCTGCTCGATTTCTTCAGGTTCCACTTCTTCTTGTAGTTCCAATAAGTTAATCGCAATCGTCACGAAGTCACTATCAGTAATAATGCCGACCAATCGACCTTTGGTGACAACAGGTAGACAGCCAACTTTATGCTTTTGCATATAGATAGCGCTCTCTTTGAGCCCCGCGATAGGCTCTGCCGTCATGATATTGGTGTGCATCATTTCGTAGAGCGGTGTGTCTAAAGTAAAAGATTGTTCAGCCTCATCTGGGTGCAAGCTCGATTCTTGAGCAGCAAGAATGTCGCGTTGAGTCACCAAGCCTTGTAAGTGGTTATTGGCATCAACAACCGGAATGTGTCGAATATCAAGCGCATCCATCATGCTTTTTGCATCACGCAAGGTGTGCGTGCGCAGTAAGGTATGAGGATTACGAGTCATCATGTCTTCAACCTTGATCATAGAGACCTCCAGCGGCATTGTCCTTCTCTTAAATATAGAGAATATTTTTCTGTATATCTGGGAGCTAACTCGTTTTTCATCAATTAAATAGCACAATGCTGATGGGCTGCGTAATCTGTGTTTTATTGGTGTTTTTATTAATTTGAATAAGTCGGTTTGTGTGCGAGTCAGTTGGCATTTTTAGTTGATATTGAATGTGTCCCCAAGGTAATCCAATGAATTGAATCGCACATTTTTATTCGCTGGATTTTCCAAGATTCTTCTCTCGAAGAAGATACGTCCAGGCTTACCAAATTGAAGACAGCAACCTAGATGAAACGAACAACGTGTAACAAACTTATTGCGCTGGCAGTGGCGGCATTCAGTGTGCCATCAACACAGGCGATTGTGTTAGGAGATGAACAAACCGATCCTGTTGACCGCGTTACTTTGCGAGCAAGTAATATGGCAGAGTTTCCGCTGTGTGGTGGAACGATGCTGACAGAGCAATGGGTACTGACTGCGGCGCACTGTGTGGTGATGGGACAAGGAACCAATGAAGCAACCTACTATGTGACCCCGCCGGGTGAGCTGTCGGTGAATGCGAATGTGTATGAACTTAATTCTGCAGGGCTTGATAACTTCTATCCGGTGTCTCACGTTGTGGTTCATCCGGATTACACCCGGATTTCAAAAGCTGAGACCGACAGTAATGGCAACGTGAAACCTATCCAAACCGGTTTAGATTCAGACATCGCGTTGCTGTATCTCACGCGCCCAGTGGCAAACGCGAGCTTTGCTGACCTAGCGAGTAAAGTTGACATGGAGAGTATCGAAGCACGTTTGGCGGCGGATTGGAACGATAATTACCTGACCAATCAACGTGTCGAAAATGTGCAAGTGTTTGGATGGGGGGCTACTCAGCCGGATGCTTCTGAACCTTCTAATACGCTCAAAACCACCATTAGCACATTTTTACCCATCGACAAATGTTATGAGCGTTTAGAAATTGGCAGCAGTTTTCCGGGGATCATTGATTCAAGAGACAACCAAACCAAAATTTGTACGCTACCAACACAAAACCATGTATTGGAGCCGGATAGCCATACCCAATATGGCAACTCAGCATGTAAAGGTGACAGTGGTGGCCCGTTGGTCGATGTGGCGACCGGCAAACAAATTGGTATTGTTAGTGGCGGCCCCCTTATTCTACCAACATGTGGCTCTTTGACGATCCCAAGTTTCTATACCAAAGTGAGCCACTATTACGACTGGGTGCAGTCTTACATCACTGCCGATGCGCCACCTAGTCGTTACATCATTGCGCCAAATTTTATCAAAAGCGCTAACAATGAAAGTGGTGATAATAAAGAGTGTCACGATGGCATTGCGACCAATAACTGTGATTTCAAAGGCTCAGATGATGAAGGTGGCAGTCTGGGGTTTTGGTTATTGGGTTTATTCGTGCCGTTATTCTTGTGGCGAAAGCGTGAGGTTTGATAGGGCGATTGGAATGCCAAACTAATAAGCAGCGGTATACGCTGCTTTGCTTTTTCATGTTCTCTCTTTGGGGCTCAAATTAAAAATAGTGCCAAGTAATCGAGGCTTTTCACGTTTTATTACACTCTTCACCATGGCTTTTACTGCTATATTCTGGTGATTTGCTTGCTATTGCAGCATGTAAACATATACTAGTCTGCTGCGAAAAACTCGTCGCAATTTTATCGTCGCCTAGACGTGATTTGACCAATAGATAAGACAAGTAACATGCAAGTATCAGATTTCCATTTCGACCTTCCAGATGAACTCATCGCTCGCTACCCTCAACCAGAGCGTACCGCTAGCCGACTGCTGCAAATGGACGGCAATACCGGAGAGCTCATTGATGGCACATTTACTGATGTATTGGGCCAAGTTCAACCCGGTGACTTAGTGGTGTTTAATAATACTCGTGTTATTCCTGCTCGTCTTTTTGGCCGCAAGGAATCGGGCGGTAAATTAGAAGTGCTAGTGGAGCGCATGTTGGATGAGAAAAGCATCCTCGCGCACGTTCGCTGCTCTAAGTCACCAAAACCAGGTACAACCATTATTGTTGGCGAGAATGATGAATATTCAGCAGAAATGGTGGCACGCCATGATGCTTTATTTGAACTGAAATTTAGTTCAAATAAGACGGTACTAGAAATTCTGGAAGAAATCGGCCATATGCCGCTTCCTCCTTACATCGACCGTCCAGACGAAGATGCAGATAAAGAGCGTTACCAAACGGTATATAATCAAAAGCCAGGTGCGGTTGCGGCACCGACAGCGGGCCTTCACTTTGATGATGTTCTCTTGGAGAAAATCAAAGCGAAAGGTGCAGAGTTTGCTTACGTTACTTTGCACGTTGGGGCGGGTACATTCCAGCCGGTAAAAGTGGAAAATATCAACGATCACCACATGCATGCCGAGTACGTAGAAGTACCACAAGAAGTCGTCGAAGAAATTAAAGCGACGAAAGCGCGTGGCGGACGAATTATTGCTGTTGGTACCACATCTGTGCGTTCACTTGAAAGTGCAGCGCAAGACGCATTGCAAAAAGGGACTGAGCTGGCCCCATTCTTTGGCGATACTGAAATCTTTATTTTCCCTGGTTACGAATATCAGCTAGTGGATTGCTTGATCACAAACTTCCACTTGCCTGAATCAACACTGATCATGTTGGTGAGTGCATTTGCTGGATACGAGAACACCATGAATGCTTACAAACATGCGGTGGAAAACAAATACCGTTTCTTCTCGTATGGCGATTCAATGTTCATCAAGAAGAAAACGGCGTAGTTAAAAATAGATTTACGAGTGCTAGCAGTAAGCTAGGAAATAAAGCATCCATTGCTTTGTCTCTCGCAAGGAAAAGCGACCGCTCCTTAAAGTAGGGTAGAGCCCTAAACACTCAGTCAGACTGTTTCTCTGACACCCGGAGGCATCGTGAAATTAAAATTCGATCTTAAGAAGAAAAACGGCAATGCACGTCGTGGTCAACTGACTTTCGAACGCGGCACTGTTCAAACTCCTGCGTTCATGCCAGTAGGTACTTACGGTACCGTTAAAGGTATGACACCAGAAGAAGTAAAAGGTACTGGTGCAGAAATTCTGCTAGGTAATACGTTCCACCTGTGGCTACGTCCTGGTCAAGAAGTGATGAAAATGCACGGTGACCTGCACGATTTTATGAACTGGCACGGTCCTATTCTTACTGATTCAGGCGGCTTTCAAGTATTCAGCCTTGGTAAGATGCGTACGATCACTGAAGAAGGTGTTCACTTTCGTAACCCAGTAAACGGTGACAAGATTTTCATGGACGCAGAAAAGTCGATGGAAATTCAAAAAGACCTGGGCTCTGACATCGTTATGATTTTTGACGAGTGTACGCCTTACCCAGCGACACACGATGAAGCGAAGAAATCGATGGAAATGTCATTACGCTGGGCACAGCGTTCACGTGACCACTTCGAGAAGCTAGAAAACCCGAACAACCTATTTGGTATTGTCCAAGGTGGTGTTTACGAAGATTTACGTGATGTGTCGGTAAAAGGTCTAACGGAAATCGGTTTTGACGGTTACGCGGTTGGTGGTTTGGCAGTAGGTGAGCCTAAAGAAGACATGCACCGTATTCTTGAGCATACTTGTCCTCAACTTCCTGAAGACAAACCTCGCTACTTGATGGGCGTAGGTAAGCCAGAAGACTTGGTTGAAGGTGTTCGTCGTGGTATCGACATGTTTGACTGTGTAATGCCAACGCGTAACGCACGTAATGGTCACTTATTTGTGACTGGTGGTGTGATCAAGATCCGTAATGCGAAACATAAAACGGATACAACACCATTGGATCCGCATTGTGACTGTTACACTTGTCAAAACTACAGCAAGTCGTACCTTCACCATTTAGAGCGTTGTAATGAAATCTTAGGCGCTCGCTTGAATACAATCCATAACCTGCGTTACTACCAACGTCTGATGGAAAGCATTCGTAAAGCAATTGATGAAGATCGCTTCGATGAATTTGTTACTGAGTTCTATGAGCGTCGTGGCCGTGAAGTGCCACCACTAGCAAAAGAGCAGTAATTGAAAAACTAAAAGAATTAAAGCCTTTGGCATGTCGCCAGAGGCTTTTGCTAATAAAGTAGGCTAACGCACGTTATTTTTGAGAGAGCGATCTCTATTAGTTACTCTCAGACTTGAATCTAAAATGCGAAAGCCCAATTTGTTTGATTATCAATAAAATATAATGAGGATGTTTTAATGTTTATTTCTCAGGCTCACGCAGCAGCAGAAGGCGCGCCAGCAGGCGGTGGTTTTGAAATGCTAATCATGCTTGGCATGTTCGCAGTGATCTTTTACTTCATGATTTACCGCCCACAAGCGAAACGCGTAAAAGAACACAAAAACCTAATGGCTTCTATGGGCAAAGGCGACGAAGTTTTAACTAGCGGTGGCCTAGTGGGTAAAATCACTAAGATTGCTGAAGACAATGACTACATTTCAATTGAGCTTAACGCGAACAATGAAGTAGTAATCAAGAAAGACTTCATCACTGCAGTGCTACCAAAAGGTACGCTTAAGTCTCTATAAAACAGCTAAAGGATCCTCGCTGTGCTAAACCGTTATCCATTATGGAAGTACTTGATGGTGCTTTTTGCCATCATCACCGCTGCGTTATACGCACTTCCAAATATCTACGGTGAAGATCCGGCTATTCAAGTTACAGGGGCGCGTGGCGCCTCTGTAGATATGTCAACGCTGGATGCTGTCACTACTGCTCTTAACAAAGAGCAACTTTCTCATAAATCCATTGCTCTCGAAGATGGATCAATTCTTGTTCGTTTTAACGACACTGACACACAAATCAGTGCTCGTGATGTCATCAGCGAAGCGCTAGGCAAAGACACAATTGTTGCACTTAACCTTGCACCTTCTACACCCGATTGGCTAGAAGCGATTGGCGCGTCACCATTGAAGCTAGGTCTTGACCTTCGCGGTGGTGTTCACTTCTTAATGGAAGTGGATATGGATGCAGCGATGGAAAAGCTTGTTGGTCAACAAGAAGAAGCTTTCCGTAGCGAACTTCGTGACGCCAAGATTCGTTACCGTGCAATCCGCCCTTCTGGAAAAGAAGCGGTAGAAGTGTTGTTGCGTAACGAAGAGCAATTAGCAGAAGCGAAAGCAACGCTAGAAAAGAATCACCCGGACATGATTTTTGTCGATTCTGATTCAAATGGCCGTTACGCTCTTACTGCCACCTTTACTGAGCAACGTTTACAAGAGATCCGTAACTATGCTGTTGAGCAAAACATTACGATTTTACGTAATCGTGTCAACGAACTAGGTGTTGCGGAACCATTGGTTCAACGTCAAGGTGCTAGTCGCATTGTGGTTGAACTGCCTGGTGTTCAAGACACTGCTCGTGCAAAAGAAATTCTCGGAGCTACGGCAACGCTTGAATTCCGTGAAGTTGATGATAAAGCTGACCTATCGGCAGCGGCAAATGGTCGTGCGCCAGCAGGTAGTGAAATCAAGATGGACCGTGATGGTCGCCCAGTTGTGCTTAAGAAGCGCGTTATTCTTGGCGGTCAAAGCATCACAGATGCAAGCTCAAGTGTTGATGAATATGGTCGTCCACAAGTTAACATCTCGCTAGACAGCGAAGGTGGTAATAAGATGTCTGCGTTCTCTAAGAAGAACATTGGTAAGCTAATGGCTACCGTGTTTGCAGAATACAAAGACAGTGGCCGTCGTACGCCTGAAGGCAAAGTTATTCTGGATAAGCATGAAGAAGTCATCAACCAAGCAACGATTCAATCGGCTCTTGGTCGTAACTTCCGTATCACAGGTATCGACTCTGCTGCAGAAGCACACAACCTAGCACTTCTACTACGTGCTGGTGCACTGATTGCACCTATCTCTATCGTTGAAGAACGTACCATTGGTCCATCAATGGGCCAGCAAAACATCGATATGGGTATCCAAGCATGTATCTGGGGTATGGTTGCCGTAATGCTATTTACGCTGCTTTACTACCGCGGCTTTGGTTTGATTGCAAACATCGCTCTAATGGCAAACTTGGTGCTTATCATTGGTGTTATGTCGATGATTCCAGGCGCTACCATGACGCTTCCAGGGATAGCCGGTATCGTGTTAACAGTCGGTATGGCGGTTGATGCGAACGTACTGATCTTCGAGCGTATCCGTGAAGAAATTCGTGATGGACGCAGTCCACAACAAGCAATTCACCAAGGTTACGCGAATGCATTCAGCACGATTGCTGATGCGAACATCACAACACTAATTACTGCAATCATTCTATTTGCGGTCGGTACAGGTGCGGTGAAAGGTTTCGCAGTTACTCTATCTATCGGTATCTTAACTTCAATGTTCACCGCCATTATTGGTACACGTTGTATCGTGAACCTGATCTACGGTGGCAAACGCGTTGATAAATTGTCGATCTAAGGCTGGGAATTAATATGTTTCAAATTCTAAAAGCAGAGAAGACGATCGGCTTTATGCGTTGGTCGAAAGTAGCATTCGTTTTTTCAATTATAATGATTGCTGCTTCTATCTTCACTTTGTCAACCAAGTGGCTTAATTGGGGTCTAGATTTCACTGGCGGTACGCTTATCGAGGTCGGTTTTGAACAGCCAGCAAACCTTGAAGAGATTCGTGCAGCACTAGATTCAAAAGGCTTTGGCGATGCGACAGTACAAAACTTCGGTAGTGCTCGTGAAGTCATGGTCCGTCTTCGTCCACGTGATGACGTTTCTGGTGAAACGCTAGGTAACCAAATCATTGGTGCTATCAAAGATGGTACTGGCGAAAGCGTAGAAATGCGTCGTATTGAGTTCGTAGGTCCCAATGTTGGTGATGAGCTAACAGAAGCTGGTGGTCTAGCGATCTTGGTATCGCTGATCTGTATTCTGCTTTATGTATCGATGCGATTTGAATGGCGTCTAGCGGCTGGTGCGGTAATGGCATTGGCTCACGATATAATAATCACGCTAGGTGTCTTCTCGTTTCTACAAATTGAAGTTGACCTGACCATCGTAGCTGCGCTACTGACGGTTGTGGGCTACTCACTCAACGATACCATCGTTGTATTTGACCGGATTCGTGAAAACTTCCGTAAGATGCGTAAGGGTGAACCTTCAGACATTATGGACGCCTCAATCACTCAGACGTTGAGCCGTACATTGATTACATCTGGTACGACTTTGTTCGTGGTAATTGCACTGTTCATGCAGGGTGGTGCTATGATTCACGGCTTTGCAACCGCACTTTTACTCGGTATCACTGTAGGTACTTACTCTTCTATCTACGTAGCATCAGCACTGGCTCTGAAACTGGGTATCCAGAAAGAGCACTTGATGCCACCTCAAGTAGAAAAAGAAGGTGCAGAGTTCGACGAGATGCCATAAGGCAGATTGAGAACCGAAAACAAAAACCGCTGAGCAATCAGCGGTTTTTTTATGCCTGATAGATTTGAAAGTTTCATTTTTTTTTGAGGTACTTCCAGCTTGAATTGTAGTTTTTTGATTGAGTTGAATATCGGAAGTATGTTCAACAATTTCGGGAGGAAATAATGTCAAGGCAAGCTGAAATAAAAGTACAGTTACTGAAGTTTGTAGAGATTTCTTACAAGCACAATAAAGGTGTTACCACCAAGCTAGTTACTGGAGGGAAAAGGTTCAAGTTAGCAGTTGATGAGTCAGGTAAAGTAACTTTATCTGGTGAGCTTGGATTTACTAAGTTTGAAGTTTCAAAAGAAATGGTTGAAGAGCTGGGCATAAAATTAAAAGCCGTTTCTGTTACTTTTAAAACTACTCGTGATGGTGTTTTGACATACAGTGGGAGTGTTTCTCTTTTTGGTGTTGTTTCCTTTGGAGTTACTGGGCAGGTAAATGTCCGTGAGCTTTTAGAGCAGTGCGAGTGGGGGCTTTGTAAGTACAGATTTAAGCCGAGTAAAATTGATCAAGCGCTCCGTGAAGCTGGGGTTTAGTTGGTTATGCTAAATAGAATTCTACCTATTCCGGTTTTACTAAGTGTTTCAACGCCCTGCATCGCAAGTCCACTCCACGATACTTACCTTGATATACGTAATAATTTATACAAGATGCAGTATATAGAGGTGGTAGAAGCTATGGCAGGACCAAATCTATCGATTGAAGAGCTGAACAGTATTAAGTCTCACCCAATAAAATTTGGTCATCAATTTCCATTTTTATCATCTATCCCATCAAGTTTGGTTACAGAGCTGTCTTACTTTGAAGAGTACAGTGAGGATGGAGGAGTTGGATGTCTTTCTGTAAACGGCTTTGGTGATGTATACCAGCCAGTCACGGTTTCGCTGCAGTTTTTAATGAAGGAACAAATATGGAAGGTTAAGCACGTAAAAATAGACCACTTATCTGACTACGACCGTTTCTACAAACAGGCTGATTGTTCGAAATAAAAAAGCCCCGCTCAATGAGCGGGGCTTTCTAAAGTCATCAGCGTGACGGGCTATATATGACTTTCAAATCTTACTTAAGGATCGCGCTGTTACCGTTTTCGCGGATGTGCTTAAGGATAGATTTTACGCCACGAGCGCTTGAAGCAACGATGTTACCAGACTTCATGTAGTCAGTGCCGCCAGCAAAGTCTGTTAGGATTGCGCCAGCTTCACGAGCAATAAGCTCACCTGCTGCCATATCCCAAGGTTTTAGGCCTAGCTCGAAGTAACCATCAACACGGCCAGCAGCCACGTAACAAAGGTCAAGAGCAGCAGAGCCGCTACGACGGAAATCAGCACATTCAGTGAATAGCGCACCAACGATCTTGATGTAAGACTCAGCGTGTTGTTTCTGCTTGAATGGGAAGCCTGTTGCTAGAACAGTACCTTGAAGGTCTTTTAGTTGAGCAACACGAATACGTGCACTGTTTAGTTGAGCGCCGGCACCGCGTTGTGCAGTGAATAGCTCGTTTTGCATTGGATCGTAAACACAAGCAACTTCAGTTTTGCCCTTAATACGAACAGCGATAGAAACCGCGAAAGTTGGGTAACCTTTTACAAAGTTAGTGGTGCCATCCAGTGGGTCGATGATCCATTGTACGTCTTTATCTTTACCTTCGATAAGACCTTGTTCTTCAGCAACGATACAGTGCTCAGGGTAAGACTGCTTGATAGTATCGATGATGATGTATTCTGCTTCTTTGTCTACGTTAGTGACAAAGTCATTAGTGCCTTTAAGAGTAGATTCTACTTTATCAGTGTTTTCTAATGATTTAGCAATATGATTGCCTGCCTTTCGCGCAGCGCGAATAGCAATGTTTAGCATTGGATGCATACGAATTTCCCAACGGATGTTAAAGAACAAATGAAAGCGGCGGCGAGTATACCAGAGATAATCAAAAAGGGAAGTGGTTATTTTTTACTCTAATTGCGGCCGACTGAGTGTACAGATCATACTGCGGACGAGAACAATAACCAAGAATGAGAAGAGAGGTCTGCTTGCCTCTAGGGTGTCTTAAAAAACTATGATAACATTCTGCGGTTTTAATTTAGGTAGCAAACACAGATGTTGGATCAAGTAAAAATTGTACTCGTAGGTACCTCTCATTCAGGCAATATTGGCTCAGCAGCTCGAGCAATGAAAGTGATGGGTTTAAACCAACTAGTATTAGTCGATCCACAATGTGAAGTGGATGAACAAACTCTTGCTTTAGCTGCGGGTGCTGGTGATATTGCTCAAAATGCAAAGATTGTCGGCACATTAGAAGAAGCGGTTGAAGATTGTGGCCTTGTTGTGGGTTCTAGCGCCCGCTCTCGTACATTAGAATGGCCAATGCTCGAGCCACGTGAATGCGGTGAGAAATTTGCAGTTGAAGGCCGAAAGCATCCGGTTGCGCTCGTGTTTGGCCGAGAAAGAACTGGTTTGACAAACGAAGAGTTACAAAAGTGCCACTACCATGTTTGTATTCCCGCTAATCCTGAGTACAGCTCGCTTAACCTAGCGATGGCTGTACAAACTCTCAGTTACGAAGTGCGAGTTGCACACTTGAACTTAGAGCAAAGCCAGTTTTCCCCAAATGAATCGGAAGAATACCCGCGTCATCGAGAACTCGAAATGTTCTTCGAGCATCTTGAAAAGGTGATGGTTGAGACCCAGTTTATTAACAAAGAGCAACCTGGACAGGTGATGAATAAGTTGCGCCGTTTGTTCTCTCGTGCTCGACCAGAAACCCAAGAACTTAATATTCTACGAGGCGTTTTGACTTCGATAGAAAAGAAGTTCTGAGTGAATAATAACCACTTTAGGTGTGAGGATGAATACCTGAGTAAAATGGTCAAATAAATACTTGACCAAATTACTCAGGTATGGAAAAATCTTAACCATTACAAACCATGTGGATACGGTGTGGTATGAAACTTACATCTAAAGGAAGATATGCGGTGACAGCCATGCTGGATGTGGCACTGCATTCGCAACAAAACCCTGTACCTCTGGCTGATATTTCAGAGCGTCAAGGGATCTCGCTCTCTTACTTAGAGCAGCTATTTTCAAAATTGCGTAAAGCAGGTCTCGTTGCCAGCGTTCGTGGTCCTGGTGGTGGTTACCGACTTGGTGCCGACGCTCACAGTATCGCTATTGGTACCGTGATTGCTGCCGTTGATGAGTCAGTAGATGCAACCAAATGCCAAGGTAAAGGAGATTGCCAAGGTGGAACACGTTGCCTTACTCACACGCTGTGGCGTGACCTAAGCTCTCGCATTAGTGACTTTTTGAATAACATCACTCTTGGTGAGTTGATGACAGACAATGAAGTACTCGAAATTTCTGATCGTCAGGACATTGATCTGGCGGTAACCCATGGGCTATCAAACAAAAATACAACCGCCGCGCCCATCGGTGTAAACGTCCGCTCTTAGCGGTCAGCTTTTTACATTGGAGTAGAGAATGAAACTGCCGATTTATCTTGATTATTCCGCTACATGTCCAGTTGATCCACGTGTTGCTGAAAAAATGGTTCAGTACATGACAATGGATGGCACATTTGGCAACCCAGCGTCACGTTCGCACCGTTACGGCTGGCAGGCAGAAGAAGCGGTCGATACTGCTCGTGAGCAAATTGCTGACCTTCTAAATGCAGATCCTCGCGAAATCGTATTTACATCTGGTGCGACAGAATCAGACAACCTTGCGATTAAAGGTGCAGCGCACTTTTACTCGAAGAAAGGCAAGCACGTAATCACTTGTAAAACAGAGCACAAAGCCGTTCTTGACCCATGTCGTCAACTTGAGCGTGAAGGCTTTGAAGTGACTTACCTTGAGCCAGAATCAAATGGCTTGATCGATCTAGAGAAGCTTAGAGCAGCCATGCGTGATGACACCGTGCTTGTGTCTATTATGCATGTAAACAACGAGATTGGTGTGGTTCAAGACATTACAGCGATCGGCGAACTGTGCCGTGAGCGTAAAATTGTTTTCCACGTGGACGCTGCGCAATCTGCAGGTAAATTACCAATCGACGTTCAAGAGATGAAAGTTGATCTAATTTCACTTTCTGCTCACAAAGTTTACGGTCCTAAAGGTATCGGTGCACTTTACGTACGTCGTAAGCCTCGTATTCGTCTTGAAGCGCAAATGCACGGTGGCGGTCATGAGCGTGGTTTCCGCTCTGGTACACTACCTACTCACCAAATCGTAGGCATGGGTGAAGCATTCCGCATTGCAAAAGAAGACATGCAAAAAGATTACGATCATGCTTTAGCGCTTCGTAACCGTCTTTTTGATGGCGTGAAAGACTTAGAAGCAGTGACGGTAAACGGTGACTTTGAGCAGCGTGTACCACACAATCTAAACATCAGTTTCGCATTCGTAGAAGGTGAATCACTACTAATGTCGCTTAAAGATCTAGCGGTATCTTCTGGTAGTGCTTGTACGTCTGCAAGCCTTGAGCCTTCTTACGTTCTTCGTGCCCTAGGCATGGATGACGAATTGGCTCACAGCTCGGTTCGTTTCTCGTTTGGTCGTTTCACGACTGAAGAAGAAATTGATTACGCAATTGAACAAATCCGCGTTGCAGTGACTAAGCTACGCGACATGTCTCCTCTATGGGATATGTACAAAGAAGGGATTGATTTGAGCACTGTTGAATGGGCTCACCATTAATCTCAGGGATTGAAATAGAGGATTCGAGGTAATTTATCATGGCATACAGCGAAAAAGTAATTGATCACTACGAGAACCCACGTAACGTTGGTTCATTCGATAAAGAAGATCCATCAGTAGGTAGCGGCATGGTTGGCGCTCCTGCGTGTGGTGACGTAATGAAGCTTCAAATCAAAGTGACACCTGAAGGTATCATCGAAGATGCGAAGTTCAAAACATACGGTTGTGGTAGTGCAATCGCATCAAGCTCACTAGTAACTGAGTGGGTAAAAGGTAAGTCAGTTGATGAAGCGGCAGCAATTAAAAACTCTGAGATTGCTGAAGAGCTAGAGCTTCCACCAGTGAAAGTTCACTGTTCTATTCTTGCTGAAGATGCAATCAAAGCAGCGGTTGCTGACTACAAGAAAAAACACCAAGAATAATTATTCCGTAATATAATGGGAGCTTTGACGCTCCCATTCCAATCGAAATTTAGACAGACTAAGGTGCAGTATGGCCATCACAATGACAGAATCAGCGGCAAGTCGCGTAAGAGCATTCCTAGATAACCGAGGCAAAGGTATCGGTTTACGTCTTGGAGTGAAGACGACTGGCTGTTCCGGCATGGCATACGTACTTGAGTTTGTTGATGAGCTCAATGAAGAAGACGAAGTATTTGAACTCTCTGGAGTGAAAATTATCATCGATCAAAAGAGCTTAGTGTACCTAGATGGTACTGAATTGGATTACGTGAAAGAAGGGTTGAATGAAGGTTTTGAATTCAACAACCCTAACGCGAAAAGTGAATGTGGTTGTGGTGAAAGCTTCAACGTCTAATTGATTGTCCTTCTGGGCAAACGAGTCCGGAAGGCTTTACTAGGACCCGAACTTAATGAATCACTTTGAATTATTTGGGCTACCAAGTCAGTTTAAGCTGGATGGTAGCCTTCTTTCTTCTCAGTTCCGAGAACTACAAAAACGCTTCCACCCGGATAACTTTGCAACGGGCTCAGAACGTGACCGTTTGATGGCGGTGCAAAAGGCGGCGCAAATCAACGATGCCTATCAAGTTCTGAAAAATCCTATTTCTCGCGCCGAGTATATCCTCGCAGAGCAAGGTGTTGAGATCCGAGGTGAACAGCAAACAATGCAAGATCCGATGTTCTTAATGGAGCAAATGGAACTGCGCGAAGAACTGGAAGAGATTGCTGACAAGTCCGATCCTGAATCGGCGCTTTTTGACTTCGACTCTAAGGTCAGCAAAATGTACAAACAGCATCTGGCAAGCGTCGAGCAAGAGCTTGATGATGGTCTATGGGCTGAAGCCGCAGACCGAGTTCGTAAGCTAAAATTCATTGCCAAACTAAAGAACGAAATTGAGCTAGTCGAAGACAAACTCCTCGGCTAGTAAGCGTGACAAGGACCTATCATGGCACTACTTCAAATCGCAGAACCGGGCCAAAGCTCGGCACCTCATGAGCATAAGTTAGCAGCGGGTATCGACTTAGGTACTACCAACTCTTTGGTTGCTTCTGTACGTAGCGGCGATGCAACTCCACTTGCGGACGAGCAGGGCCGTACTATTTTACCTTCAGTCGTTAATTACGCTGAGGAAACGTTAACGGTCGGCCACGAAGCCAAAGCCAAAGCAGAGTTTGAACCAGAGAACACGATTATCTCTGTAAAACGTTTGATCGGTCGTTCATTAAAGGACATTCAGTCCCGTTACTCTTCACTTCCTTATCGTTTTAAAGAGAGTGAAAACGGCCTGCCAATTCTGCAAACACCTCAAGGTGACAAAAACCCGATTGAAGTATCTGCGGACATCCTAAAAGTATTGGGTAAGCGAGCTGAAGATACGTTAGGTGGTGAGTTAGCTGGTGTAGTTATTACCGTTCCTGCTTACTTTGATGACGCGCAACGTGCAGGTACAAAAGATGCGGCGAAATTAGCTGGTCTTCATGTTCTCCGTCTACTTAACGAACCAACCGCTGCGGCAATTGCTTATGGCCTAGACTCTGGTCAAGAAGGTGTGATTGCGGTTTACGATCTAGGTGGCGGTACTTTTGATATCTCTATCCTACGTTTATCGAAAGGCGTATTTGAAGTATTAGCAACAGGTGGCGATTCTGCATTAGGCGGTGACGACTTCGACCATCTATTTGCCGATTATTTAATGGAGCAAGCGGGTCTAGAAGCGCCGCTTTCTGCAGAAAAGAACCGTATACTGTTGAACATTGCTACTGAAGCTAAGATTGCTTTCTCTGAGCAAGACAGTGTTGACGTTGACGTTTTTGGCTGGAAAGGCACCGTGACTCGCGAGCAGTTCGAAGATCTGATTCGTCCGCTAGTGAAGAAAACACTGATGTCTTGTCGTCGCGCATTAAAAGATGCGGATGTCGACGCAGATAAAGTACTCGAGGTCGTCATGGTTGGCGGCTCAACCCGTACATTGTTGGTTCGTGAAATGGTAGGCGAGTTTTTTGGTCGCACACCTCTGACAAGCATTAACCCAGATGAAGTTGTTGCAATCGGTGCGGGTATTCAAGCTGATATCCTAGCGGGTAACAAACCTGACTCTGAAATGTTGCTTCTTGATGTGATTCCACTGTCGCTCGGTATTGAAACCATGGGTGGTTTGGTCGAGAAGATCATCCCCCGCAACACTACGATTCCCGTTGCGCGTGCGCAAGAATTTACCACATTCAAAGATGGCCAAACGGCGATGAGTGTTCATGTGGTACAAGGTGAACGTGAAATGGTTGATGACTGTCGTTCACTTGCTCGCTTCTCGTTAAAAGGTATTCCTCCGATGGCAGCGGGTGCGGCACATATTCGCGTGACTTACCAAGTTGACGCTGATGGCCTTCTTTCTGTTACGGCAATGGAGAAGAGCACTGGTGTTCAATCAGAGATTCAAGTAAAACCTTCTTACGGCTTAAGTGACAATGAAGTGGCGGATATGTTGCGTGATTCAATGACGCACGCAAAAGAAGACATGCAAGCTCGTGCCTTAGCTGAGCAGCGTGTTGAAGCCGACCGAGTGATAGAAGGTTTGATTGCAGCGATGCAAGCTGATGGTGATGACTTACTATCAGAACAAGAGAAACAAAACTTGATTAAAGCCATCGAAGCCTTGATTGAGCTGCGTAATGGTGATGATGCAGATGCGATAGAGCAGGGCATTAAAGATACCGATAAAGCGAGCCAAGATTTCGCATCACGCCGTATGGATAAATCGATTCGAGCTGCGTTGTCAGGTCAATCAGTAGACGATATATAAGAGATAAGTAGTTATGCCTAAGATTATTGTATTACCACACGACGATTTGTGCCCAGAAGGTGCAGTGTTGGAAGCAAACTCTGGTGACACCGTTCTAGACGTAGCGCTAAAAAACGGTATCGGTATTGAACATGCGTGTGAGAAGTCATGTGCGTGTACTACCTGCCACGTAATCATCCGTGAAGGTTTTGATTCACTTGAAGAAAGTGAAGAACTAGAAGACGACATGCTAGATAAAGCGTGGGGTCTAGAGCCTGAGTCACGCCTAGGGTGTCAGGCGAGAATTGCTGATGAAGACTTGGTGGTAGAAATTCCTAAATACACACTAAACCACGCTTCAGAAGATCACTAAAACTATCTTCCTAATATAGGGAAGAAGCAAAAGGAAGATGAGCAATGAAATGGACAGATTCTCGCGATATCGCGATTGAACTTTGTGACAAGTTTCCAGATGTCGATCCAAAAACAGTGCGTTTTACCGATCTTCATCAATGGATCATGGAGTTAGATGAGTTTGACGATGAGCCAAACCGTTCTAATGAAAAGATTCTAGAAGCCGTTATCATGTGCTGGATGGACGAAGCGGACTAAGTCTGTAAAACACAGCCTAGTTAACAATTCTTACTAAAAAAAGCGGACCTTTAGGTCCGTTTTTTTATCCAATTGACATTTTTGCCCTACATAATGCTAACATCCGTGAGTTATTAAAAAGAAGCAGCGTAGGCAACGCTGCTATAAGACAAGGAGAAACCATGTCTACACAGATGTCTGTATTTTTAAGTCAAGAGTCGGCAGCACCACATTGGGGTGAAAAAGCACTGCTTTCATTCGCTGAAAACGGCGCAACTATTCACTTAGGTGAAGGTCATGATCTCGGCGCAATTCAACGTGCAGCTCGTCAGCTAGATGGCCAAGGAATTCGTTCTATTTTTCTTTCTGGTGATAACTGGGATCTAGAGAGCGTATGGGCTTTCCACCAAGGGTTCCGTAACCCTAAAAAACATGGCTCAGTTGAGTGGGCAGCATTGTCTGATGAAGATCAAGCAGAGCTTCAAGCTCGTATTACTTCGACTGATTTTACCCGCGATATTATCAACAAAACGGCAGAAGAAGTTGCTCCTCGTCAGCTAGCGACAATGGCTGCTGAATTCATCAAATCTGTTGCGCCGAAAGGCACGGTGACAGCACGTATCGTCAAAGACAAAGACTTGTTGGCAGAAGGTTGGGAAGGTATTTACGCAGTAGGCCGTGGTTCTGAGCGTACTTCTGCGATGCTTCAGTTAGACTACAACCCAACTGGTGACGAAAACGCACCTGTATTCGCATGTCTTGTGGGTAAAGGCATCACCTTTGATTCCGGTGGTTACAGCTTGAAGCCTTCTACCTTCATGAGTGCTATGAAAGCAGATATGGGTGGCTCGGGTACTATCACTGGTGGCCTAGGATTAGCTATCTTGCGCGGTTTAAACAAGCGCGTAAAACTGATCTTGTGTTGTGCTGAGAACATGGTTTCTGGCCGTGCCCTTAAGCTTGGCGACATCATCACTTACAAAAACGGCAAAACCGTTGAGATTATGAATACCGACGCGGAAGGTCGCTTGGTGCTTGCAGACGGTCTTATCTACGCCAGTGAGCAAAAGCCTGAGTTAATCATTGACTGCGCGACGCTAACAGGCGCAGCGAAGAATGCGTTAGGTAACGATTACCATGCGCTAATGAGCTTTGATGATGAGCTATCGCATCAAGCGCTTACGGCGGCAAGCCAGGAAAAAGAAGGCTTGTGGCCGCTACCACTTGCTGATTTCCATCGAGAAATGTTGCCATCTAATTTTGCCGATTTATCGAATATCAGCTCTGGTGATTATTCTCCAGGTGCAAGTACTGCAGCTGCGTTCTTGTCTTACTTCGTTGAGGACTACAAAAAAGGCTGGTTACATTTCGACTGTGCGGGTACGTATCGTAAAGCCGCTTCTGATAAATGGGCTGCGGGAGCAACGGGTATGGGTGTCCGTACACTTGCTCGTTTCCTCAATGAGCAAGCTGGAAAATAAGATTGATTGTAGCACTCTCTTGTTTGAGTGCTGCTCTTACCCAGTAAGTCACTTTAAAAGCACAACTATTATTACAAGTACAGAAAGGAAATTTTATGGCTCTAGAAAGAACATTTTCAATCATTAAGCCTGATGCTGTAGAGCGAAACCTAATTGGTGAAATCTACAATCGTATTGAAAAGGCTGGCCTACGTATCATCGCTGCCAAAATGGTTCACCTGACAGAAGATCAGGCAAGCGGCTTTTATGCAGAGCATGAAGGTAAAGAGTTTTTCCCTCCTCTAAAAGAGTTCATGACATCTGGTCCTATTATGGTTCAGGTATTGGAAGGCGAAAATGCGATTGCACGTTACCGCGAGCTAATGGGTAAAACCAACCCAGAGGACGCGGCATGTGGCACTTTGCGTGCTGATTACGCACTCAGCATGCGTCACAATTCAGTTCATGGTTCAGATAGCCCTGAGTCTGCCGCTCGTGAAATTGAGTTTTTCTTCCCTGAATCAGAAGTTTTCTCTCGCTAACTCGTTCATGCATCACTTTTGCGTGATGATCTAGTTCGTAATAACCTCGGAATTGTCCGAGGTTTTTTATTCCGCGTTCTCCATTTCATCGGCTAGTTCATTCGTAAGTACTCGCGAAGACGTTGGCTAATCTGAGCACCTTACAGGGGGGAAAGCTTAGTTACGTGTGTTTCTTCTCACTGCTTTCTCTGCACCACTTCTACGCTTTTGCTGTCGGTTGTCTAATCATTATTCTCACCGTAAAGTCTGATTGAAATTTAATCGTTTTTATTTTAATGCCTTAGCAAACTCAAGGTCTTACACCCCTTGTTGTAGCTGAATAAAGGCTGTACAATTCGCGCCCTTATTCTTGTTTCAGTCATTGAGAGGCAACATGACCACTGAAAAAATCAATCTACTCGACTTTGATCGCAAAGGCATGCGTCAGTTTTTCGCGGAAGAACTTGGCGAGAAAGCGTTTCGTGCCGATCAGGTTATGAAGTGGATCTACCATTTCGGTGTAGATGACTTCGAAAAAATGACAAACATCAACAAGAAGCTGCGCGAAAAGCTTTTACACAAGTGTGAAATTAAAGCACCAACTGTAGCAGAAGCTCAGCATTCTTCAGACGGCACGATCAAGTGGGCAATGAAGGTTGGTGATCAGGATGTAGAAACGGTTTACATTCCAGAAGATGATCGCGCAACGCTTTGTGTATCTTCTCAAGTAGGTTGTGCATTGGAATGTAAGTTCTGCTCAACAGCACAGCAGGGCTTTAACCGTAACTTGAAAGTTTCAGAGATCATCGGTCAGGTGTGGCGTGCTGCACGTGAAATTGGTCTTGAGAAAGAAACAGGCCGTCGCCCAATTACGAACGTCGTGATGATGGGCATGGGTGAGCCGCTTCTTAATATGAAGAACTTGATTCCTGCATTGGAGTTAATGCTGGATGACCTTGGCTTTGGTTTGTCGAAGCGTCGCGTAACCGTATCAACATCAGGTGTCGTTTCTGGTCTTGATCAGATGACGGGCAAAATCGACGTTGCGTTAGCGATCTCTCTTCATGCGCCAAACGATAAGCTGCGTAGTGAAATCATGCCAATTAACGATCGTTGGGATATTCAAGATTTCCTAGCATCCGTTCGTCGTTACATTGCTTCATCGAATGCAAACCGTGGCAAGGTAACAGTCGAGTACGTGTTGCTTGATCATGTGAACGATGACATGGACCATGCACGCGAGCTGGCTGAATTGATGAAAGACACACCATGTAAGATTAACTTGATTCCGTTTAACCCGTACCCAGGTTCACCTTACAAGAAACCAAGTAACTCACGTATTGATCGCTTCCAAAAAACATTGATGCAATACGAGCACACAGTTACGGTTCGTAAAACACGTGGTGATGACATTGATGCCGCATGTGGTCAGTTGGTCGGTGATGTAATTGACCGAACTAAACGTACGGCAATGCTGAAAGCGTCACGCGGTGCCGATACCATTGAAGTGAAAGCTGTATAAACGACCGGAATTCAAAAATAGCCAGAGCCATTCGCTCTGGCTATTTTGTTTATTGTTTAGGACATTTTCGCCAAGATTTGGGACTATCACTCTTCAACCTAAGGTTATTTGGGTATAATTTCGAATTCCTTTGTCAAAGTTTGGACAAAAGCTTGAGCTATCTGTTAGTTTGAGTGTAAAGAGTTTTTGTCTTCGTTGCGCATTCGCTTATCATGATATGTAACACTAACGATGACACCGATAATTCTCAGCACTTTCTCACATACGTTTTGCTGATTTTTGCAAAACGGGTATTCGCACTCAGATCGCTGAGAGTTTCTTAAAATTATTATTTTTGGTTAACGCGTTTTGGCTAGCTATCTTTAAAGAGGCTTAAGAACAATAACGAAAATACATGACCACGTTAGCCACTAAAACAGATTAAATACCGCCATTATGACAGAACACGAAAATACGAATGAAGTGCCACTCTCTATTGAAGCTGGCACATTACTGAAAAACAAACGTGAATCCTTGGGAATGAGCCAAAAGCAAGTTGCCGATCGCCTGAGGCTTCGCATTTCTGTGATTGAAGATATTGAAAATAACCGATTTGAATCTCAACAAGTCGCGACATTTACGCGTGGTTACTTACGCTCTTACGCAAAATTCGTAGGTCTTGATGAGAAGGTGGTTTTGACGGCGTTAGAGCAGACTGCCGATGCTCAGCCTCAAGAGCAAGAAATTGAAATGCAAAGCTTCTCTCGTAAAACAAAAGACGAGAAGCACAATAGCCGTATTATGCTCCTTACTTGGGTTATCGGGCTGGTCATTATTGGCATTTCAGCGGCATGGTGGTGGCAAAACCAACAAGAGAATAGCCTAACTAAGGAAGTAACGGATTCAAGTGTTGAAGCGCCGCAGCCCACTGCTCAAGAATTAGCTGATATCGATTTGATGACGGCTGAAGAGTTAATCGCAAGCACTCCTGAAGAAGTTGCTTCAACTAATGAAGGCGTTGCTGAATCGACTGAAGCACCCGTTGAGCAAGGGGCGGATCCTTTGCTGACTGAAACTGAAAATACAACAAGCGTAGATTCTGAAGAACCTGTTGCCGTGATTGAAGCGGCGGAAGAGGAACAGCCTGCGCCAGTAGTACCTGAAGGCATGACACTTCTTACTATGAAGTTTAAAGCGGACTGTTGGATTCAAGTAAAAGACACCAATGGTAAAACGCTGGTAAGTGGTACTCATAAGCCAGGACAAGATGTAGAACTTACCGGAAAAGCGCCATTTAAAGTGATATTAGGCGCACCGGAAGGGGTTACAATGACATTTGCAAGTGAACCTGTCGACCTTTCTGGGTATACTTCAGGCAAAGTAGCTAGATTCACTCTACCGTTATAAAAAATTATGCAACACGAATCTCCAATTATTCGTCGTAAATCGACGCGTATTTATGTGGGTGATGTGCCAATTGGTGATGGTGCGCCAATTGCAGTACAGTCAATGACTAACACTCGCACGACTGACGTAGAAGCGACAGTCGCTCAAATCCGAGCACTAGAAAAAGTCGGCGCAGATATCGTTCGAGTTTCTGTGCCTACGATGGACGCAGCAGAAGCTTTCAAACTGATTAAACAGCAAGTTTCTGTACCATTAGTGGCTGATATTCATTTCGACTATCGTATCGCGCTGAAAGTTGCGGAGTACGGAGTTGACTGTTTACGTATCAACCCAGGTAACATCGGCAATGAAGAGCGCATTCGCGCTGTTGTTGATTGCGCTCGCGATAAAAACATCCCGATCCGTATTGGTGTCAATGGTGGATCTTTGGAAAAAGACCTACAGATGAAATACGGTGAGCCAACGCCAGAAGCCTTGGTTGAATCGGCGATGCGTCACGTAGACCATCTCGATCGTCTTAACTTTGACCAATTTAAAGTTAGCGTGAAAGCTTCAGACGTTTTTCTTGCGGTGGATTCATATCGTCTGCTGGCGAAGAAAATCGATCAGCCTCTTCATTTAGGTATCACAGAGGCGGGTGGTGCTCGAGCTGGCGCTGTTAAGTCATCTGTTGGCTTAGGTATGCTGTTATCTGAAGGGATAGGCGATACGCTGCGTATCTCTTTGGCTGCCGATCCAGTTGAAGAAATCAAAGTCGGTTTCGACATCCTTAAATCTCTGCGCATTCGCTCTCGAGGCATCAACTTTATTGCGTGCCCAAGCTGCTCACGCCAAGAATTCGATGTGATTGGTACGGTGAATGCACTGGAGCAACGTTTAGAAGACATCATCACGCCAATGGATGTGTCTATCATCGGTTGTGTGGTAAACGGCCCTGGTGAAGCAGAAGTTTCTCACTTAGGTCTAGCAGGTAGTAACAAGAAGAGCGCATTCTACGAAGATGGTAAACGCCAGAAAGAGCGCTTTGATAACGATGACCTTGTGAATAAGCTAGAAGCTAAGATCCGTGCGAAAGCAGCTATGATGAATGGCGAAAACCGCATCGAAGTTAAAGTACAAGATTAATCTCAACGAGAATTACGGTAAGTATTGTGGCAAAAACAATTCAAGCAATTCGAGGCATGAACGATTGCCTCCCAACTCAGTCGCCACTGTGGCAAAAATTAGAAAACACAGTGAAAAATGTAATTAGCGCATACGGTTATAACGAAGTGCGCATGCCAATCGTTGAAGAAACAAACCTATTCAGCCGCGCTGTTGGTGAAGAAACAGACGTCGTTTCAAAAGAAATGTACACCTTTGATGACCGTAACGGCGACAGCCTAACACTTCGCCCAGAAGGTACGGCGGGTTGTGTACGTTCATGTATCCAAAACAGCCTGATCAACCGTGATGAACAGCGTCTGTGGTACATGGGACCTATGTTCCGCCATGAACGTCCGCAGAAAGGTCGTTACCGTCAATTCCACCAGTGTGGTGTTGAGGTGTTTGGTCTAAATGGTCCAGATGTTGATGCAGAGCTTATCATGATGACGGCGCGTTTATGGCGTGAGCTAGGTATCAATGAACATGTCCGTCTTGAGCTGAACTCTATCGGTTCTCAAGAAGACCGCGCAGACTACCGTACTGCACTGGTTGCATTCCTTGAGCAACATATTGATGTGCTAGATGAAGATTGTAAGCGTCGCATGCACACGAACCCACTGCGTGTTCTGGATACGAAGAACCCAGACGTTCAAGCTATTTTAGGTGATGCGCCTCGCCTTTCAGATTACTTGGGTGAAGAATCTAAAGCACACTTCGCAGGTCTATGTGAACTTTTAGACGCCGCAGGTATCAAATACACAGTTAACGAACGTCTAGTTCGTGGTCTGGATTACTACAATCGCACGGTATTTGAGTGGATCACTGAGAGCCTAGGTGCTCAAGGCACTGTATGTGGCGGTGGTCGTTACGATGGCCTTGTAGAGCAATTAGGTGGTAAACCAACACCAGCGGTTGGCTTTGCAATGGGCCTAGAGCGTCTAGTACTGATGCTAGAAACGTTGGAACTGACAGACGTTCGTCGCAGTGTTGACGTGTACGTAGTCACTGCGGGTGAAGGCACCATGATGGCAGGAATGAAGCTAGCAGAACAGCTTCGCGAGTCTGTTCCAGGCGTTCGTGTGATGAATCACTTCGGTGGCGGTAACTTCAAGAAACAGTTTAAACGCGCAGACAAAGTTGGTGCTGTTGTAGCATTGGTTCTGGGCGAAAACGAAGTTGCGGATAATACCGTAGTACTGAAAGACTTAGCTGGTGGTGAGCAAGAGACTTACAACCAAGCAGAAGTTGCAGAAAAGATCGCAGCACTGATTTAAGTCTTTTAGTAATCTAACAAAATTACATCCTAGTTCGTAAGCTAAGGCTCCCAAATGTGGAGCCTTTAAACGAAATAGGAACAATGGCAGCTAAGCTGCCATTTACATGTTTTAAGAGGACAGGAAGTGGAACTTTACGATACTGAAGAACAACAAGTTGAAGCCATTAAAGACTGGTGGAAGGAAAACGGCAAAGCCGTCATCATCGGTGCGGTTGTTGGTTTAGGTGGTCTATTTGGCTGGCGTTACTACCAGGATTCTGTGATTCAGGCGAGTGAAGCAGCTTCTCAAAGCTACACGACAGCAATGAATGCTTTGCAAGACAAAGGCACTGATGCTCAAGCTGACGTGAAAGCTTTCATTGAGTCAAATGAAGTAAAAGAATACTCAGTATTGGCTGCGCTACAACTTGCTAAAGCACAAGTTGAAGCTCAAGACCTTTCTGCTGCATTGGAGCAACTGAAGTGGGCGCAAAGCAACACTCAAGATGCTGCGTTGTTACCATTGATTAGTTACCGCATTGCGCGTATTGAGACGGAAATGGGTAACTTCGACGCTGCAACGGCAGAGCTAAGTAACGTCACTGATACAGCATGGACAGGTCGTATTGCTGAACTTCGTGGCGATATTGCGATTCGCCAAGGTGACAAAGATGCTGCGTACGCTGCGTATACTGAAGCTCAGCAAGCGGCAGATGCAAGCCCGACACTACAAATGAAATTGGACGATCTGGCGAAATAAGGACCGCATTGGATGAAAAGAGTCTTTAAGAAAGCCTTGCTAGGGGCGTTAACAATGGGAGTACTTGCCGGTTGTGCAGGTGAGAAAGACACCATTGTAATGGCGCCACTACCTCAGGTAGACAGTCAGTTTACAACCAGTAGTGAGTGGAGCACATCGGTTGGCGATGGTGTTGGTCATTACTTTTCAAAACTATCCCCTGTATTTGCGAATGATACATTGTTCGTGGCAAGTCGTGATGGCTTAGTAAAAGCGCTGGATCCTGAGAATGGTAAACAACGTTGGCAAACGGACCTAGAAGAAGATGTCATTGCTCGTCTCTCTGGTGGTATCACAGCGGCATACGGAAACCTTTACATTGGCTCTGAGAATGGTGAAGTCATCTCTCTTGACCAAGAAACAGGTGAAATTGTTTGGCGTGTAAAAGTTGGTGGTGAGGTACTGGCGAAGCCAGTTGCAGATTCAGGCCTTATTATCATCAATACTAGCCGAGGCATGTTGATTGCCCTTAATGAGAGTACAGGTGAGCAACGCTGGGCATTGAGTACAGAAGTGCCGAACTTAACTTTACGTGGCGACAGTACTCCGACTGCAATTGGCGGCGGTGTGTTTTGGGGAACGGCAAATGGCCGACTCGCAGCTGCTATCGTTGAGCGTGGTCAGTTGATTTGGCAACAGCCTGTTGGTACGCCAAAAGGCGCGACAGAAATTGATCGTTTGGTTGACGTTGATTCATCGCCAATTGTGCTAGGCGGTACTCTTTTCACCATTGGATACAATGGTCAACTTATCGCCATTGACTTGCGTTCAGCGAACCCGATTTGGAAGCGTAATTACTCATCTGCGACAGACATTTCTACAGATGGTAGTCGCATCTTTGTGATAACGGAAAAAGATCATGTTGTTGCCGTTGATTCACGAAGCGGGACTGAGTTGTGGGAAAACAGCTTGCTTGAGCACCGACAACTTACAGCGCCAGTTATTGTTGGCAATTATCTCGTTGTCGGTGACACGCTTGGTTACCTTCACTGGATGGATCGTTCAACGGGCGAATTTGTTGCGCAGCAGTTTGTCGATGATAGCGGCTTGGCTGTTGGCCCGACGTTATTGTCGGATGGTTATGTGATTACAACTCGCAACGGCGATGTAAAGAAACTAACCATTAACGAATAATATCGTGATATAATTCACATTCGGCTCCTGGCTGGTGACAGCTAGGAGCCGTTTTGTTGTTTGAATTTATTAACCCTGACGTGGTTATAGGTAAAAAGCTGGTTTGATTTGGCATCGAGCAAGTCGTTACCTATAACTACAGAAGAAAGATTATTGTAGAGGTTGTTATGGTACCTGTTGTAGCTCTAGTAGGGCGTCCGAACGTAGGTAAATCTACACTATTTAACCGATTGACTCGCACTCGTGACGCGTTGGTTGCGGACTTTCCAGGCCTAACGCGAGACCGTAAATATGGCCAGGCGAGACTTGGTGAAGAGCACGAATTCATTGTGATTGATACTGGTGGTATCGATGGCACAGAAGAAGGCGTGGAAACAAAGATGGCAGAACAGTCATTAGCCGCGATTGATGAGGCTGATGTTGTATTGTTCCTTGTTGACGGTCGTGCTGGTCTGACACCTTCAGATGAAGCAATTGCGGCGCATCTGCGTAAAATTGAAAAGCCAGCGATGCTGGTAGTAAACAAAATCGATGGTATTGATGCCGATGCGGCGTGTGCTGACTTTTGGCAGCTCGGCGTGGATGATATGTACCAGATTGCGGCTGCTCATGGCCGTGGTGTGACCGCTTTGCTTGAGCGTGCTTTATCTCCATTCTTTGATGATCTACTAACAAGTGAATCTGAAGAAGGTGAGATTGAAGACCTGACTGGATTCGAAGACGAAGAGCCTCTTGTTGAAGATTACACTGAAGAAGACGCAGAAGCTGAATTCAAACGCCTTCAAGAGCAGCCGATTAAGTTGGCGATCATCGGTCGTCCTAACGTAGGCAAATCGACACTGACTAACCGTATTCTGGGTGAAGAACGTGTGGTTGTATACGATATGCCTGGTACAACGCGCGATTCTATCTACATCCCGATGGAGCGTGATGGACGCGAATACGTACTAATTGACACCGCAGGTGTTCGTCGTCGTGGTCGTATCAATGAAACGGTTGAAAAGTTCTCTGTTGTTAAGACGCTGAAAGCGGTAGAAGATGCAAACGTCGTTCTACTGGTGATTGATGCTCGTGAAAATATTTCAGACCAAGACCTAAGCTTGCTTGGTTTTGCACTGAATGCTGGCCGCTCAATTGTCATCGCCGTTAACAAGTGGGATGGTCTAGACAGTGACGTGAAAGAAAGCGTGAAGAAAGAACTGGACCGCCGTCTAGGATTCGTCGACTTCGCGCGTATCCACTTTATCTCTGCGCTGCACGGTACTGGCGTTGGTCACTTGTTTGAATCTATCCAAGAAGCATATAACTCGGCGACAACGCGTGTGGGTACGTCAGTACTGACGCGTATCATGAAGATGGCTGTGGATGATCACCAACCGCCAATGGTTCGTGGTCGTCGTATCAAACTCAAATACGCACACGCAGGTGGTTACAACCCACCGATCGTTGTTATCCACGGTAACATGGTTCGTGAATTGCCAGATTCGTATAAACGTTATCTGATGAACTACTTCCGTAAGTCTCTGGAAATTATGGGAACACCGATTCGCATTAACTTCCACAACAGTGATAACCCATACGAGAACCGTACGAATAAGCTTACGCTATCACAAGAGCGTAAACGTAAGCGTATGATGTCGATGGTGAAAAACCGCAATAAATAATGAAATTCGAATACCCAAGTTTCTACTTGGGTATTTTTTTATCAAAAGTAATCGTAAAAATGACTATCACAGCAACAAAGACTCGTTTTTGTCATCAAACATGGCAATTAGAAGCACAAATACAGCTCGTTCAATATACGGAAGAAGTGACTTACGTTATTACAGATGTCACGCCGTTCCATCCCGTTAGTCACATATGGCCGGATCACCCTGCAGACAAAGGAACGTTGAAGGTGAATGGGGCTGAGCATGACGTAGTAGATTGCCAAGTTGGGGCAGTGGAGCAGGAAAGTGGTGCTCTGTATGTGGGTAGTGACATCCCTGTAAAGCGTGATGCTGAAGGTTGGGTGTTTGTCGTCGTGCATGTTTTATCACGTACGGAATCACTTGTTACTGATGATTTGGTGACATTGGCGGTAGATAAGGATTACCAACGCGCTTTGAGTCGAGGCCACACTGCAGGACACTTAGCGTATTTGGCGTTGAATAAAGTACTAGCGGAAGACTATTGGCGAAAAGACGCAGACCGCAAAGACCCACATGGTTATTATGACTTTAATAGCTATGCACAAGTTACGAGTTATGTTACTCCAGACAAGTGCCTCGATACGTACCGTTTAGGCAAAACACTCCGTAAAAGAGGATTAAACAGTGCAGATATGCTGAATGACCTCCAGGCGATTGCAAAAAAAGTGAATAGCCAACTTGTGGAATGGCTTCGACGAGATGCGATGATCACCATGGAATGCCACGGTGACAGATTAACGGATTCTCGCTATTGGAAGTGCGATTTAGGGGAAGGTCAATTAGCGGTAATCCCTTGTGGTGGAACGCATGCGAGCCATTTAAATGAGTTTGCTTTTATCCAAGTTAAACTCGTTAAGCTCGACGCTCAAACTATCGAAATGCACACCAATGTAAACACTGCTTTTTGAATAAGATCTTTTTATTAAATTCTGATTTTTCGTTTAATTAAATCTCTTTAAGGTTTTTTATTCTCTTTTAAATTGGAATGCAGAATATGTAACTTATGCTTTCGGTGTGTGGTTATATAAATATTCTTTTAAGGGGTGATCGCTGATCAAGGAGTAAATATCAGACGATCAGTATAAGATCCTACGTATCAAGTATGGTTAACGCCTCGTGAAACTTGTTGGGGCGGTGATGAAGATCAACATACTTGTTCGTTATTTTGAGTAGCATGCGTTACTCGAAATTGCTTAGTTTAGAGAGAGGAACGGGATATGCAGCAGAACATTTGCCCGACTTGCAATGTCGAACTGGAATGGACAGGACAATACCATTGTGCACAGTGTGAATCGGATTTTAAAAAAGTAGGTTTTTGCCCTGATTGTGAGGCGGAGCTGGAGAAGCTGCAAGCATGCGGTGCTGCGAGTTACTTTTGTAATGTGTGTAATGAACTCAAATCAAAATCACGTGTCCGATTTGAGTTCCAGAAAGTCAGTTAACCAGAGTTTGTATTCAGTTAACGGTAGAACGAACGTCGCCTTCGGCTAACCGGGTAATCAATACATCTCCCGACTTTACATCTGAAGATTGCGTAATTACTTTACCTTGCTCAGTTTGAGTAATTGAGTAACCTCGTTTCAATGTCGCTAGTGGGCTGACGGTGTCCAACTTTTCTGCGGCAATCGCGAGTTGATGGCGTATAGTCAGTAATTTGCGATCCATTGCATCCATGAGCTTTTGCTCAACACGTTCTAGCTTCGACTTCTGCTCGGCAAGGCGTGTTACAGGAGAATTTAATTGCAGCCGATAATGTTGACGCTCGATTCGCTGTTGACGCAAGGCAATAAAACGACTCATCGCTCGCTGTAAGCGCATGTCCAACTCATCTAACTGTTGCGTCTGACGTTGCAAGCGATAGCTTGGGTGCTGTCTCTCTAGACGGTGCACTAATTGAGTAGATTGCTGCTTTTGTTGTGCTAGGTAGTAACGCATCGCGCTCGCTAACTTATGCTGGCGGGTAACTAAAGCTTGATCTTTGTGGCTGTTATCACGGCTTACTAGCTCAGCGGCTGCTGATGGAGTAGGCGCGCGTACGTCGGCGACAAAATCAGCTATTGTCACGTCAACTTCATGTCCAACGGCGCTAATAATAGGAATTTGGCTTGCTGCAATCGTGCGAGCTAATATCTCGTTGTTAAAGCACCATAAGTCTTCTAATGAACCACCACCTCGGCCCACAATTAGTACATCACATTCATCACGGCTGTTAGCGCGACCAATGGCTTGTGCAATTTGAATGGCTGCGTCCTCACCTTGTACCACTGTCGGATAAATCACAACAGGTAGGGAAGGATCACGACGTTTCAATACGTCTAAGATATCGTAAAGCGCGGCACCAGTTTTCGATGTGATGACGCCAACACGTTTAGGGTGCTCAGGCAAAGATTGCTTATTGATTTGCGCGAACAACCCTTCTGCTGCAAGCTTCATTTTCAGCTCTTCAAACTCTTGTTGAAGACGGCCATCACCTTCCGGTTGCATGCTTTCGATGATCAATTGGTAGTCACCGCGAGGCTCATAAAGAGACAGACGAGCTTTTACTAGGACTTGATTACCGTTAGCGGGTTTGAAAGTAACGCGGCGATTGTTACCACGAAACATGGCACATTTAACTTGAGCGCGAGAGTCTTTAAGAGTGAGGTACCAGTGACCAGAGACAGGAGCTGAAAAGTTGGATATCTCTCCGACGAGCCAAACGATCCCCATTTCGTTTTCAAGGAGTAAACGAACTTCCGCGTTGAGACGAGAAACAGTAAAGATGTTTTGATTGGTCTTGGAGAGCACAGCTAATCTCTTAGACGTGAGTATGGAAATTAGCGGCAATATAATACATAGCAAGGGGGTAATTGCAAGAAAAAAATTAAAAAATTTGTGGTCAAGCGATTGCGTTAACCGTATAATCCCTCCGCAATATCTAATCCAAATGTAGCTAGTTGCTAACGCAGGTTACCCTCATTATGCGAAACGATGAGATTGGATTGTTCTTTTTACTCCTCTAATTGTGAGATATTGCAAATGCTAAGAATTGCCAAAGAAGCGCTGACATTCGATGACGTACTACTTGTGCCAGCACACTCCACCGTTCTCCCAAACACAGCTGATCTTCGCACTCAGCTAACTAAGAACATCACCCTAAACATCCCAATGATTTCAGCGTCTATGGACACTGTTACTGAAGCTCGTCTAGCAATTGCGCTAGCGCAAGAGGGTGGCATTGGCTTTATCCACAAGAACATGTCTATTGAGCAGCAGGCAGCCGAAGTTCGTAAAGTTAAGAAGTTCGAAGCTGGTATGGTAACTGACGCGGTTACTGTAAACCCTGACGCGACCATCGCTGATGTTGTTGCACTCACTGAAAAGCATGGTTTTGCAGGTTTCCCTGTTGTCACTGAGAGCAATGAGCTTGTTGGTATTATCACTGGTCGTGACGTTCGTTTTGTGACGGACCTTTCTAAGAAAGTATCTTCAGTAATGACGCCAAAAGAGAAGTTGGCAGCAGTTAAAGAAGGTGCAACACGAGAAGAAGTGCAAGAGAAAATGCACGAAGCTCGTGTAGAGAAAGTATTGGTTGTGAATGATGAGTTCCAACTAACCGGTATGATTACTGCGAAAGACTTCCACAAAGCAGAACGTAAACCAAACGCATGTAAAGATGAGCGTGGTCGCCTACGTGTTGGCGCAGCCGTTGGTGCTGGCGCTGGTAACGAAGAGCGTGTTGCTGCTCTAGTTGAAGCAGGCGTTGACATTCTACTTATCGACTCTTCACACGGACATTCTGAAGGTGTACTAAACCGCATCCGCGAAACTCGCGCTGCTTACCCAGATCTAGACATCATCGGTGGTAACGTAGCAACTGGTGCTGGTGCTAAAGCACTAATCGAAGCTGGCGTAAGCGCAGTGAAAGTGGGTATCGGACCTGGTTCTATCTGTACAACTCGTATTGTAACGGGTGTGGGAGTTCCACAAATCACTGCAATCGCAGATGCGGCAGAAGTGGCTAATGATTATGGTATTCCGGTTATTGCTGACGGTGGTATCCGTTTCTCAGGTGATATCTGTAAAGCAATCGTAGCAGGCGCATCATGTGTGATGGTTGGTTCTATGTTTGCTGGTACTGAAGAAGCGCCGGGTGAAGTGATTCTATACAATGGCCGTTCTTACAAATCTTACCGCGGCATGGGTTCTCTTGGTGCTATGTCTCAAGGTTCTTCTGACCGTTACTTCCAGTCTGACAACGCAGCGGACAAGCTAGTACCAGAAGGTATCGAAGGTCGTATCGCATACAAAGGCCGTCTAAAAGAGATCGTACACCAACAAATGGGTGGTCTACGTTCAAGCATGGGTCTAACTGGTTCTGCAACTATCGAAGATATGCGTACGAAAGCTGAATTTGTACGTATCTCTGGTGCAGGTATGCAAGAGTCTCATGTACACGATGTTCAAATTACTAAGGAAGCGCCGAACTACCGTCTAGGGAACTAATTACCCAACGGAAACGTTTGCTTTTTCCTTGAAGCATTAAGAAGAGGCGAGTACACTCGCCTCGGTTTTAATCACTTAGCCTTAAAAAGACTGCTCAAAATGACTAAAAATATCCATGACCAACGTATTCTGATCTTGGACTTCGGTTCTCAGTACACTCAATTAGTAGCACGCCGCGTACGTGAAATCGGCGTTTACTGTGAACTATGGAGCTGGGATGTAGAAGAAGCGGATATTCGCGAATTCAACCCAGATGGCATTATCCTATCTGGCGGTCCAGAAAGCGTAACGGAAGAGAACTCTCCACGCGCGCCTCAATATGTGTTTGATTCTGGTGTTCCTTTGCTTGGCGTATGTTACGGCATGCAAACCATGGCGGAACAGCTAGGAGGCAAAGTAGCGGGCTCTAACGAACGTGAGTTTGGCTACGCTCAGGTTAAAGTTTCTGGTGAATGTGCTCTATTTAAAGACCTTGAAGCAACTCAAGACGTTTGGATGAGCCATGGCGACAAAGTAGTAGAGATCCCAGCCGATTTCGTAAAAGTTGGTGAGACAGACACTTGTCCTTACGCTGCGATGGCGAACGAAGAGAAGAAATACTACGGTGTTCAGTTCCACCCAGAAGTGACACACACAAAAGGTGGCCTACAAATGCTTGAGAACTTTGTTCTTGGCGTATGTGGCTGTGAGCGTCTATGGACTTCGGAATCTATCATCGAAGACGCGGTTGCTCGCATTAAAGAGCAAGTGGGTGACGACGAAGTTATCCTAGGTCTATCTGGTGGTGTTGATTCATCGGTAGTCGCGATGCTGGTTCACCGTGCAATCGGCGACAAGCTAACGTGTGTATTTGTTGATAACGGTTTACTTCGTCTAAACGAAGGTCAACAAGTAATGGATATGTTCGGCGACCAATTTGGTTTGAACATCATCAAAGTTGACGCTGAAGAACGCTTCCTAAAAGCACTTGAAGGCAAGTCTGACCCAGAAGAGAAGCGTAAGACTATCGGTCACGTATTCGTAGATGTATTCGATGAAGAGTCTAAGAAGCTGAAAAACGCGAAATGGCTAGCTCAAGGTACGATTTACCCTGATGTAATCGAGTCAGCTGCATCTAAGACTGGTAAAGCGCACGTGATCAAATCGCACCACAACGTAGGCGGTCTTCCAGATGACATGGAAATGGGTCTTGTTGAGCCACTACGTGAGCTGTTCAAAGATGAAGTACGTAAGATTGGTCTAGAGCTAGGCCTGCCTTATAACATGCTTTACCGCCACCCATTCCCAGGTCCAGGTCTAGGTGTTCGTGTTCTTGGTGAAATCAAGAAAGAATACTGTGACTTGCTACGCCGTGCTGATGCTATCTTTATTGAAGAACTGCACGCAGCTGATCTATACAACAAAGTATCTCAAGCGTTCACGGTATTCCTACCAGTACGTTCTGTTGGTGTAATGGGCGATGGCCGTAAGTACGATTGGGTTGTGTCTCTACGTGCGGTAGAAACTATCGACTTCATGACTGCTCATTGGGCACACCTACCATACGACTTCCTAGGTAAGGTATCTAACCGTATTATCAACGAAGTTGATGGCATTTCTCGTGTTGTTTACGACATTTCAGGTAAGCCACCAGCGACTATCGAGTGGGAATAATGCTCCTTTAAGAAAGGTCTAGCATTAACAAGCACTAAATCATACTTAAGTCCGCGTAATTGCGGACTTTTTTTGTTTTTGGCTTAGTCATTTTTGGCAATGTCTGGCAACGCCAAGCACGGTTTGACCGTGGTATTTTGATGGGTATGATTCATCGGTAATGCCATGGATTACGCCCGATACCATGCTGAGTGTTTTTGATGGGGCATGGTATTAATATTTATATCTATCTGTTTTATAAAGATTAATTTCTAGTTTTTTAGAGGTTTTTCAGCATGGTATCAAACAAGAATAATAGGTCGAAACATGCTGACTGATACCAAGCTACGCAATCTCAAACCCAAAGATAAACTTTACAAAGTCAATGATCGTGATGGCCTCTATGTTGCTGTCACTACCGCAGGTTCTATCTCTTTTCGCTACAATTACTCGATCAATGGCAGACAAGAAACCATTACCTTTGGTCGCTATGGAGTAGGAGGCATCACGTTAGCAGAAGCGCGTGAGCGTCTCAATGAAGCGAAGAGAATGGTTACTGATGGAAAGTCACCGGCCAAAGAGAAAGCCCGTGCTAAGGCGAGAGCCAAAGATGCTGAAACTTTTGGTGCCTGGGCTCAGAAATGGCTGCGTGGCTATCAGATGGCTGACTCTACCCGGGATATGCGTCGCTCAGTCTATGCCCGAGAGTTAGAGGGTAAATTTGGCAATCAGAAGCTGACAGAAATCACTCATGAAGATCTGCGAGCATTGACTGACGCGATAGTAGAGCGTGGAGCACCGGCAACAGCTGTGCATACGCGTGACATTGTACTCCAGGTGTATCGTTGGGCGATTGAGAGAGGGCAGAAAGTTGAGAACCCGGCAGACTTGGTGAGGCCCGCCAGTATTGCTCGATTTGAACCAAGAGACCGAACATTAACGCCGGCTGAGATCGGTTTGATGTACCGCTATATGGAAAAGGTAGGTACAACCCCTTCGATTCGTGCTTCGGTAAAGTTGCTGTTGTTGACTATGGTGCGCAAAAGCGAGTTAACCAATGCAACCTGGAATGAAATTAACTTTAGTGAAGCGTTGTGGACGATCCCCAAGGAGAGAATGAAACGACGTAACCCGCACCTGGTATTTTTGTCACGCCAGGCTATGGACATTCTCATCGCCTTAAAGACATTTGCCGGTGGTTCTGATTACATTCTTCCTTCCCGTTATGACTCTGATGCTCCAATGAGTAGTGCGACGATGAACCGAGTCATGGATTTGACATACAAGGCCGCGCAAAAGGAGGGCCAGTCATTGAATAAATTTGGACCTCATGATTTACGTCGAACAGCAAGCACATTGCTGCATGAAGCAGGGTACAATACCGACTGGATAGAAAAATGCCTGGCGCACGAGCAGAAAGGGGTGAGGGCAGTTTACAATAAAGCTGAATATCGAGAGCAACGTGCATCAATGCTACAGGACTGGGCTGATATGATTGATGAGTGGGTTGTTTAACTCGTAATTAAATTAAGAAAACGACTCTTTTCTTCACTCTATCACAACTTGGTAATTTGTTTTGACTTAGAGATTGAGAATTGAGCAAAGTAAGGTTTGGGATAAAATTACAGGGCCAATCTGGTGTGACCGACCCAGCGAACAAGGATTTTATATTGAAGGGTATGGGATTAATCCTCTAGAGCTTTTCTAGCAATCCGATTTTCTCTAACCAATATATCTCTGGTTGTTTGAAAGTAAAGAGGTCCATCTACCCCGGCCCACTTACGCAGCATAAACTTGAATTTGTTTATATCATTTGTTTTTCTGAAGGATGCTATTAATCTTTCTAAACTAAATTGGACTTCTCGTCTTGCAAGATTTAGTCGATCACAATTCAAATTAAGCTTTTCGATAGTAGACTCGAGAAGTTCTGAACTTGTTCCAAAATTGTTGTGTTCAAATGTTTTTAAGTTTGCAGTATCTAAATTAACTTCAAGCTTTCCATCGGCTAGAGAATAGTTAAACATATCACTACTCAAATTATCTTCTAAGGGAGATACAATTTTTCCTAGCCACTTTTTACTTTCTCCATGGTTAGTTTCGAGGTGTTCTTTATATGAATCACATGATTTATTGTCTGGCATAACAAACTGTTCAGTGTTATTTCTATCGGTACCACCAATACACACACCAATAACATTATTCCAGTCCAAGTGCCAATTTGGTTGAGCATCACCTACCACCCAACCAGATTTTGAGTTAAAGTGTTCAACTCTTCTATGATGCTCAAAAACATTATCTTCACATAATTCAATTTCACAGTACGCACAAATATAGTTTTGTTCTGAGAAAATTCTATTTTTTATTTTTTTTGCATCTTTACTTTTATTACGTCGGAAGCTATCCCAAGTATCATCAGGGTTAGATATAGCATAAATAGTAAGCTCATTAGGAGCTTGAGACTTATTGATGGCTTTGTTGCGTAATTCGGACAGAAAACCAAGTCGTCCGAAATTGAATAATTATCAAACAATATACTGAGTTTC